>CACBOY010000001.1 GCA_902540995.1 uncultured SAR86 cluster bacterium
TTTTCAAATCGTTTGCTATGTCGGAATCAGATTCTGCTATAGAGGATCCAGCACAAAGAGGACAACTCACTTCCTGCGATAGCTCAATAAAATCTTTCTCCAAATTTTCATTTGAAAACTCGTAAATATTCTTTGCTTCCAAGGAAAAAGATAGTAAAAAAACTGATATCAAGAAAAACATTTTATTACTTGATTAGGGGAATAAATTTATCTTTCCAAACTTTTTCAGACATGATGCCAATGTGTTTTTGTAAAATTTTATCCTTTTTAAGAAGATAAGTTTCTGGTGCCCCGGATACTCCGAGGTTAAAGCCATATGTGCCATCTTGATCATAAAGATTTACAAAATAAGGATTTCCATATTGATCCAACCATTTAAATGCTTTTTCTAAATCGTCTTTATAGTTCAAACCAACAATGTTCCAACCTTCGGCCTTTTTTGCCATCAAAAAACCATGTTCTAACTTACAATTGATACACCATGTAGCCCAGACGTTTAATAAAGAAAATTCATTTTTTTTTAATAAACTTACATCCAGAAGATTTCCATCAAAGGTTTTTATCTCTCCTAAGGGAAGATTTCTTTCTGGAAAATTTACCTCTTTCTCTTCAAAAAGATTTATAAAAAAAATAGAGAAGATAAATAAAGTCAAAATTAAAGAAAAATAACCTATATATCTAGTGATTTTCATAAGCTTTTAAATCTAAACAAACTCAAAAATCCTCCAAAAGCCATTATCAAAGCTCCCAGCCAAATGAGTCTAACAAAAGGCTTCAATTGCGCTTTTACTACCCAACCCTCTTCAACCTGGTCGCCAATAGAAATATAGAGATCTTCTTTAACAGAAGGATGTATTGCCGCTTCAGTCATTATTGATTTTGAAACCGGATAATACCTTTTCTCAGCAATCAAATTAAACTCCTGATTTAAATTTTCCACTTTGAAACTTACTTCATCTGATGAGAAATTTTGAGCAACGTTTTTTTCTTCTCCAAGGTAAGTGATTTTATAATTTTCCAATTCAAATGGCTTTTCCTTGAAGGCGATTAACTCTTTTTGAGATTCTAAAGATGAAACAAGTCCTATTCCTAAAATCATTACTGCTATTCCAAAATGTGAAAATCCCATTGATAAATTCACTTTTCTGGAATTTTTTATTTGTAAAAAAGCGTAATAAATTAGACCTGCCAAAATGCCAGAAATCATTAAGTTCGTTACTGTGATTGATACTGAAATATTATTTAAAAAGAGCGCACTCAAACTAGCAGTCAATAAAATTAAAATTGCAAAATAAGCGTACATTGTCTTAGGTTCGGTTGTTCTTGAAGACCAATTACTAAGAATTCCAAATCCTTGAAAAAAAGCCAAAAAGAAAGCAATGGGTACGGTTACTGAATCAAAATAAGGCTTGCCTACAGAAATATCTTTTCCTCCAGAAAAGATCTCATAGATTATTGGATAAATAGTCCCAAAAAGAATAGCAACCGCCAAAATAATTAAAAATACGTTATTAATTAAAAAGAAAAATTCTCTAGAAAGAATAGATGCATATGTATAACTTAAATCGGTTAGTTTTGAGCTCGAGTAAATAATCAAAGAAAAAATTAAAACAAATAAAATTATGAAAAGAAGAATCAGGCCTCTTTCAGGGTCTAAGGCAAAAGTATGAACTGAAGTAACAATCCCAGACCTAACTAAAAATAAGCCAATGTAGCTGGATAAAATTGCACCTAAAGATAAAAGCACCGTCCATTTAGAAAAAATATTTCTCTTAGAGGTGGCTATTGCAGAATGAATTAATGCCGTTGCAATAAGCCAGGGTATTAAAGAGGAATTTTCAACTGGATCCCAAAACCACCAACCTCCCCAACCAAGTTCATAGTAAGCCCACCAACTACCCAGTGCGATACCCAAAGTTAAAAATGACCAAGAAATTACTGACCAATATTTTAAATCGCTTGCCCAATTTTTATAACTTGGGTCTACGCAACGCGCCATCGCAATAGCAAATGGTAAAGTCAGAGCGGTATAGCCAAGATAAAGGGTCGGCGGATGAATAGTAAAAGCAAAATCTTGCAGCAAAGGATTTAAATCCAAACCTCCTTCGGGAGAGAAAGGGAGTAATCTTTCGAAAGGATTTGAAGTAAAGATAACAAAACCCGAAAAAAGGGAAAATATGACGAATAGAAAAAATATGCCAAAACCAGATTGAGATTTTAAGTAGAAAATCAAAGTCCAGAGACTAAGAAATAAAAGATACAAAAGCATAGAACCTTCATGACCACCCCATAGTGCAGCAAATTTATAATAATCAGGAAGATTCTCATTTGAGTTATTTGCCACATACAAAACACTAAAATCGTCGGTTAAAAAACTTATTTCAAGACATATAAAACTCAATAGAACACTGAAAAAAAACAGATAAACTATTTTAGGGGAAATAATGAAATTGATATTTCTATAAAACGAGAAAGAGTTACCGAAGACATAAAAACTTGAAATGCTAAAAGCTAGAACTAAAAACAATAAACCTACTTCTGGAATCATTTTTCAAGAGCCTTTTTTACTTCTTTAGGAACATAGTTTTCATCATGCTTAGCTAAAATTTGATAAGCATCAAGACTCATCTTGTTTTTGTCAAAGTAGCCTGTAGCAACTACTCCAGCATTTTCTTTAAATAAATCTGGAAGAATACCAGTGTAATTCACTGCAATAGATTTTTTTAAGTCAGTAATTATGAATTCTATTTCTAAGGAGTCTTTTGATCTTCTTAGACTTCCAATTTCAACTAAACCTCCTGCTCTAATTGCATTTCTTCCTTGAGGTGGACTCTCAAACAAATCTGACGGTGAGTAAAATAAATTTACATTGTCTCTGATGGCAAAATAAACCAAAACGAATGCAAGGGCTGAACAAAAAACTATGAACAGAACTCCATAAAGTCTTTTTAATCTATGTTGTTTCATTACTTTTTATCTTGGATTCGTTCTTTTTGATTTTTACCAGTGGCAAATAAATTAATAGCAAGCAAATAAATCCCGTTATTGAAACAACCGACCAGATATGGATGTTAAATTCTCCGAAATCCATAGTTAATTATTGCTTGAAAGTTTTTTGAACCATTCCTTGTTTTGCTCTCTGGAAGATATTTCTGCTCTCATAAAAAGTAGTCCAGTAAAAAAAACAAACAAATAAATTCCTAAAATTGAGAGTAGTAATGGGATAAGCATTTCACTGGAAATAGAGGACTCTCCGGAAATAGATATTGATGCAGGTTGATGAAGGGTATTCCACCAATCAACTGATTTTTTTACTATCGGAAGATTTACAACCCCAACCAAAGTTATTATAGAAACCGCGGTATCGGCAGACTTTCTTGAGGCAAAAGTCGATTGCATACCAATGATTGCCAAATAAAATAAAAAGAGCACTAAAGTAGAGGTCAAGCGGGCATCCCATACCCACCAAGTTCCCCAAGTTGGCTGTCCCCAGATAGCTCCGCTTAGCAATCCAATAAAGGTAAAAGCTGCACCTATTGGAGCAAGGCTTTTAATATAGACTCCTGCCATTTTCATACGCCATATTAAAAAAACTCCTGCCGCAACAGACATTGAATAATAGATGACTTGAGATACAGATACCGCAGGAACATGAAAATATATTATTCGATAAACATCACCTTGAACCGCATCAGTAGGAGAGAAAAATAAGCCCCAAATAGAAGAAATGACTATCAATAAAATACTGAAAAATCCCACAATTGGAATTACTTTGCCAGAGATTTTGTAAAACCAGGGAAAAGACCCAAGTTTGTGATAAAAATTCTTTAATGCCTGAAACATATCTAATTAAAATGGAGTTTCAATGCCCCAACTGAAGCAAACAAAATAATCGGCAACAAAAAAACAAGTATTGCTGTAAGTAACAAAATGTTTGAAGAAAAGTTAATGCCATTCAATGAGTAATTAATCGCCTGAGTACCTAGTATCAAGACAGGCAAACTTAAAGGCAACATCAAGGCAGGTCCAGTGATGCTATTTTTTCCAAGTGAAAGTGCTCCAGCTAGCGCTCCAAAAAGACAAATGGTAGGAGTTCCAATTAACAAACTTATGATTAAGGGTTTTAAGCCCTCCTGAGGAAAATAAAGCAAAAAAACAGACGAAACAGAAAGGATGATGATTGGCAAACAACTAAAAATCCAATTCACAAAAATTTTGACCAAAACAATCAATGAAAGATTTTGTCTAGAAGCCAATAAAAGCTCAATGCTGCCATCTTCATAGTCTTCAGAAAATATATTTTGAAAAGATATTAAAGTGGATAACAGGACAGTAATCCAAATTAAACCAGGAGCTAAATTTTTTAATATATCTGGATCGTTGGAAATTCCAATTGGATACAAAGAAATAGAAATCAAAAAAAAGACAACTGGGCTAATGAAAGATGAAGACTTTCTTGAATAGATAAGAAATTCTTTTTTAAGTATTTTTATAAGATAGATCATCAGTTAAAAAGATTCATATCAATTAAAGGAAAATCATCACTAGATCTATCGTGAGATGAAAAAATAATTTTTGCTCCAGCATTTATTTTCATATCAAAGATTTCCTGAAGAAGATCAGTCGTTTTACGATCTAAATTATTGAAAGGCTCGTCAAGAAGATAGAGATTAGCTGTTGAAAGCATAAAACTTGCAATGTTGATTTTTCGTTTTTGCCCTTCTGATAGATATGCAGACTGAATATCAGAATTATCAATAAGGTCTAGCTGTTCGAGAACAGAATTAATCTGGGAATGAGAAATTTCAGGCAGTCTGATATCAAAATAAATGTTTTCTCTAGGAGATAAATTATTTTTTAATCCAGATTTATGACCCGAATAAAATACTAAATTATCATCTGGAAAAGATAATTCTCCTTCATAATTTTTATAGATGCCTGAAAGAATTTTCAGCAAAGTCGATTTGCCAGAACCGTTATCTCCTACGAGCTTAAAAACACTGTCGTTTGCGAATTCAAAGCTCAGATTTGAAAAAATATATTTATCATCAAACTTGTATGATAAATTTGCTGTTT
The DNA here is from genome assembly GCA_902540995.1 of uncultured SAR86 cluster bacterium. GTDB lineage: Bacteria > Pseudomonadota > Gammaproteobacteria > Magnimaribacterales > AG-339-G14 > MEDG-81. The sequence continues at coordinate 5,077 of CACBOY010000001.1, forward strand.
TTAGCATCTAAATATGCGGTTATTACTAAAATTAATTAAATTCGGTCGTTATTATAACTATAATATCTATTCAAAATTTGAGTATTAAATATGGACTTTGGAAAGAGAATAAGTATAGAAGCCGTAGAAGAAGGTAATGAATTCATGCCTAAGTTCGATGGTCAGGGCCTTATTCCAGTAATAACTATGGAAGAAAGCTCAAATCTGGTCTTGATGCACGGTTATCTCAACAAAGAGGCTTTAAAACTCTCTATTGAGACTAAACTAGCCCATTATTGGAGCAGAAGTAGAGAGCAGTTGTGGAAAAAAGGCGAAACAAGCGGTCTTTATCAAAATATCAAAGAAATTCTTGTTGATGACGATCAAGATTGTGTGATTTTTAAAGTAGAAGTGGAAGGCTCAGGCGCAAGTTGTCACGTAGGTTATAAATCCTGTTTCTACAGATCAGTAGAAAACTTTAAAGACTTAGAGTTTGTAGAAGAAGAGAAATTATTTGATCCTGAGGAAGTCTACGAAGGACAAGAAAATCCTACCAAACTTTAAATTTAGCCCTTGTAGTTTAATCGGATAAAACGGCCGCCTCCTAAGTGGCAGCTCCAGGTTCGATTCCTGGCAGGGGCACCAAACAGTGAGTTATTAAGTTCTAGGCTTAGCTTCGTTAACTGTTAGTTTTCTACCTTCAAGTTCAGAGTCATTCATGGCTTCAATTGCTTCTGGACCTCCAGATTCTAATTCAACAAAGCCAAAGCCTCTTGATCTTTTAGAATCTCTGTCCGTAATAACATTTGCTGATATGACACTGCCAAATTCAGAAAATAATTCTTCTAATTGAGAGTTGTCGACACTCCATGGGAGATTTCCTACATATAATTTCATATTTACCTTTAAGTTAAGGCATTAAATACTAAATAAAAATTTAAATCAGTTTTATTTAGAAAATTCTTCGAAAAAATTAAGTATATAACTAGAAAATTATCCCTCTTGTTTCCAAGAGGGATAAATATTTTTTATTTTGAAGCTTTGTCTATAGCTTGAGAAATATCTGCAATGATATCTTCGGCATTTTCAATACCGATTGATAATCTTACATATCCTGGTGTCACCCCTGCAGATAACTGCTCCTCAGGAGCAAGCTGACTATGAGTCGTTGTTGCTGGATGAATTGCAAGAGATCTTGAATCTCCAATATTTGCAACATGATAAAGAAGCTCTAAGGAATCAATAAATTTACTTCCAGCTTCTTTTCCACCAGGTAACTCAAAACCGATTAGTGCACCATAACCGCCGGTCATGTATTTATCTGCTTTTTCCTTTTCAGCACCTTCAAAAAGACCAGGATAAGTAACTGATTGAACTTTTTTATTAGAAGCCAAAAATTCAGCAACTTGTTGTGCATTGTTAGCATGTTCGCGCATTCTCAAAGGCAAGGTTTCTAATCCTTGAATAAACATCCATGCGTTGAAAGGGCTCATAGCTCCGCCCAAGTCTCTAAGAAGTGTAGTTCTTAATTTGAGTAAGTAAGCAAAAGGTAAGCCCATGTTTTTGGTCACTTGCTCATCCCAAACAACTCCACCATAGCAAGGATCAGGAGTATTTAAGGCAGGCTGTCTGTCTGCGCCAGCTTTACCCCAATCAAAATTACCACCATCAAGGATAAGTCCTCCGATAGTTGTTCCATGTCCACCTATATATTTTGTAGTTGAATAGGTAGTTACCGCAGCACCGTGGTCAAACGGACGACAAAGAACTGGGGCAGCCGTATTGTCTACGATCAAAGGTATACCGTGTTTTCTACCTATTTCTGCAACTTCACCGATTGGAAATACTTGAAGTTTTGGATTCGGCAGAGTTTCTGCAAAATAAGCTCTGGTTTTATCGTCAGTAGCTTTTTCAAAATTAGCTGGATCTGTAGGATCTACAAATCTAACTTCAATTCCCATTTCTTTAAGATTGTTTTTAAACTGGTTGTATGTTCCGCCATACAAATGTGAAGATGAGATTATGTTATCTCCTGCTCTAGCAACGTTTTGAATTGAATATGCCGATGCTGTTTGTCCCGAAGAAACAGCCAAACCTGCTGCTGCTCCATCTAAAGCTGCCATTCTTTGTTCAAGAACATCACAAGTTGGATTCATGATTCGGGTATAAATGTTTCCGAATTCTTGCAAACCAAATAAGCTTGCTGCATGAGCAGTATCGTTAAACTGATAACTTGTAGTTTGGTGAATGGGAACAGCTACCGAACCAGTAGTTTCATCATTACGCCACCCTGCGTGCAGAGCAATCGTCTCTAAATTTTTTCCTTCATATGCCATGGTTTATCTCCATAAATTATTAAAAAAAAACCTGTTTGCTTTCGCTAAACAGGTCAAAAAAAATCCTATTTAGCAAATTTTATAAAGCGTTTGCAAGTCGGTTAAATCAACGCTATAAATGCAATATACACAAAAATATCAAAAAAGAGAAAAAAAAATGAAAGATTTTGAAAGTTTGAAAACTTCTACAAAAAATAAAGTTTTAACGGTCGTCTTTAATAAACCTGAAAAAATGAATACTTTTTCTGGACAAATGTTAAAAGATATTTTGGAACTTCTTGATGAGACTGAAAAAGATGATGACATTCGAGCAGTTATTTTCACTGGTTCTGGAAAAGCGTTTTGTGCCGGAGCTGACCTATCTTCAGGTGAGGATACTTTCGATATGTCCGATAAAGGCAAGCCTAAGACTGAAGTTAAAAGAGATACTGGCGGAATACTTACTTTAAGATTGTTTGACTTTAAAAAACCATTAATTGCAGCAATAAATGGAGCAGCTGTAGGAGTAGGTGTGACTATGACACTTCCGATGGATGTTAGAATATGTTCTGAGAAGGCTAAATTTGGATTCGTGTTTGCCAAAAGAGGAATCGTTCCTGAGGCTTGTTCAAGTTGGTTCCTTCCTAAAATTGTAGGTATTTCTAATGCTCTGCAGTGGTGCCTGTCTGGAAAAATTTTTATGCCTCAAGAGGCTCTAGATAAAGGATTGGTTTCGGAAGTTACTCCAGAAGATAAATTACTAGAAAGAGCTGAGGAAATAGCAGCAGATTTTGTAGAAGCTACTTCTAGCCTTTCAGTGACTCTTATCAGGCAAATGTTGTGGAAAATGCTAGGAGCTGATCATCCTATGGAAGCACATAAAATTGACTCCCGAGGAGTATATTCACTTGGTAAAACCGGGGAAGCCAGTGAAGGCGTAATGTCCTTTTTAGAAAAGAGAGAGCCAAATTTTCCTGGAAGAGTTAGCAAAGATTTGCCTGAGTTTTACCCATGGTGGGATGATAAAGAATTCAAATAATGTCCTGGAAAAAAGAAATTTCTCAAATTAAGCTCAGGGAAAAGCTAGCTAAGCAACAAGGTGGCCCTGAAGCTGTTAAGTTACAGCATAATAAAGGACGTCTTACTTTGCGTGAGAGAATAGATCTTTTGCTTGATAAAGAATCTTTTGAAGAAATTGGGAAAGTTGCCGGAGGAGCCGAATACGATGATGAGGGAAATCTCACCTCTCTCACTCCGGCAAATTTTATTTTAGGATTTGGTAAAATTGATGGGCAAGATGTAATAGTCGGTGGTGAAGATTTTACAGTTAAAGGTGGTTCTCCCAATGCAGCAGGTTTGAGAAAGAGTGTTTATACGGAAGATCTAGCAGTTAAACATAAATTTCCTTTAGTCAGACTTCATGAAGGTGGCGGAGGCTCAGTTGCAGGACCTAGTAAAGAAAAAAAAGGTTATGGCGGAGATCCAGTTTTTGCTAGATCGAGATTTAAGTCTGTTGCCCAAACTTTGAAAGAAGTGCCAGTTGTTTCTGCTGCCCTAGGTCCTGTCGCAGGACTGCCAGCCTCTAGATTTGTAGGCTCTCACTTCAGAATAATGGTTAAAGACAATGCTCAAATTTTAGTCGCAGGTCCTGCTGTGGTCTCTAGAGCTTTCGGTAAAGATTTTACAAAAGAGGAGTTGGGAGGCTCTGACGTTCATAAAAAAAATGGTGTTACAGACAACATTGCAGAATCTGAAGAGGACGCTTTTAGTCAAATTAAAAAGTTTCTCTCTTTCTTTCCAGCAAATATTTACGAACTCCCACCAAAAAAAGATTCAAAAGATTCAACAAACAGATCGGAAAAACTACTAGAAGAAATCATTCCTAAGGATAGAAAAAAAACCTATGAGATGAGAGAGATAATCAAAATGGTAGTTGATGATAAAGATTTTTTTGAAATGTCTAATTTTTTTGGTAGAGGAATAATCACAGGATTTGCTCGACTGAATGGTTTTTCAGTTGGTATTTTTGCAAATGATAGTAACTTTTATGCTGGATCAATGACGGCTGATAATGCAAAAAAAACCACTCGTTTCATTAAACTATGCGATCAATTTAATATTCCAATTTTAACAATTGTTGATGAACCTGGTTTCTTAATCGGTAAAAAAGCTGAGGAAGATGCAACTATACTTTATGGAACGGAGGCAGTTTTGGCTGCTGCAGATTCCTCTGTTCCGTGGTGCACTCTCATGGTAAGAAAATCTTTTGGTGTTGCTGCTGCAGCCCATTTTGGAGAAGATCCTTATGTGTTAGCTTGGCCATCCTCTGAAGCAGGCGCACTCCCTTTAGAGGGAGGAGTTGCTGTTGCCTTCGGAAAAGAAATTGCTAAAGCAAAAGATCCAGAAAAAAAGAGGAAGGAAATAGAAGAAAAATTAGCAAAATCTCAAAGTCCCTTCCCCAGAGCAGAAGCTTTTTCGGTGCATGAAATTATTGACCCGAAAGACACAAGGCAGTATCTTTGCTCATGGATTACTAGAGTCCAAAAAAGTTTAGAAGTAAAATTACTAGATAAATAAATAAAGAGGATAAATATGAAAGTTTGTGAAGAGTTTTATATAAATGGTGAATGGGTAAAACCCGTTAATGACTTGAAAACTTTAGATGTTATTAACCCTGCTACAGAGGAAGTTTTTGGAAGAATTGCGTTAGGAGATAAAGATGATGTTGATGCGGCTGTAGAAGCTGCCTTCAACGCTTTTGAAAGCTTTGGTTACAGTTCGGTTGACGAAAGAGTGAGCTTACTTGAAAAAATATTAGAAGTTTATCAGGGTAAATATGACGAAATTGCAGAAACTATTTCTTCAGAAATGGGTGCTCCAATAGGTTTATCTAAAGCTGCTCAAGCAGCTACTGGTCTTGGTCACTTTAGTACGGCTCTAGAAACTCTAAAAAATTATAAATTTGAAGAAGTTAAAGGCTCTGCGCTTATTAGGAAAGAGCCTATTGGTGTAGTTGGAATGATTACTCCTTGGAATTGGCCAATAAACCAAATTTCTTGCAAAGTCGGTCCTGCTCTTGCAGCTGGCTGTACTATGATCCTAAAACCAACTGAAATTGCTCCATTTAATGCAATTCTTTTAGCTGAAGTTCTTCATGAGGCGGGAGTTCCAAAAGGAGTGTTTAATTTAGTAAATGGTGATGGACCTTCTGTTGGTGAGGCAATGTCTGCTCACCCCAAAATAGATATGATGTCTTTCACAGGATCTACAAGAGCTGGAGTTGCAGTTGCCAAAGGTTCAGCAGATACCGTAAAAAGGGTTCATCAAGAATTAGGCGGAAAATCTGCGAATATCATTTTAGATGACGCTGATTTTGGTAAAGCTGTCACAAAAGGAACTGCACACATGTTCAATAATACTGGACAGTCATGTAATGCACCTTCAAGAATGCTTGTTCCTGCCTCCAGACAAGATGAAGCTAAAGAAGCTGCAAAAGCAGTAGCCGAAGGAATAGTTATTGGAGATCCTTCTGACGAGTCGACTAATATGGGACCTGTTGTGAGCGACGTTCAATTCAATAAAATTCAAGGTCTTATCGAGAAAGGTATTGAAGAAGGCGCTGAGGTAGTAGTTGGTGGACCTGGAAAGCCTGAAGGCTTAAATCAAGGCTATTTTGTCAAACCAACTGTCTTTGCAAACGTTTCCAATGATATGACCATAGCTAGAGAAGAAATTTTTGGACCTGTCTTATGTATCATTCCTTACAAAGATGAAGATGATGCTATAAGGATTGCAAACGATACTCCTTATGGGTTATCAGGTTACGTATCTTCTGAAGATCCAGAACATGCTTTAAACGTAGCTAGAAGGATTAGAAGTGGAAATGTTCATATTAATAATAAACCTACAGGAATTGATGCCCCTTTTGGAGGATTCAAGCAATCCGGTAACGGAAGAGAATGGGGAGAATTTGGCTTTGAAGAGTTTTTAGAAATAAAAGCTGTAATGGGCTACGCCTCAAAATAATCAACTAAAATAAAATGACTATCTTGGTAACCGGTGGAGCTGGTTATATAGGTAGTCATTTTGTAAGGTACTTAGAAAGAAAAAAAATTGAATTTGTCGTAGTAGACAATTTTTCAACAGGGCATAAAAAATTTGTAAAAAATAAAAAGTTTTTTGAGCTTGATCTTAAAAATCCTGAAGAGATAAGAGTAAATCTTCAAGATTTAGAAATAACATCTATAGTTCATTTTGCAGGATTATCAATTGTCTCTGATTCTCAAAAAATGGAAAAAGAGTATTATGAAAATAATGTTCTAGCTTCTATGAACTTAGCAAAGTTTGCTGTAGAAAAAAAAATTAAAAAGTTTGTTTATTCTTCGTCTGCAGCTGTATATGGCATCCCTAAAGAAATTCCTATTAAGGAAAATCATCCAACAAAACCTATAAACAATTACGGCAAAAATAAATTAGAAGTAGAAAACTTACTAAAAGATTTATCTATGGAATTTCCCTTGGATGTAGTATGCCTAAGATACTTTAATGCTGCTGGAGCTGATGATGATGGTGATTTAGGAGAAGAACATAATCCTGAAACACATCTTATACCAAATGTAATAAATTCAGCTTTGAACTCATATGAATTTACGGTTAACGGTGACACTTATAATACTGACGATGGAACCTGTATAAGAGATTTTGTCCATGTAAATGATTTGGCAAGTGCTCATTTACTATCTCTTAATTTTTTGGATTTGAATAAAGGATTTCATGTTTTTAACTTAGGTTCTGAAAAAGGGTTTTCCATTATGGAAGTAATAAATGAATGTCAGGAATTATTGCAAAAAAAAGTAAAGTTTAGAGTAGGTGCTAAAAGAAATGGAGATCCAGATATATTAATTGCAGATAATAAAAAATCTCTTAATAAATTAAATTGGAAAATAGAAAAGAATTCTTTAAAAGCTATAATCTCATCTGCAATCAAATATCATAAAAATGCCCTTTAAATCACTGCTAAAAATTTTCTTATTCGTATTTTTGTCTTTTCAAGCTTTTTCTGATCCGTGGCTTACTGGAAAAAATGAGTTTGAGGTTAAAAAATTAGAGTATTTTTCCATTAAAAATCAATTTTCTATTGATTCATCTTCCTACCCCATACCCTTAGCGCTTGTGAGAAATCCCAATGAAGATATGTTCAACAACATGTCATTAATGAACGAGTATATTGAAGTTGCTGATGGAATTATTCAAAAAGAATCAAAAAAATTTATCAATGAGATTGGATTCTCATCAAACTCAGAATTCAATCCGTTTAGATTTATAGATAGTAAATTCAAAGACAAAAATTCTTTATTCTTTTCTACTTCTTATCTAGGAGAAAGATTTGCATCAAAAATTTCAATTACAACTTTTGAAAATCCTTATGAAGAAAAAAAATATGATTTTAGTGATTCCTATCTTGCCTTAGTTTCTGGAAATTTTATTTTAGGTGTTGGAAACTATGATAGGTGGTGGGGCCCTTCCCACCATGCAAGTTTAATTCTTTCAAATTATTCTAAGTCCTCTCCTGGATTATTTATCAGGTCGCTTGAGGGTTTTACTTCCTCCCTCCCCTTAATTAGAAGTTTTGGAAAATTGAATTTTTCTTTTTTTGCTAATCAGTTAGAAAGTAATAGAGCGATAAAAAATCCTTTTTTAATTTCTGGCAGATTATCCTTTAATCCTGTGAACGGCCTAACTATCGGACTAACAAGATCAATAATGTTTGGTGGTGATGGCAAGGATAATAGCTTTAAAGCTCTTTGGGACTCTATAAGGGGTGACGCATCAACAATGCAAGGCAAATCAGATATAAACATCGACAATGAATTGGCTGGATTTGATATGAAATACAGTTTCAATATAAATGATCTGGTATGGAGTTTTTATGGTCAATATATTGGGGAAGATGGAACTGACTATTGGCCCTGGCGAACATTTTACTTAGCCGGAACAGAATTTATCTTTCTAAAAGCTGGCAAGTTAAATAGCGTTGTAATTGAATACGTTGATACCTATTACAACGGTCAAGATACTGGAACCAATATAATTTATGAACATAGCCCTTATACAAGTGGATACAGATACAAAGGAAGTCCAATAGGAGCATTTATCGATGGAGACTCAAATTACATGCATTTATCTCTTAATAGCGAAATAAATGACGTTACAAATATTGAATTTTCAATGTTCTATGGAAATTTCAATAAAGATAATAGCGGAACTAAAAATTCTTGGGGAACAGCAAATGAAGATTTTTATGGAATTGTTTTAAACTTTGATTTTAAAGTCAACTCTAAAATTGACTTTGGGTTGAATCTTACTAGTCTAAGCGAAGTACTATCATATAGAGGGAAAACTCTAGATAAAAATATTTTAGGAATAGATTTTAAGTATCGCTTTTAACGACCTAATTTACCCTGTCTATCGCATCTGTGACGACCAACCTTAAAATTTCTAACTGCTCCATGCTTTGTTTTTCTGCCATTGACTCTTTTTCTCCAAAGTCTGAAGCTAGATGGTTTTAAATTATTTCTCATGATAGTTATGAGCTCTCCATGATTTATTGAGAATTCTTTTTCAATAACTTCGAATGGAGTCCTATCCTCCCAGGCCATTTCGATTATTCTATTGGTGCTTTCTAGATCAATGTTTTTTAAGGCTTTCTTCATTGTTATCCCAATGTGAAATTATTTTTTGATTGTCCTCGATCCATCTTTCAAGCTGAAGAATTACATAGTCTTGGCCCATCACAAGATCAAAATTTTCTTGAGGCATTAAGTCTTTTTCTTTTGACATTAATTCGGCCAAAGCTAAAAGGTTTTCTGTCTGTTCTTCATATTCAACAAGCATCGGATTCTTTTTATCTTTGAAGGCATTTTGAATTTCATCAAGAAGAGCTGTTTTGAGTTCTTGCAATTCAAAAGCATCCATACAGCATTATAAAAAAGAATATTAAATATATTTAAGAAATTTACTTAATTATAAATTTATTTCTAAACTAAGAAGCAACTGCTTCAAATGCACTTGAAGCAATCCTAACGATCTCATCTATTTCTTCTTTACCATGAGCTACTGATAAGAAATGGTTATGGTAACTTGTTAAATATAGACCTCGCGAAAGGCATTCATCTGTCCATTGAATATGAAAATCTTTATTTTGATCTTCAATCCTAAAATATGGCATCGAGGGTACTCCAGTGACTTTCATCTTTATTCCAAATTCATCTCCGGCAGAAATTAGATCTTTTTTTAACTTTTCTCCATTAGCGTTCATGATTTCTATGGCATTTACTCTTTGTAACTCTTCTAATGTTGCTTTGGAAGCAGCCATAGGAGCCGAATTAAAAAACTGTGTTCCACTAAAATAAACTCTATTTGCCGCATCTTTTAAAGAATCTTTGCCAACCAGAGCAGAAATTGGATATCCATTAGCCATAGCCTTTCCCAAACAAACCAAATCAGGACTGAATCCAAAAGCATTGTGAGAACCCTGAAGATCAATTCTAAATCCAGTTCTTACATCATCAACAATGATAATTATGTTTTGCTCTCTGCACTTTTTTTGAATGTGTTCCCAATATCCATGATCAGGCAAAGAGTTATCCTTAGATGTTGGATGGTCATATGGACTTGAGATAAAACAAGCGATCTCATTACCAAAAGAAGATAACATCTCATCAAATTCTTCAATGCTATTCCATTCAACCGAAAGCACTTCATCGCTATCCGAATCAATAACTCCAGCATTGCTCCTATTTTGCATCCATCCATTAGCTCCGTGATAACCATTATTAATTTTTAAAATTTTTGATTTTCCAGTTTCTGCTCTTGCTACCATAACAGCTAGTTGAGTACTGTCACCCCCATTTTTTCCAAAAAGAGCCCAATCAGCAATATCGATCATATCCGTTAATGTCTCTGCTAGCTCAATCATTACTGGAGAAGCTACACTTACTGTATTACCTAAATCGTATTGCGATCGTGCAGCTTGATCTATTTTTGGGTTGTTATAACCAAGGATCATCGGGCCCCAGCCACAAATTAAATCGAGGTACTTATTTCCATCAACATCCCAAAAATATGCATCCTTTGCTTTTGAAAAGAATTTAGGGCCTTCTTCTCTAACTGCATATTTGTAATGACCAAAAATTCCACCTGGAATTAATTCTTGGGCTTTTGAAAAAAGCTTGTCAGATTTTTTTTGTTTTAATTTCATTTCCGTACAGCTACTCTATCAATAAATATGGCGGAGAGGGAGGGATTCGAACCCTCGATGCAGGATTACCACATACTCCCTTAGCAGGGGAGCGCTTTCAACCACTCAGCCACCTCTCCTATTACTTTTCAAGATTAAAAGCATCATGCAAAGACTTTACTGCCTCATGAGCAAGATCCTCTTTAACCACAACAGAAATTTTTATTTCAGAAGTTGAAATCATTTCAATGTTTATATTTTTTTCAGCTAGAGTTTTAAACATAGTAGCTGCAACTCCAGCATGCGATTTCATCCCAACTCCAACTAAAGAAACTTTGCTGATGTCTTCATTCAACTCAATTTCTCCTCCTCCAAATTCTTTAGATAAATTAGAAAGAATTTTTTTTGTTTCTTGAGATTTTTCGCGTTTTACAGTGAAAGTAAAGTCAGTAGTTTTATCTTCAGAAACGTTTTGGATAATAATGTCTACTTCAATACCTTTTGAACTTATAGGGTCTAAAATCTTTGCTGCAATACCTGGAATATCAGGTACTTTTCTAATAGTGAGCTTAGCATCATCGTTGGTATGCGTTACACCAGAAATTAAAGCATCTTCCATGTTTTCTTCTCCATTGATAAGTGTTCCTTCATCATTAGTAAAACTAGATTTTACCCTTATTGGCATATTATATTTACTGGCAAATTCTACAGATCTAATTTGCAAAACTTTAGCGCCTAAGCTTGATAATTCCAACATTTCTTCAAAAGTTAGTTTGTCTATCTTTTTGGCTTTTTCATAAACATTTGGATCAGTTGTATAAACGCCATCCACATCAGTATATATCTGACATTCTTCTGCTTCCAAAGCAACAGCTAAAGCAACTGCTGAAGTATCAGAGCCGCCTCTACCTAAAGTGGTAATGTCTCCCTCTTCATTGATTCCTTGAAAACCTGTTATGACTGGAGTTATGTCTGCAGATATATCTTTAAGAATATTTTTTGTATCAATCGAATTAATTCTAGCTTTTCCATGATAGTCATCTGTTCTAAGACCAAGTTGAAAAGCAGTATAAGATTTTGAGTTAACTTCTTCATTTCTCAATGTCATAGCTAATAAAGCTACTGACACCTGCTCGCCTGAAGAAATCAATGCATCGTATTCTCTTGGATCAGGAATTTCTTGAACTTCTTTTGCTAGATCGATCAGTCTTTGAGTTTCGCCTGCCATAGCTGATACAACGGCAACAACTTTTTTTCCGTTCTTAGATGTATCTTTGATAATTTTCGCCACTGCTTTGAATCTGTCAGTATCAGCAAGCGAAGTTCCACCAAATTTTTGGACAACTATATTAGACATTGGTGTTTTTAAATCTCAGTTAGAATTTTCTCAGCAGAAATTAATATTTCATCAAGTTTATTTGAAGCTGGTCCACCTGCTTGTGCAAAATCAGGCTTTCCTCCTCCTTTCGCTCCTATAATTTTGGAAAGCGAGTCTAGCAAATTTCTTGCATCATAAGTAGCAGTAATATCATTTGATACTGAAACCAATATTGTTGATTTTTCTTCCATAGATCCAACGAGAATAATTATTAGATTACTTACTTCCTTTTTTAGACTGTCTAAACTACCTCTTAGTTTAGATAAATTAAGATTATCTATTCTTTTTGTAATTATGTTTATCTTTCCAACACTCTTGTAACTACCTTTTAAATCATCTAATAAATTCTGATAAATCTTTTGTTCATGTTTTTTTAAATCCTCTTTATAAGAATTTATTAATTTAATTTTATCTTTTAAAAATATGGGCAAATCTTTGACCGAAACATTAAAAGTCTCTGCAGTATTAATTAAGTCGGTTTTATTATCAGCCTTATCCTTGATTGCAAGATCGCCAGAAATAGCTTCTATTCTTCTTACTCCAGATGAAATACTTGTTTCTGAGATTATTTTAAAACTTTTAATTTCTGAACTGTTTTTTACATGAGTTCCCCCACACAACTCGGTAGAGTAATCTCCTGCTATTTTTAAAACTCTCACTTGATCGCCATATTTTTCTCCAAAAAAGGCAATTGCTCCAAGTTTTTGAGATTCTTCAATTGAAGTTTCAATTATTTGTGTATCCTCAGCAGATGTTATTGCTTGATTTACTTCTTGCTCGATCTTTACAATTTCAGATTCTGAAAGTTTTTGTTTGTGAGAAAAATCAAACCTTAACTTCTCCTCGTTCACCAAAGAGCCTTTTTGTTGAACGTGTTCGCCTAAAATATTTCGCAAAGCAGAGTGCATAAGATGTGTTGCCGAATGATTGGACACAATTGCCCTTCTTCTTTCTGTATCTATCTCGGCTTTAACTTTGTCATGAAGATTTAATGAGCCTTTTTTTATCTTACTTATGTGTAGATGAAAATTTCCTACCTTTTGAGTATCTAATACTTCAACCTCTAGACCCTCTGAACTGAGCTTTCCTTTATCGCCAACTTGACCTCCAGATTCTCCATAAAAGGGAGTTTTATCAAGCACGATCATGCATTCCCCTGAGGCAGATTTAACTTCTTTGCCATTTTTGAAAATTAGTTTAATTTCAGATTCGATCGAACTATCTTCGTAGCCAACAAATTTTGTCTCTTCATCTAAATCAATTGCAGCTGGCAAAAGAGCCTCAAATTTACTTTCTTTTTTTGCGTTTGCTCTTTGCGCTGCCATGAGCTTTTCATAGCCTGAAAGATCCAAGCTAAGGTCATTTTCCTGGGCTAAATCTCTAGTCAGGTCAACTGGAAATCCATAGGTATCATAAAGTTTAAAAATAAGCTCTCCGGTTAAAGTCGTTTTTTTCGAGTCTTTAATTTCTTCCTCAAGAAGTCTCATTCCCTGTTTTAAAGTTTCTCTAAATTGATCTTCTTCGGATTTGAGTTCCTGCAAAATAAAAGTCTTATTTTTTTTAACTTCCGGATAAGTTGCTAATAAAGATTCACCCAGCGTGTCAAAAATATCAGCAAAAGAAAAATCTTTTTCATTGTTTATTTTGTAAGCATGAGTCAGAGCTCTTCTAATGATTCTTCTTAAGACATACCCTCTTCCTTCGTTGCTTGGATTCACACCATCAGAGATTAGAAAAACAGATGATCTTAGATGATCTGCTATAACTCTTAATGAAGGATTCAAAAGATTTTTTTCATTTAATGTTTCAGCAATTGATTCAATAATGTTATTAAAAATATCCGTTTTATAATTGTCGCTAGTTTTTTGTAAAACTGCAGTGATTCTTTCTAAGCCCATTCCAGTGTCAACACATTGCTTAGGAAGATTGGAAAGTTTGCCATTGTGATCTCGGTTATATTGCATAAAAACCAAGTTATAAATCTCCACAAACCTTTCGCCAGTGTCTACACCTTCTTGTGGTGCTTCTCCCGGAAGATCCTCACCATGATCATAAAATATTTCTGAACATGGGCCACATGGGCCTGTATCTCCCATTGACCAAAAATTGTCTTCAGTAAGCCTTGAGAGTTTTTCAGCAGGAAATCTTATTTTATTAAGCCAAATGTCTTCTGACTCTTTATCATCAACATGCACTGTTACCCATAGTTTATCTTTATCAAGTTTAAATTTTTCTGTGAGAAGTTCCCAAGCTAATTCTATTGCTTGCTCTTTGAAGTAGTCCCCAAAACTAAAATTTCCAAGCATTTCAAAGAAAGTATGATGTCTGAAAGTAAAACCAACATTATCTAAGTCGTTATGCTTTCCCCCTGCTCTCACGCATTTTTGAGATGAAGTTGCCTTATCAAATTTTACTTTCTCTGTGCCAAGGAATACATCTTTAAACTGATTCATCCCAGAGTTGGAAAACATTAAGGTGGGGTCATTGATGGGAACAAGGCTGGAACTCGCTACTTCTTTATGCCCCTTCTCAACAAAAAAATCTAAGAAAGTCTTTCTTACTTCAAATGACTTCACGTTATTTAACTAAAAATTTCTGATAAAAAATCTTTAAAGATTTTCCAGGATCTCTGATCTGCATCTTGCGAATAAACCGTTCCGAAACTTGGATCATTTGCATCAGGATTTGTAAAAGCATGCATGGCATTACCAAAAGAATGTAATTGCCAATCAACACTTTTTTTATTCATTTCCTCAGAAAAAGAGTCTATCTGATCTTGTCCTACCATAGGATCTAAATGACCATGAAGGACCAATAGTTTTGCGCTAATGTCTTTATCTTCAAGGTCTTCCGAACCAGATAAAAAACCATGAAAACTAACGGCCCCTTTTAAATCCACTCCACTTCTAGCAAGGTCTAAAGAAACCAAGCCGCCAAAACAGTATCCCATAATCGCAATGTTTGAAGTGTCTACTCCTTCAAGTTTTTTTGCTGCCTCATATGCGCCAACAATAATCTGAGATAAATTTTTTCTATCGTCTAATAAAGGTTGCATCATCGATTGATTCTCCTCATTAGATCCACCAACCTTTCCGTCTCCATACATATCAATTGCAAATGCATTGTAGCCATCATCAGCAAGCTTATTTGCTATACCTTCAACAAATCCATCTCTGCCTGCCCAAGTATGAGCAATAAGAACACATGGAGCATTTTTAACCTCTGGCTTTACATGTAACCCCTCAAATGTCTTAGAATTTACTTCGTATGATACAAGTTCGGTATTCATCAATTTTCCTCCTTTAAACCTGACTTAAATCTTTTTCCATTTTCTACATAATGTTCTGCTGAGCCTTTCAAAATAATTTTTAAATTCTCATCAACCTCTTTCTTAACTTTTCCAGGAGATCCCATAACAAGCGAATTGTCTGGAATTTTTGTTCCCTCTGTGAGAAGAGTATTTGCACCTATTAAACAATTATTTCCAATTTCTACATTGTTCAAGATAACTGAATTAATGCCAATTAATGAATTGTTTCCAATAGTGCAACCATGAAGCATGACCTTATGGCCCACTGTGACATTTTCTCCAATAATAATTGGGCTTCCGGGATCAACATGCAAAACCGATAAATCTTGAATATTTGAACCTTTGCCAATAATTATTTTCTCTACATCACCTCTGATTACCGCTCCAAACCAAACGCTTACATCTTCTCCGAGCTCTACTTGACCCAGAACAGTGGCATTTGGAGCAATATAAAAATTATCTCCGGCAGTTTTAACGCTATGCTGGTCTAAAGTATAAATCATCTATATCAATATCTATTTCCATTAACTCCAGAAATTGTAATGTAAAACCTAAAGTTAATCCCCAAATTTTCTGATTTTTATAATTTATAACTGGCGTCTGAAAGGTTTCACCACTTGCATTGGTTATTTTGTTTGATATCAAAGGATCTTCTTTGAGATAGTTTAAAGGAACAGAAAAAATCGTTTCTACCTCTTTAGGATCTTTTTTAAATTTTAAATTTCCAGCTGCGTAACCTATATAAGGCGTGACACTTATTCCAAATCTAGATTCTTGAGGATCCATCCGGCCAAGTATTCTTATCGAATCAGGTTCAACTCCAATCTCTTCATGTGTTTCCCTTAAAACAGTTTCGATTAGGTTTCTATCCTCTTCTTCTTTTTTCCCTCCTGGGAATGCTACTTCTCCTGCATGAGAAGGTAATTTTTTAGATCTTTCAGTAAAAACGATTGAATAGTCATCCTCATTATCAGTTATTAAAATTAATACTGCTGCTTGGGGTAATTTTCCATCCGACTGCTTCGGACTCAAGTCATTTAGTCTTTTTTCTATGAAAGGGATCATTATGTTAATAAAAGGTATTGAATTATACTTGCTTACTAAATTTAAGCAGGAAAAACTTTGAAATTTTGTACCCAATGCGGTGGTCCCGTATCTAAAAAGATACCCCAAGATGACAATCGAGAAAGATATGTATGCGACGATTGTGGATTTATTCACTATCATAATCCAAATGCAGTCGTAGGAACTTTGCCCTACTGCGGAGATAAAGTTCTTTTATGTAAAAGAGGAATAGAACCAAGAAAAGGTTTATGGACCTTACCTGCCGGTTTTTTGGAATTAGGAGAAACTTTACAAGAAGGAGCTTTAAGAGAAACCAAAGAAGAAACCAATTCAACTGTAAAAATAGATGATATTTATTTTATGTTTGACATTCCTCAAATTGGACAATTTTATGTTCTTTATAAAGCTTCTATAGAAGAAAATTCTTATTCTCCAACAACGGAAAGTCTTGAAGTTGAATTGTTTTCCTATGATGAAATACCTTGGGATGAACTAGCCTTCCCTTTTGTACCCATTGCTCTCGAACAATTTTATGAGGATTTAAATGAGGGCTATTTTCCTCTAAGGATCAGAGAGTTAATAAAGAAATAGTTTAACTATAAAAATTTCTAGCATTTAAAAATAATTTGAACCAAGGACTATGCTTTCCTTTTTCATTAGTCCAGGACAATTGATTATTTAAAAAACTTCTTTCAGGATGGGGCATCATAATTAAAAATCTTCCATCATCATTTGTCACCGCAGTAATGCCATTCGTGGAGCCATTGGGATTTTCTGGGAATTCTTTAGCTTCTATACCTTTATTTGTACAAAATTGCATTGGCGCTAAATTATCAGAGATTATTTTTTTTGCGCTTAGGTGTGCAGGAAAAATCATTTTACCCTCTCCATGATTTACAGGTACTAAAAGCTGAGAACCTTCCATGCCATCAAAAAAATTGGAATTGGATTTGTTTATTTTTACTTGAACCATTCTGGCTTCAAATCTATTACTTTTATTTCTTTCTAGTTTTGGCCAATGTTCCGAGCCTGGAATCAATTCTTTAAGCTCTGACATAACCTGACATCCATTGCAGATTCCCAATGCAAAAGTGTCTTGTCTATGAAAGAATTCAGAAAATTTATCTTTAAGCTTTGAATTAGATTTTATTGACTGCGCCCATCCTCTTCCTGCTCCAAGGATATCGCCATAAGAAAAACCCCCTGGAAAAGCTAGGCCTTGAAAATTGTCCAAAGAACTTGAATTATCTAGAAGATCTCTCATGTGAACATCAATAACTTTGAAGCCAGCTTGAGAAAAAGCTGCTGCCATTTCTAAATGAGAATTAACTCCTTGATCTCTCATGATGGCTATTTTTGGAGACCTACTTAAATATCTTTTATTCAACTTAAAATTATATTTTTGGGTAAGCTTTGACCTCTTTGTATCAAGCAAAAATCTGTGCTCTTGTTTTGTTGTTTCTTGATTATCCCGAAGCAGTTTGATGTTATAAGAAACGCTTGACCATGAATGCATTAAAACTTTGTGATTTATTCTCAAATTTTGGCTAGAAGTTTTGAGAAAAAAATTATTTGTATTATTAGTTGAACCAATATTGAAAAAAGAATTCTTTAAACCTAGTTTTATAAAATCTTTTTTAAACTCAGAAAAATCTTTTTTCTTAATCTGAAAAAGCAGTCCTAACTCTTCAGAAAATAAATTACTTGATTTTTTTAAGAAAGAAATTTTAGAAAGATCAAGATTTAAACCACATCCTCCAGCAAGCATCATTTCAACCGCGGAAACAATTAAACCGCCATCTGAAATATCATGGAAAGAGAATATTCTCTTTTTATTGATCTTGGTTGCTAGGTAATTATAAATTTTTGGAAATTCATCTATACACTCTAAATTAGGAGTTTCAAGATTTTTTTGTTGAGTTACTTCCGAGAAAATAGATCCCCCCAAACGTTTTTTTGTTTTTGAAAGATCTAAGTAGACTAATGAAAACTCATTATTATCTATCAATTGGGGTGTAATGCTTTTTTTGACGTTTTTTATTTTTGAAAAAGCGCTGATTATTAAACTTTGTGGGGATAAATTAGTTTTTTTATCTTTTTGCCATATTGTTTTCATTGATAGCGAATCTTTTCCAACGGGAATGGCTATTCTCCAAGGCTTGCATACTTTTTGGGTCAACTCTTTTACTGTATTGAATAAATCTGTTTTTCTTTGAGCATTGTCAGGACTTGCCATCCAGTTTGCAGATATTTTTATATCGGATAGTTTAGATACTCCTGAAGGCAAGAGATTTAATAAAGCCTCTGCAAGAGCTAATTTTCCAGCTGCGACAGGATTAGAAATTGCAATTGGAGACTTTTCTCCCATTGACATAGCTTCTCCAGAATTTGTATTAAAATCTGACAATGTAATTGCATGGTCAGCCACGGGAACTTGATATGGACCAACAAATTGATCCCTGTAAGTTAAGCCTCCTACACTTCGATCTCCAATGTTTATTAGAAAGCTTTTAGAACCGACTGTAGGATGTCTCAATACATCTAATAGAGTTTTTTTAAGATTTATTTTTTTTGATTTATCAAAAGAGTCTTTCTTTCTGTCTGAGATAATTTCGTGGGTGTTTTTTTCTTTATATCCAAAGATAGTATCCATAGGCAGATGGATTGGAAATTTTCCGGTTTTGCTATCTTTAAGTTTAAAAGTTTTTTTAGTTGTTAGAGTCCCAACAACCGCGTGGGGACACTTTTCCCTCTCACAAAATTCTTTGAATTCTTTTAAAGAATCTTTTTCTACAGCTAAAACATATCTTTCTTGTGATTCGTTAGACCATATTTCTAAAGCCGACATAGAATTGTCAGCAAGAGGAATCTTTCTCAAATCAACACTAGCTCCCATGCTGCAATCTTTTGCCAACTCTGGTATTGCATTTGAAAGACCTCCAGCTCCAACGTCATGAATGAATAAAATAGGATTTTTTGATTTTTTTAAAGAACATAAATTGATGACTTCTTGGCATCTTCTTTGCATTTCAGGATTAGATCTTTGAACTGAAGCATAGTCCAAGGATTCGTCAGAAGAACCTGCTTGGACTGAAGAAGCAGAACCACCACCTAGCCCGATCAAATAACCAGGTCCTCCTAAAACAATAATCTTTGTTCCAGGTTTAACCTTTTTTTTGAATGTGTTGTTTGAACTTATACTTCCTAATCCTCCAGCGATCATTATTGGTTTATGAAATCCATAGTGAGTTCCATCATTTTTTTGTTCGAAAGATCTGAAATAGCCATTTAAATTTGGTCTTCCAAATTCATTATTAAATGAAGCTGCCCCAAGAGGACCCTCGATCATTATTTTTTTTGGTGAAGAAATTCGTTTAGGGCGATCTTCTTTAAACTCCCATTTTTCTTTTAGGCTTTCAAGCCTTAAATAAGATACAGAATATCCAGTTAAACCGGCTTTTGGTTGTGCTCCAATTCCTGTAGCTCCTTCATCTCTTATCTCACCACCAGATCCTGTAGCAGCTCCTTCAAAAGGAGAAACTGCAGTTGGATGATTGTGAGTCTCAACCTTTATACAAATATTATGTTTTAAATTCTTAGTCTGATACTCTCGCTTATCTGTATCTAAATGAAATTTTTCTGAACTTTCTGATTCAATTACTGCTGCATTATCATCATAGGCAACGAGCACTCCATCGTTAAAATTCTTATGAGTGGATTTTATTTGTTGAAATAAACTTGGTTCATTTTCTTCATATAAATTCTTCCAAGAGGCATTAAAAAACTTATGACGACAGTGTTCAGAGTTTGCTTGAGAAAACATCATCAACTCTACATCTGTAGGATTTCTTTTAAGAGACTTATAACTATTTATTAAGTAATTGATCTCTTGGTCATTCAAACCAAAGCCAAATTTTTGATTAGCATCGATATAGCTTTGATAACTATTTTTTAGATATTTGAAAGAAAATAAATTTTTTTTGGGTTTGGTAAAAAAAGATTCAATGCTTTTTAATCCAATTGAAAACTCTTCAGTAAGATAATCAAAAGGGAAATTTTCCTTTTTAAGTAATTTTTCAGAAAAGTCTTCTGTTTCTAAACCTTTGATTCTTTCTATTCTTTGGACCTCATTTAAATTACAAGAAGTAAAAATATCCTCAGTTTTTGAAGACCAGGGCGACTGTGAGCCATTCCTTGGTGAGAGAAAAATAATATCTTTTGAAAATCTTAACGAACTGTTGGGGTTTATATCCAACAACTCATAAATTTTTTCAACTTTATTTTTTGGAATATCTTTCCAAGCTTTATTTAAAAGTAAAAGATAAAAATAATTTAAAGAGAGATAGTTTGAATTTTCTTCTGAAAGGACTCTTTCGCCAGCAATAATAACTGTTCTAGAATTTAAAACTTTAAAGGGCATCTAAAAAAGAAAAATTATACCTCAAAACAAAAGTATTATTTTCAGCTTAGTAATAATTTTTCTTTGAGATTTGATATTTTGTCTCGCAAAGATGCTGCTTCTTCAAATTCTAATTTGTTCGCATGGCTAAGCATCAATTTTTCTAAATCATCAATTTTTGCCGATAAATCTTTAGGATTTAGAAATTCTTCATCAAGTTTGTCTTCTACTTTTTTTATGAATTGTTTTTTGGAAGAAAGTTTTGAGCCTTCCATAATATCTGTAATTGGTTTGTAAATTCCTTGAGGCTTTATATTATTTTTTTTATTAAATTTTTCTTGAATCTTTCTGCGTCTTGCAGTTTCATCGAGAGTCCTTTGTATGGAGCCTGTAATTGAATCAGCATATAAGATTGCATGGCCTTTTTCATGTCTTGCTGCCCTGCCAATGGTTTGGATCATACTTGTTTCTGACCTTAAAAAACCTTCTTTATCGGCATCTAGAATTGCAACTAGAGATACCTCAGGAAGATCTAATCCTTCCCTCAAAAGGTTAATTCCAACAAGCACATCAAAATTACCCATTCTAAGCTCTCTTAAAATTTCTACCCTTTCAACGGTATCAATATCAGAATGAAGATATCTGACATTGATATCCCTTTCGAATAAATATTGGCTTAAATCTTCTGCCATTCTTTTTGTTAAAACAGTGGCTAGTACTCTTTCTTTTTTTTGTATTTTTTTCTGTATTTCTGATATCAAATCATCAACTTGATTTGTCGCAGGTCTTATTTCAATAGAAGGGTCTAATAAGCCTGTTGGTCGAGCTATCATCTCTATTAACTGATCTAGGTGATTGTCTTCATATTCCCCAGGAGTAGCTGACACAAAAACCTTTTGTCCTGACATTGATTCCCATTCATCAAAGCGTAAGGGACGATTATCCAGGGCGCTGGGCAACCTGAAACCATAATCAGCAAGAGTTTCTTTTCGAGATCTATCTCCTCTATACATACCCTTAATTTGAGGAAGCGAAACATGTGATTCATCGACAAACACAATAGTGTCTTCAGGCAGATAGTCATATAAAGTTGGCGGAGCCTCTCCTTCGTTTCTCCCAGATAAATATCTTGAGTAGTTCTCTATTCCTGAACAATAACCAAGTTCTTTGATCATTTCCAAATCAAACTTTGTTCTCTCCTCAATTCTTTGAGCTTCAATATATTTTTCATTTTTTTTAAAGTATTTAACTCTTTGTTGCATTTCAGAGCGTATTTTTTTCATGGCAGAAAGCATGATATCTCTGGTAGTTACATAATGAGTTTTTGGAAAGATTGTTGCTCGTGGAACATCTCTAAAAATTTCACCAGTTAGAGGATCAAAAAATTTCAAGGATTCAATTTCTTTATCAAAAAATTCAACTCTCAAAGCTTCTTTTTCAGACTCTGCAGGAAAGATATCTACGACATCGCCTTTAACTCTGTAAGTAGCTCTTTTAAATTCAATATCATTTCTTGTATATTGCAGTTCTGCCAGCCTAAGTAACAGCTTACCGAGTTCTAATTCATCTCCTCTGTCTAAATGGAGAACCATTTTCAAATAGGATTTTGGATCTCCAAGACCATAAATTGCTGAGACAGTAGCAACTATGATCACATCTCTTCTTTCGAGTACTGCTTTTGTTGCAGATAATCTCATTTGTTCAATATGTTCATTTATGGAAGCATCTTTCTCTATGAAGACATCTGAAGAAGGTACATAAGCTTCAGGCTGATAATAATCATAGTAAGAAACAAAATACTCAACAGCATTGTCAGGAAAAAACTCTTTGAATTCTCCGTATAGCTGAGCAGCAAGAGTTTTGTTATGAGACATAACAATAGCTGGTCTTTGTAAATTCTCAATGACATTTGCCATAGCAAAAGTTTTTCCTGATCCAGTAACGCCTTTTAAGGTTTGATTTAAGAGGCCAGACTTCAAACCCTTTACAATTTTTTGAATTGCCTGAGGTTGATCCCCTGAGGGTCCAAAATTGGATTTAATTTTAAATGACTTGCTCATTATTTAATTTTTTTGCTTATAATACATTCCTTTTTCCGCGATAGCTCAGCTGGTAGAGCAAGTGACTGTTAATCACTGGGTCGCAGGTTCGAGCCCTGCTCGCGGAGCCAAAGATACAATGCCTATTTATTCTAGCGAATCATCTGAACCATACAAATTAAGTCGATCAAGAATTGAGAATTTTTGTAAATGTAAAAAATGCTTCTACTTAGAAGAAAAACTTGGTATTTCAAAGCCAGCCCAGTTTCCCTTTAATCTGAATAATGCTGTGGATGAATTATTAAAAAACGAATTTGATAACTTTAGAGGTACCAAAGACAATCACCCTCTAATTGTTGAGTACGGCATCGATGCGAAACCTTTTGAGCACCCAGAAATTGAAAATTGGCGAACTAGAAATAAAGGTATTGGCTTTTTAGATAATGATACAAACTTATATTTCTATGGCCTAGTTGATGATGTTTGGATAAGTACGGTAAATGAAAAACTCATCATTGTGGATTACAAAGCAACTTCTAAAAAAGGCGAAGTATCTTTGGATGCTCCTTGGCAAATTAGTTACAAAAGACAGGTTGAAATTTATCAATGGCTTTTTAAAAAAAATGGTTTTGATGTTGAAGACATTACTTATTTTGTTTATTGCAATGGTAAAGCCGACAAAAAAGAATTTAATAACCTTTTAGAATTTAAAACTAAGGTCATAAGCTATAAAGGAAATACTGACTGGATAGACCCAGTTACAAGAGAGATAAAAAAAGTACTAGATGATGATAAAATTCCGGAACCGAATCCTAGTTGTGAATATTGCAGATACATAACTAAAGCTAATTTATAGGAGAAACATGGAATTACTTTACGCGACATTAGTCTTCTTAATTGGCTTGGGCGTCTTGATCTCCGGAGCTGAGATATTTATTCATCATAGTGCGCAATTGGGAGCTAAATTAGGAATAAGCGACGTTATTGTAGGAATTACTCTAGTCGCCCTTGGTACTTCTATTCCAGAAATATTTGTTAGCGTTTCTTCAATAATTAATGATGCGCCTGCTCTTGCTTTGGGGAATTCAATTGGTTCTAACATAAGCAATATCGCTATTATTTATGGGTTAAGTCTTTTTTGGTTAGCTTCCAAAACACTAAACATAAGTCTAAGAAATATTTTTATTTTGATTTTAAGTGTCTTGATTGCTGGTTGGGCTCTTTACGATTTAACAATTTCTGTCGCCGATTCGATAGTGTTTATAGCGCTGTTTGTCCTATTTGTTTTAAACCTCTTTAGAGAAAAGCCAGATGAAGTACCGGAAAGTACACACAAGGAAGAGTCTTTAACTAAAGTATCCCTGTTGATTCTATTCAGTTTGATTTTATTAGCAGTAGGTTCTGAGTTGACTGTGCGAGGAGGAGTTGACTTGGCAATAGGCCTTGGTATTCCTGATGCAGTTATTGGCCTTACTATGATAGCTATTGGTACAAGCTTACCTGAATTAGCAGCTTCCGTTTCTGCTCTGAGAAGAAGTAAAGGGAATATGGTTGTCGGAAATATTGTAGGCTCTAATATTTTAAATATAGTGCTAATTTTTCCAATAATCGGGATTGGCTCATCAGCTGTTTTTGATCAAGAGATTTTTAACCGAGATTTCATGGTTATGAGTGCATTAACAGCGGCTTTTATTTTGTTAGTAACTATTGGAAGAGGAGAAGGAAGTTTAAAGAAAGTTTTATATCCTGTATTTGCTATAGGAATGTTTGTTTCAATGGGTTTTTATCTAACTAGCTTATTTTAAGACTTTTTTTTCCAGATCGTTTTTCCATCAAGATCTTCCAAGACAATACCTTTTTTTAGTAATTGATCTCTTATTTCATCTGCTAAATCAAATTTTTTGTTTCCTCTGGCATCATTACGATCGCTAATAAGCTTTTCGATTTCTCTATCTGATAGTTCAAGCTCTCCATATTTAAAATAATTTTCTGCTTCATCTAAAAGTAACCCTAAAGAATTAAGCAATACTTTAAGCGTAAATAACTTATCAGATGATAGGTCTCCGCCGCTCTCAGTATTTGCTGCATAAGCTTGAAGTAAGGAAAGAGCCTTGGGAGAGTTGAAATCATCTTGAAAGGCAGAAATGAATTCTTCTCTGAAAGTTTTGTCTTCATTAAATTTTCTAGGTGTTTTTATATCACTGAATAATTTGTAGAACTTATCTAGAACTCTTTTTGCATTTTCCAAAGCTTCTTTTGAATATGATATAGGGCTTCTGTAATGCGTTAAAAGAAAAAATAATCTTAAAACCTCTGGATGAAAGTCTTTTAAGATTTCTTTAACCGTAATAAAGTTTTTCAAAGATTTAGACATTTTTTTGTCTTCAATTCTCAATGGACCGGTATGCATCCATAAGGATGCAAAATTTCTTTCAGTTGCGCACTCTGCTTGAGCTATTTCATTTTCATGATGGGGAAACTTTAAATCTAAGCCTCCTCCGTGAATATCGAACTCCTCGCCAAGGTATTTTATGCTCATTGCAGAACATTCAATATGCCAGCCTGGTCTACCTTCTCCCCAAGGAGATGGCCAAGTAATCCCATCGGTATCCATTTTCCATAAAACAAAATCCGCTTCGTGTTTTTTATTGAGATCCTTTATTGTTCTTTCTGCAGCAGATAGCTGATCTAAAGTCCTGTTGGCCAATTTTCCGTAGTCTTTAAATTTTTGTATATCAAAGTAAACATCCGATTCGTTCTTCCTATATGCATAGCCTTTTTCTTCAAGAGATTGAATCATAAAAATGATCTCTTCAATATGATCAGATACTTTTGGCTCAACGTCAGGAGAATCAATACCCAGAGAAAAGAAATCATTGTGCATTTCTTTAATAAACTTTTTAGAAAAATCCAATGCCGGAATGCCCTCTTCTTTGGCACGATTTATAATTTTATCGTCAACATCTGTGATATTTCTTACATATTTAACTTTGAAGCCTACAAACCTTAAAAATTTGACAATTACGTCGAAGTTAATAAAAGTTCTTGCATGCCCGATATGTACATCGTCATAAGGAGTTAACCCGCAAACATAAATACTGACTTCTCTTTTAATTTTGGGCTTAAAAGTCTCTTTTTTACCTGTGAGTGAATTGAATATTTTCATTTTTAAGTGAAGCTAGATAAGGGTATGATTAATTATGAATGAAATAATACTTTTAACTATCACTACTTCCTTAGGTAGCTTTGATATTGAACTTTACCAAAAAGAAGCGCCCATAACAGCTAACAATTTTGTTGAATATGTGGAGCAAAATTTTTATGAAAATACTTTATTTCACAGAGTTATTCCAGGCTTTGTAATTCAAGGTGGAGGTTTTGAAATAGGTATGTCTCCTAAAGAAACCAATCCACCAATTAAAAATGAAGCAGATAACGGTCTCAAAAATGATAAATATACTTTGTCCATGGCGAGAACTCAGGATCTAGATTCTGCTACATCTCAATTTTTTATTAACCTTGTCGATAATAAATCGTTAGATTTCCCTTCAATGGGGGGATATGCGGTTTTTGGAAAAGTTATCTCTGGAGAAGAAGTTATTGATGAAATTGCATCTGTTAGAACTACAAACGTTGGTCCTTATCAAGATGTTCCTGTGGAAGATGTCTATATTATAAAAGTCGAAAAAAAATAAATGTCGTCTTGTTTTATTTCTGATCTACATTTAGATCATAAACGCGAAGATATAAAAAAAGCTTTTTTCAAATTTCTAGAATCAGAGGCTTCTGAATTCGAAAATCTTTACATTTTGGGAGATTTATTTGAAGTTTGGATCGGCGACGATTTTGAGGATAGATTTACAAGCGAAGTAATTTCTGAATTGAAAAAATTTTCTCTCAAAAATAAAAATATTTTCATAATGCACGGGAATAGAGATTTTCTTATAGGAAAAAAATTTGCAGAAAAATGCGGCGCTAAATTAATCACAGATCCGTTGATATTAAATAAAGAAGGGAAAAAAATTATGCTGTCTCATGGAGATATTTTTTGTACAGATGATTTGGAATATCAAAATTTTAAAGAGAAAGTTAGAAATGAAAAATGGCAAAAAGAATTCCTCTCAAAAGATCTAAAAGATCGAGAAGAAATTGCAAAAAACCTTCGGAAGGAAAGTACAAAGAAAAATTCAAGAAAAGAAGCCTATTTAATGGATGTAAACAAATTGGAAGTAGAAAAAATTGCTCAAGAGAATAAAGTTGAGATTTTAATCCATGGGCATGTGCATCGCCCTAAAGTTCATAATGAAGCCTTTGGTCAAAGAATTGTCCTAGGTGATTGGGATAAAAAATACTGGTTTATTAGTTTAAGAGGAAAAAAAATCTGTCTTCACTCAAGTGAAATTACATAGACTTATTTCTATTGAGCGGCTCAATGAAATATTTTTCATAATGAGCCTTCGATAAGGTATAAAGTTCGCTTTCTATCTCTTCTTTTAAAGCAGTTAGTGATTTATTTTTTTCAAACACATCGACACCAAATTCATCAAGATTATTAAAGCTTTCGCTTACTTGTTTTATTACTTCAAAGGCCTTCGATAAATCATTCAAATCGTCTTTAATTTTCAATTGAAAATGTTTTATTGATTCCTCAAGCTTTTTAGAATCGGAAACCTTTAATCTGGAAGCCATAATTTGTGACTTAAGCTTTTCTAATCTTTTCCAAACGGATTCCCTTTCTTCTGGCTTAAAAGCGTTCCAGTTAATCACTTCGAAGGAAAATCTTTTGCAACCCCTGCAAACGTCATCGCCATAAGTGGTTGAGCAAATACCTACGCAAGGAGTTCTAGTTCTGTTGACCATTAACTATATTCTATCAATAATTTTCAAAATTAGATTCTTGACTCATCATGATATAATAATTTTTTTTCGGAGATGAGATGCTTGAGGATTATTTAAATTCAGTCAAGGAAAGAGATAGTCAAGGTATACCCCCTTTGCCTCTTGATGCTGAACAAACTTCTGGTTTGATTGAACTTATTAAAGATGCTTCAAAAAATGATAAAAATCTTTTGGAGCTTTTGACTGAAAGAGTTCCTGCAGGTGTCGATGATGCTGCATATGTGAAAGCTGCATTTCTATCTGATATCGCCAATAAAAAAATCTCTTGTGAATTAATCTCTCCAAAAGAGGCTACGTTTTACTTAGGTACTATGCTTGGAGGCTATAATGTTGAGCCGTTAATCTCATTGATTGATGATCCTGAGTGCGGAGAAGAAGCTGTAAAGGCATTATCAAATACTCTTTTAGTGTTCGATGCATTCAATGATATTGCTGAAAAATCTAAATCTTCAAAGAATGCCGCTAAAATTTTAAATTCTTGGGCGGAAGCTGAATGGTTCTTATCAAAACCTGAAGTGCCAGAAAAGATAGACACGATTATTTTTAAGGTGCCTGGAGAAACAAATACTGATGACTTATCTCCTGCTCCGGATGCTTGGTCTAGACCTGATATCCCTCTTCATGCTCTATCAATGTATAAAATGCCAAGAAAAGGTTTATCAAAAGATCCTTTAAAAGAAATTGAAGCTCTTAAAGAAAATGGTTTGCCTGTTACTTTGGTTGGGGATGTTATGGGTACAGGCTCATCAAGAAAATCTGCTACTAATTCTGTTCTTTGGCACATTGGTGAAGATATTCCTTATATTCCAAATAAAAAAACTGGAGGAATTTGTATTGGAGAAAAAGTTGCTCCTATATTCTTTAATACCATGGAGGATTCAGGAACTTTGGTTTTTGAGGCAGATGTAGAAAACCTCAATATGGGAGATATAGTTTCTATTTTTCCTGCTAAGGGAGAAATAAAAAATGAAAAAGGGAAATTAATTACTAAATTCAGCCTTAAATCAGAAACTTTTCTTGATGAAGTACGAGCTGGTGGAAGAATACCTTTAATCATTGGCAGAAGCCTTACTGATAAATCTAGAGAGTATTTGAACTTGGCTCCTTCGGAAGTTTTCGTGAGACCTGGAATGGATGATGATTCTGATCAAGGTTTTACTCTAGCTCAAAAAATGGTTGGAAAAGCTTGTGGAGTGAAAGGTATAAGGCCAGGAACCTACTGTGAACCTATAATGACAACCGTCGGGTCTCAAGACACAACTGGGCCAATGACCAGGGATGAGCTAAAGGAGCTAGCCTGTCTTGGCTTTACTTCAGATTTAGTGATGCAGTCTTTTTGTCATACTGTCGCTTATCCAAAACCTGTTGATATAGAAACTCAACACACACTACCTGAATTTATAAGAACAAGAGGAGGAGTTGCTCTTAAGCCAGGAGATGGAATTATTCATTCTTGGTTGAATAGAATGCTTTTACCAGACACTGTAGGGACTGGTGGGGACTCTCATACCAGATTTCCGATAGGAATAAGTTTCCCTGCAGGATCAGGATTAGTTGCATTTGGTGCTGCTTTGGGAGTAATACCTTTAGACATGCCTGAATCTGTGTTGGTTAGGTTTTCTGGTGAGATGCAGCCAGGAATTACTTTGAGAGACTTAGTTAATGCAATTCCTTATGCGGCTATCCAAAAAGGTTTGCTTACAGTAGAAAAAGAAAATAAGAAAAATATTTTTTCGGGAAGATGTTTAGAAATTGAAGGCTTGTCTGATTTAAAAATCGAACAAGCTTTTGAGCTTTCGGATGCGTCTGCAGAAAGATCGGCGTCAGGTTGTACTGTACTCTTGGACGAGGAGCCTATTTTAGAATACTTAAAATCAAATGTTGTCCTTTTGAGATGGTTAATTTCAGAAGGTTATGGGGATCCTAGGACGCTTGAGCGAAGAGCACAAAAAATGGAAAGCTGGATAAAAAATCCTGTTCTTTTGAAACCTGACTCTAACGCAAAATATGCCGCTACTATAGAAATAGATCTTAATGAAATCAAAGAACCCCTGCTTGCATGTCCTAATGACCCTGACGATATTAAAACTCTTTCTGAAATTGGAGAGGTAAATATTGACGAAGTTTTTATTGGATCGTGTATGACAAACATTGGTCATTTTCGAGCAGCCGGAAAGCTTCTTAAAAATGTTTCTTCTCCTTTACCCACAAGACTCTGGATTTCTCCACCAACGAGAATGGATAAATTCCAGTTGGAAGAAGAAGGTTTTTATGAAATATATAAAAATGCTGATGTTAGAACTGAAGTTCCAGGTTGCTCTTTGTGTATGGGAAATCAGGCAAGGGTTGAGCCAAATTCAACAGTTGTTTCTACTTCAACAAGAAATTTTCCAAACCGACTTGGAGACGGAGCAGACGTATTCCTTGCTTCAGCAGAATTAGCTGCAATTTCATCTATTCTTGGCAAACTGCCTTCTGTGGAAGAATATAATAATTTTATGAAAGACATAAATACAATGTCTTCAGAGATTTTTAGATATATGAATTTTAATGAAATTGCATCTTATAAAAATGCTGCTGAGAATGCGGTTTTACCTTCAGTGACGATAGAAACTAATTAATCAAGCCTTTAGTTGGAGATTTATTAGAGTCTTTCCGATCCACCTCAAGATTGATCAAATATTCCTCTGTCACAGAGCCGCAAATATAATTTCCATCAAAAATGGATGTTTCAAAATTTTTCATTTCGGGATTTCCTTCTTGAGCAGCAGAAATTAAATCGGTTAAATTCTGATAAACAAGCCAATCCGCTCCGATGAAATCTGCGATCTGACTCTCGTCTCTTTGGTGGGCAATTAGTTCTGTAGTTGCTGCCATATCGATTCCGTAAACATTTTGAAATCTAACGGGAGGAGCTGCCGAGGCAAAATATACTTTTTTTGCTCCTGCTTTTCGTACCATTTCAACTATCTGTTTACTTGTTGTGCCTCTTACTATTGAGTCATCAATTAAGAGGATGTTTTTACCTTTGAATTCATATGAGACAGGATTTAACTTTCTTCTTACAGATTTACTTCTCATTTCCTGTTTGGGCATAATGAAAGTTCTACCAATGTACCTATTTTTTACAAAACCTTCTCGATAGCTAACATCTAATGTTTTTGCAACTTCAATTGCTGATGTAGTACTACTTTCTGGAATGGGTATAACTGCATCTATGTCATGATCAGGATATAAAGAGAGAATTTTCTTGCCCAAATATTGACCCATTCTGAGGCGAGATTTCATAACAGATATTTTATCGATGACAGCATCAGGCCTTGCTAAGTAAACATATTCAAAAATACATGGAGAATGCGAGGGATTTTCAAAACAGACTTTTCTTTCCACTTCTCCCTCTAAGGAAATGAAAACTGCTTCTCCAGGACTTACATCACCAACTACCTCAAAATTAAGGGTTTCTAGGGCTGGACTTTCAGAAGCAATCATATAGTCAGAGCCAATTAGGTCATTGTCTTTTTTTCCTAAGATCAATGGTCTGATTCCGTTAGGATCTCTAAACCCAACTATACCAACACCACAAATCATAATTACAACAGAATAAGCGCCTTTAAGCCTTAGATGAGTCCTTGAGACTGCTTCAAAAATTTCTTTGGCTGATGGTTTTGTACCAGGAAAGTTAACTTTATATAGTTCATGAGCAAAAACGTTAAGAATGATTTCGGAATCCGAATTTGTGTTGATGTGTCTAAAATCTTCAAAGATTAGTTCTTGAGTGAGCTCTTTTGTATTAACGAGATTACCGTTATGAGAAATACTAATTCCAAAAGGTGAATTTGAATACATTGGTTGTGCAAGCTCTCTATTTTGACCACCTGCAGTTGGATACCTAACATGTCCAATGCCTATTTTTCCTTTGAGAGAAACTATGTGTTGTTGTCTGAAGACTTCTCTAACAAGACCTAGTTGTTTCCGAACGTGAAATTTTTCTCCTTCATTAGTAGCGATTCCGGCAGCATCTTGTCCCCTATGCTGGATTACCGTAAGTGCTTCATACAAAGCAGGTGCAGCATCCTCTTTAGAAACTATGCCAACAACACCACACATCTTGCGTATTTTAATTAAAAGGGTTTTTTTCCAAATCTAAATCTTCGGAATTGATTTCTTTATAAGGTACTTTGCCTACAAAAGAACCTAGATGGTCTGCACCAGTTAAAATATAGTCAGACATGTAACTATCTTTCCACCATGTTTGACGCATTATATACGTGTCTCCAACCAAAAACATTACAATTATTATTACAGAACCTCTAAAGCCTCCAAACAAACCACCAAAAATTCTATCTAAAAGACCTTTTTGCATAGAATTCATCCCTTTCATTATGGCTTTTCCTGTAATTCTAAAAATAATTAGTAAAACTATAAAAATTGATACAAAACTAAAAATGCTTTTTATTTCTTTGTCATTCGTGAAATTATCAAAGATTTCCATAGGGTAGTATCGAAAAAACCACGCAATCAAAATGGCGCTTATCCAAATAGCATTTGAAATAATTTCAATATATAAACCCCTTGAAATACCAATCAAAAGCGAACTAAAAAAAATTAGTAATATAAAAAAATCAAAAGTATTAAGGTATAAGAGAAAGTCCATTACAAGACTTCTTTCAAACTTTGAATGGAAATAGGAAGATTTCTTACCTCTAACAAGAATTTAAAAAATTCACCAGAGAAGTAAAAAGAGCCAATAAATAAATTGAGTTCATTCCTGCTTTTGTCTTTTGCAATTGAATAGAGGCTTTTTATTGAATCTTTGATAATGAAATTGAATTTTAGGCTTCTTGTTTTTGATAAAACTTTTTTTGATGACATGAGTCTTTGATGAATGTTGTCTGCTATGAAGATTTTATCAACTATACCTTCAAAAGGCTCTAATAGTTTTTCTGGATCTTTATTTTCTGAACACGCAAAAAATAAATTAATTTTTTTTCCATTAAAATTTGTATCAAGATAGTTTATTAAATTTCTTACTGAATCTTCATTATGAGCAGAATCTACAAGAAAGTTATCAAATAAGGATAACCTGCCAAAAATCTTAAAATCATCCAAGAATTGTTTTGTGATTTCAGAAGAAAAATCAAAGACACTATTTTTTGAAACTTCATATAAGCAAAAAAGAACTTCCCTAGAAACAGTTATATTTTTTAAAAACTTATTAGAAGAATAACTTTTTTTTTCAGGATAGATTAAAAAAGAATTAACTTTTGAAGCTTTTTCAATAATTGCATTTGGTACATTTTCAGAGCCGAATATTAAAGGTTTTTCAGGTCTAGCAATTTCGGCCTTCTCAGCTGCAATTTCTTCTATCGTATCTCCTAGATATTCTTGGTGGTCCAGAGCTACTTTAGTAATCACAGATATATCAGGTTCAATAAAATTCATTGGATCCAATCTTCCTCCCATGCCTATTTCTAGAATCCATAGATCAAGATCTGATTTATTGAAGTGATATAGAGCTGCTAAAGAAATTATTTGATAGAAATTTAAGTTATGACTTTCTTTGTATCTATTGAATCTCTTCAAAACGTCTAAAAGCTTTTCATCTGATATTTCTTTGTCATTTACTCTAATACGTTCATTAAAATTTAGAAGATGAGGGGAAGTAAAAGTTCCAACTGAAATATTCTTTTTTAAAGCAAGTTTAGTAATTAATTCGGAAAGCGACCCTTTTCCATTGGTACCGCCGATTAGAATGATTTCTTTAGGTTTTTTTAAATTCAAAGAGTTAAGAACTTCTTTATATCCAACTAAACTCTTTTTTTGATAATTGTGGATAAGAAGATTTTCCTCAATCCATTTTGATAAATTTTCAGGCAATGAATTAACCGGTAATGTGTAGTTTAGATATCAAGCCTGAAATCTTATCTTTCATATGAGATCTTTGAACAATCATATCTATCATTCCGTGTTTCAAAAGAAACTCACTTCTTTGAAAGCCTTCCGGAAGCTTTACTCTTACTGTATCTTCAATAACTCTTGGTCCAGCAAAGCCTACTTGTGCTTTTGGTTCAGCAATATTTATATCCCCAAGCATCGCCAAACTTGCTGCAACTCCTCCATATATTGGATCAGTTAATACTGAAATAAATGGGAGCTTCTTACTTTTCAATTTGTTTAGTGCAGCACTTGTTCTGGACATTTGAAATAAAGAAAATAGAGATTCTTGCATCCTAGCTCCCCCACTGGTTGCTACACATATGAAAGGGCAAGATTTCTCAATAGCAAATTCAACTGCATCGACGAATTTTTGACCAACTACCGAACCCATTGAGCCTCCCAAAAATCTAAATTCAAATACTGAAAGTACTACGTCTTTGTCGTTGAGTTTTCCGTGAACGGAAATCAAAGCTTCGGTTTCATCGATATTTGTTTTGGCATCATTTAACCTTTCTTTGTACTTCTTTGTGTCTGTGAATGAAAGCCAATCCTTTGTTTTAAGTTCAGATGAAATTTCTTCATATTCATCATGATCAATTAAGTAAGAAATTCGATGTCTAGCGCCTATTCTTATATGATGATCACAATTTGGGCAGACATACATATTCGCTTCAAGATCAGGTCCGTAGAGAATTTCTTTACAATTTGAGCAAGTTTGCCAGAGCCCTTGAGGAACAGGACTTTTTTTCTCTTCTTTATGTTGTTTTCCAAGAGAAGGAAGGATCTTGTTAAACCAACTTTTAACCATACTAATTTATAGCTTTTTTTAACGATTTAGTGAAGTTTGAGATTTTTGGAGTAGATTTTTTTTCTATGAAGTCAATGATTTTTGTCCCAACTACTATGCCATCTGAAAAAGATGCCATCTTTTTTGCTGTTGGTGCATCTTTAATGCCAAACCCAACTACAACTGGAAGGTTTGTTAGTGACTTTATCTTTTTTACTTTGTTTTTTACTTCGTTGAAGTTTTTTAACTCAGCTCCGGTGATTCCTTTTAATGAAACGTAGTATAAATATCCAGATGAAGAAGCGAGCATTCTTTTCAATCTTTTGGAATCTGTTGTTGGAGAAATCAACCTAATGAGATCGATGTTTTCTTTTTTCAGATTATTAAAAAAAGATTTGCTTTCATCGTAGGGTAAATCTACAACTATCACACCATCTACACCAGCTTGGTTTAATTCTTTTGCCAATTTATTTTTGAGAGATAGAAATGAGTTCATGTAGCCCATGAGAACAATAGGTACGTTTTTATTTTCAATTCTGATTTGTTTGCAAAGATTTAAAATATCTTTAAATTGAATATTTTTTTTAAGTGCCCTTTCATGCGCTTTCTGAATAACTGGTCCTTCAGACATTGGGTCGGAAAAAGGTACCCCGATTTCTAAAATATCAGCCCCTGAGGCAATTAGGTCTTTGAGAATTTTTTTTGAACTCCCTAAATTTGGATCTCCAGCAACCGTGTAAGTTACTAAAACTTTATTTTTAGTTTCATTTTGATTGAAGACTTTTTCTAAACGTGTCACAAAGTCATTCCATCTTCTTTAGCAACCGTAAACATATCTTTATCCCCCCTTCCGGATAAATTGATGACTATTGTCTTAGACTTGCTAAGTTTGGGTGCAATTTTATTTACATAGGCCAAAGCATGTGAAGTTTCTAATGCCGGCATGATTCCTTCCGTTTTAGTTAAATCATGGAAGCTTTTTAATGCCTGCTGATCGGTTGCGCTTTGATATTCAACTCTTCCAATATCTCTCAAATAAGCATGTTCTGGACCAACTCCTGGATAATCTAAGCCCGCTGAAACCGAATGTGTTGATAAAATCTGACCGTTTTTGTCTTGCATAAGATAAGTTTTCATTCCATGCAATACTCCTACCTTACCATCACTTAATGGCGCAGCATGTTTTCCTGATTTCACTCCAGAACCTCCTGCTTCAACGCCAACTAATTTAGTTTTTGTTTCTTTAATAAAGGGATGAAAAATACCCATTGCATTTGATCCTCCTCCAACGCAAGCAACAATAATGTCGGGATATTTACCAAACTCTTTTTTTGATTGAATCTTAAGTTCTTTTCCGACAATAGAATTAAAATCTCTTACAATTTCTGGGTATGGGTGAGGTCCTGCCACACTACCAATAATGTAATGGGTATCCTCAACATTTGTAACCCAGTCTCTCATTGCTTCATTCATAGCGTCTTTAAGAGTTTTTGTTCCAGAATCTACAGAACAAACTTCTGCTCCTAGTAGCTTCATTCTATATACATTGAGAGCTTGCCTTTCAATATCTTCTTCACCCATAAAAATAATACATTCCAGTCCATGTCTAGCTGCGACAGTTGCAGTTGCAACTCCATGTTGACCTGCACCAGTTTCAGCAATGACTCGCTTTTTACCCATTTTTTTTGCAAGTAAAACCTGACCAACGGTATTGTTGATTTTATGAGCCCCGGTATGATTTAAGTCTTCTCTTTTCAAATAAATTTTTGCTCCACCAAGTTTTTTAGTCCATCTTTCGGCAAAATATAATGGTGATGGCCTGCCAACAAAATCATTTAAATCTTTTATTACTTCTTCTTGGAAGGATTTATCTTTTTTAACTTTAGCGTAAACTTTTTCTAACTCTTCAAGAGCTGTGATAAGAGTTTCAGAGACATATTTGCCTCCAAATTCTCCAAATCTTCCCTCCTTATCGGGAAATGCATAGTTATTTAAGTTTTTATATTTCATATACAATTTTTAAAAAATGTTTTAACTCGGCTATATCTTTTTTTCCTGGTTTAGATTCTACTCCAGAAGCTAAATCAACGCCGTAAGGCTTATAGCTCTTAATCAAAGACGTTATATTATTGGAATTTAACCCGCCTGCAATTATTAAATTATTTTTTATTTCTTTGGGTATAAGCTTCCAATCAAAAGTTTTTCCTGTGCCACCTCTTATTTTTTGACCCCCGGAATCAAGAAGAATTGCAAATGCATCACCGAATTCTATTATTTTATTTTGAAAGTCTTTCTCATTCATTGAAATAGCTTTTATGTAAGGTAGATTAAAAGAAGCACAAAAGTCCTGACTCTCATCCCCATGAAATTGAAGAATAGGATTTTTAAAATAACTTATAGCTTTTTTTATACCTTCTTTTGATTCGTTAACAAAAACGATGACGGGAGAGATTTTTTCATTAAAACATTTTCCTGAAGATTCTAAAAACTCAAAAGAGACATATCTTGGACTATCTTTATCTCTATTAAAGCCTATGGCGTCTATATCCAATTTGATCAGCTCTTTTAAGTCCTGATCATTTGTTACTCCGCAAATCTTAATATATGGTTTCATCAACTCTTCAACGTTAATTGATTGTTATATTTTGGCTTATATATTTTAAATGAAGGGTCATATTCTGGTCCTAAATAAAACAAACCTTTTGCTTCTGCAGTCTTACCTGCATGGGTTCTATCTCTAGCTTCTAAAATGTCTTTTATTGATTCTGGTGAAATTATTTCTGAACCGACTTCTATAAGTGTACCAACAATAATTCGTACCATATTTAACAGGAAAGCATTAGCGGATATTTCTATAGATAAAATATTTTGCCTTTTCTTAACCTTAACTTCGAAAACATTTCTGTTGGGGCTTTTTGATTGGCAGCCTGATCCTCTAAAAGAGGAAAAATCCTTTTCACCGATAAGATAATTTGAAGCTTTTTGCATCAAATTTATATCAAGAGGAGCTCTTATCAGAGACGTAAAATTTCTGTTTAAGACAGATTGTTTGTTGCCGTTTAGAATATGATATCTATAAGTCCTTTTGGTAGCAGAAAATCTGGAATGAAAATCTTCAGGGACTTTTTTAATCCAATTTATGCTTATATCTCTGGGAAGGATTGAATTACAGCCTGCCAACCACGCTTTATTCAATCTATTTGCTGAAGTCTCGAAATGAATAACTTGCATCGAAGCGTGAACTCCCGAGTCAGTTCTACCTGAGCAAATCGTTTTTACACTTTCATTCGCAACCTTAGATAATGATTCTTCAATCTTTTCTTGAATTGTCAGGTTAGTTTTTTTTTGTTTTTGCCAACCTTTGTAAGAAGTACCGATATACTCTATACCTAATGCATATCTTTGCATGTTATTTTAGTTTTTGAGAGATTATTTGATAAGTATTTTTTTCCTCTTCTTCTAATTGATCTAGTTTAATTTTATTTAGGAGTTCTTTAGCTTTATCTATTTGGTTCATTTCAGAATAAGTGATAGCTAAATTTAAATTAATGGAATTTTCTTTTCCAAGTTCGTTATTAGCTTTGTTCAATTCTTTCTGATTTCTTTCACCCTCTTTTTTTGAATTATCAGTAAAAAATAAAAGAAAAATTAAAAAGGCAAAAATTAGAATCCCAATCATTAAATAAATTTCCCTGGGTAAAAAAGTATCCATTAATTTTGTTTTTCTATTAAACGTTTTAAAATTTGCATGCTATTCAATGCTGCGCCTTTCCTTAAGTTATCAGAAATAACCCACAAATTTACTCTGTTTTCTTTCCAAAGATCCTTTCTAATACTGCCAACAAAAACCTCATCTTTTCCTTCAGCATCATCAAAGGGAGTTGGGTTAAATTCAGTATCAGAATTTATAACTTTTAGACCGGGAAATGACTGCATTTTAGAAATCATTTCATCTAGATTTATCTCTAATTCTGTTTCTATATGAACTGCTTCAGAATGACCATAAAAAACGGGAACTCTTGCACATGATGCTGTAACTTGGATGCTTTCATCTAATATTTTTTGAGCTTCCCAAGTCATCTTCATTTCTTCCTCAGTATATCCGTTATCTAATTTAGGTCTATTTGCTCCAGGTAGAACATTAAAAGCAATTTGTGATGAATAAATATTTTTTTTTACTTCATTACCTTCAAGAAAACTTATTGATTGATCAGTTAACTCATCAATGGCTTCTTTCCCTGTTCCTGATACAGATTGGTATGTTGCAACATCTACCCGTTTAACTTTATAAAGATCATGAATTGGTTTGATTGCAACCAGTAATTGAGAAACTGAACAATTAGGATTTGAAATTATTTGTGGGAGCTTCATATTATCCAAAAGTTCTCCATTGACTTCAGGGATTATTAGAGGAAACTCTTTGTCTTTTCTAAAATATGAAGAATTGTCAATGACAGTGCAGCCAGACTCTTTTGCAATAGGTGCAAATTTTCTAGCAACTTCTGATCCGGCTGAAAAAAAAGCAAAATTGACTGAAGAAAAATCAAAATTTTCAATATCCTCAACAACTATTTCTGAACCATTTAAATGGATTGATTTACCCGCAGACCTACTGCTCGCAACTATTTTTATCTCATCTATAGGTAGTTCATGAGTTTTTAAATATTCAATAAAAACTCTACCTACTGCACCGGTACCACCAACAATCGCTAAATTATTAGACATAAGAGGCTATTCTATCTCCCATTTCAGATGTTGAAATTACTTTTGAATCTTTTTGTGCAATATCTTCAGTTGCATAGCCTCCTGAAAGGACTTTCCTTACTGCATCATTAATTCTCTTAAAAATAGTCGGTTCGTTAAATGAGTATTTCATAAGCATTGCAACAGATAGGATCGTAGCAATAGGATTAACAATGCCTTTTCCAGCGATATCTGGTGCTGAGCCATGAACAGGTTCATAAAGCCCTTTCAAACTTTCGTTTAATGACGCAGAAGGCAACATTCCTATTGAACCAGTCAGCATCGCCGAAATATCAGACAAAATGTCTCCAAAAAGATTTGAAGACACAATAACGTCAAATTGCTTAGGTTCTCTAACTAGTTGCATTGCGGCATTATCCACTAACATATGCTCGACTTTTACATCCGGATAATCAGATGATTTTTTATCAACTATTTCTCTCCATAATTGGGAAACCTCTAAAACATTTGCTTTATCTACAGAACATAGTCTTTTATCTCTTTCCAATGCACTCTTAAATGCAACATCAACGATGCGTTCGATTTCTTCTGCTTTGTAAGACATAGTGTTGAAGGCGTAATCGTTATCTTTCTTTCTTGGTTCACCAAAATAAATGCCGCTTGTGAGCTCTCTAACAATTAAAATGTCCAATTCATCAATCTTTGATTCTTTAAGAGAAGAAGAATGAATTACTTCTTTGAAAGTTATAGCAGGCCTTAAATTAGCAAAAAAATTTAATTTTGATCTTAATTCTAATAATCCTTTTTCTGGTCTTTTTGAAGGAGACAAAGAATCCCATTTTTTTCCTCCAACTGCACCAAGGAGTATTGAATCTGCATTTCTTGCCTTATCCAAAACTTTTGAGGATAGAGGAGTTTTGAATTTATCTATTGAAGCCCCTCCAATTAAATCAATATCTATATCAAGCTCAAATGAAAGGTTAGATAAAGAATCGATAACTTTTCTAGCCTCATTACAAACTTCAGGACCAACACCATCTCCCGGTAAAATTAATAATTTTTTTTGAGATTTCACTTAAATAGCCAAGGGTTTTTTATTTGATAATTTTTTTCAAAGGACTTGATTTGGTCGGTAAATTTGAGTGATGCTCCTATTTCATCCAAGCCTTCCAAAAGACATTTTTTCTTATAATCATCTAGTTCAAATTTAAACTCAGAATCACCGTAATAAAGCACCTGGTTTATTAAATCTATTTCTATGCTTTGCGCTGAATTTTCATTGAAGTTCTCGAAAATTTTGGATATTTCACTTTTTTTTAAACACAAAGCTAAAAGGCCATTCTTGAAGCAATTATTGTAAAAAATATCAGCAAATGATTCTGCGATGACTGTTTTGATCCCAAAATCTTTTAGTGCCCAAACTGCATGTTCTCTACTTGAACCGCAACCAAAGTTTTCTCCTGAAACTAAAATATTAGAATCAGTAAATAGCTTGTTATTAAAAATAAAGTCTTTATTTACCATCCTCGAAGAAGTTTCTTGGTCTATGGTTCCTTCATCTAAATATCTCCAACCATCAAATAAATTATCACCGAAACCTGTTTTTTTTATTGATTTTAAAAACTGTTTTGGAATGATTTGATCAGTGTCAACGTTTGATTTATCCAAACAAATAAAAGTTCCTGAGAATTCATTTGAAATTTGTTTCATTAAATTTCCCTCACGTCTATAAATCTTCCTTCGATAGCTGCAGCAGCTGCCATTGCTGGACTTACAAGGTGAGTCCTGCCCTTGTATCCTTGTCTGCCCTCAAAATTTCTATTTGAAGTCGAAGCACATCTTTCTTCTTGATTAAGTTGATCTGGATTCATTCCTAGGCACATTGAACATCCTGCGTCTCTCCAAGAAAATCCTGCATCAATAAAAATCTCGTGAAGACCTTCTTCTTCAGCCTGT
Organism: uncultured SAR86 cluster bacterium; assembly: GCA_902540995.1. Taxonomy (GTDB): domain Bacteria; phylum Pseudomonadota; class Gammaproteobacteria; order Magnimaribacterales; family AG-339-G14; genus MEDG-81. The sequence continues at coordinate 46,084 of CACBOY010000001.1, forward strand.
TTTTTTACTAAACCTGATCCAGGAACAACCAAGGCTCTCTTTATGTTTTTGGCAAGCTTATTACCTTTAAGTATTTCTGCTGCAATTCTAAGATCTTCAATCCTGGAATTTGTACATGAACCTATGAAAATCTGATCGAGAGAGATATCAGTCAACTTTGTTCCTGGTTTCAATCCCATATAATTAAGAGCATCCTCATAATTTTCTTTATTCTTGAAATCTCTTGGTTCAGGAACTTTTTCGTCAATAGAAGAGACCATTTCTGGAGAAGTTCCCCAAGTCACTTGAGGCAAGATTTGTTCCGATGAAAAACTGAATTCATTATCAAAAACAGCATCTGAATCAGATTTTAAAGAAATCCATGTATCCAATGCTTTGTCAAATTGATCTCCCGAAGGAGCGAAAGGCTTTCCTTTGATATAGTCAAAGGTGGTTTGATCAGGGGCAACCATTCCAGACCTTGCGCCAGCTTCGATAGACATATTACAAAGAGTCATTCTGCCTTCCATAGACAGATTTTCAATTGTGCTGCCAGCATACTCGATATTAAATCCAGTTCCTCCGGCTGTGCCTATTTGTCCAATAATGAACATAGTTACATCTTTTGCAGACACCCTTTCAAGCAGATCTCCTTCAATATTGATTCTCATATTTTTTTGCTTGTAAGCAATCAAACATTGAGTAGCTAAAACATGTTCAACTTCGCTTGTTCCAATACCCATAGCTAAAGCACCAAAAGCTCCATGAGTAGAAGTATGTGAATCTCCACATACTACAGTCATTCCAGGTAATGTAAGTCCTTGCTCAGGACCTATCACATGCACAATTCCCTGTCTTTCATCTCCTAAACTAAAAAAATTAAGATCATATTTTTTTACATTTTCCTCTAGGGTTAAGACCTGTAGCTTGCTGGTAGAATCGCTAATACCTTTTAAGCCTTTAGCTCTATTCTCAGTTGGAACATTGTGATCCGGTGTAGCTATAATTGAATCAACTCTCCACGGTTCTATTTTTCTTTCTCTCAAGCCATCGAATGCTTGTGGAGAAGTAACTTCGTGAATCAAATGTCTATCTATGTAAATTAGAGAACTTCCATCGTCTCTTTTGGCTACATGATGGGCATCCCATAACTTATCGTATAAGGTTTTTGAGGACATTACTTTTTAGGTTTAATTGGCTTTAATTTAGATTTTACGTCAGCATTTTGTGCTCTATTTCTCAAGAAATGATCCATGAGAGTTATTGCCACCATAGCTTCAGCAATTGGAGTAGCTCTCAAACCAACGCAAGGATCATGTCTGCCTTTAGTTTGAACTTTAACCGACTTACCAGATTTATTTATTGTATTTCCAGAGGACATGATGCTGGAAGTAGGCTTCAAAGCAATGCTTGCGAAGATATCCTGTCCAGTTGAAATTCCACCAGTTGTACCTCCAGAATTATTTGACATAAATCCAGACGGAGAGATTTCGTCTCTGTTTTCTGTTCCACGCATAGATACAACTTCAAATCCCCTTCCAATCTCAACTCCTTTCACAGCATTAATACCCATCAGCCCATGGGCTAAATCAGCATCTAACTTATCGAAGACTGGTTCGCCTAAGCCAGGAGGAACATTCGTTGCCATAACTGAAATTTTTGCACCAATTGAATCTCCAGACTTTCTTAAAGAGTCAATCATATCCTCAATCTCAGAAACAATTTTCTTATCAGGACAAAAAAAAGGGTTTTTATTGATTTGATTTTTCGAAAAAGAGGAAATCTTAATATCTCCAATTTGAGATAAAAATCCAAAAATTTCAATTTTTTGAGTTTTCTTGAGATATTTTTTTGCAATTGCACCAGCGGCAACTCTCATTACTGTCTCTCGAGCAGAAGATCTTCCTCCACCTCTATAATCTCTTATTCCATATTTTTGAAAATAACTATAATCAGCATGCGAGGGTCTAAAGACATCTTTAATATTTTTATAGTCTTTGCTTTTTTGATCTTTATTTCTTACGAGAAGTCCTATTGGAGTACCTGTGGTCTTTCCCTCAAAAATTCCTGAAAGGATTTCTATTTCGTCAGGTTCTTTACGCTGGGTAGTATATTTATTTGAGCCTGGTTTTCTTAAATCTAATTCTGCTTGGATTTCTTCTCTGGAGATTGACAAGCCAGGAGGACAGCCATCTATTATGCAACCTAAAGCTTCGCCATGACTTTCACCAAAAGTCGTAACAGAAAAAATTTTACCAATAGTATTTCCTGACATATCGTTTAAACTTGAAAACTAGATTATAAGCTATTAATCGTCCTTACTCGAATAGATGCAAAAATTAAGATTTAGTTCAGTTTTTTGGGATTTTGGAGGCGTCATAACTTCAAGTCCATTCGAAGCTTTTTCAAAATTTGAGATAGACAATCATCTCCCAAAAGATTTTATTCGTAAGGTAAATTCAACTAATCACAAAACAAATGCATGGGCTAAGCTTGAACAATCAAAAATAAGTCTGGATGAGTTCGATGAGCTTTTCAAAGAAGAAAGCAAATCCCTTGGACACGAAGTTAAAGGAGGCGAGGTAATAAACCTCTTACAAGGCAAAGTTAGACCAGAAATGGTAAGAGCTTTAGACAAATTAAAATCAAAAAATTTTAAACTTGCTTGTTTGACCAATAATTTTAATTCTGGTGATAAAGACCTATCTGCTTTAGATGATGCTAATGAAGAAAGACTGAAAATAATGAATTACTTTGATCACATAATTGAATCAAAAGAATTAGGCATTAGAAAACCTGACCTTGATTTTTACCTTAAAGCTTTGGAAATTACTGGAGCTGATCCTAAAGAGACAATTTTTTTAGACGACCTAGGTATAAACCTTAAACCCGCTAGGGAGCTTGGAATGGCTACTATAAAGGTCTTAGACAGCAATCAAGCTCTAAAAAAATTAACAGATTTAACAGGGATAAATTTTGAATAAAATTCTTATTCTTTTGAGTATTACTTTTTTAGCTGGATGTCAGATGAATATTCTTGAATACGAAAATCAGATTATTTCAGATGCTCAGCAATATCAGGCAAAAATTTCAAGAGATATTTGGGGTATTCCCCATATTTCAGGAAGAAGAGATGCCGATGTAGCATTTGGCTTAGCATTTGCTCATGCCGAAGATGATATTAAAAACATTGCTGAGAATATGTATTTGTATCGAGCACAAATGGGACTAAAAGATGGCTCAAGTGGAGCCGTGATTGACTATCTAATCAAGGCTCTAAAAATCAGAGAAAGAGTTGAGGAGCAATATCAAGAAGTCCTTTCAGATGATGTTAGATCGGTGTTAGAAGCATACGCAACTGGTTTGAATTATTGGATGGTTAAAAATCCCAATAACAGTTTCAAAAAACATTTTCCTTTTACTGCAAAAGATATAGTGGCTGGTTTTGCAATTCAAAATCTTTTATTTTCTGGTGTAGTGAGTTCAATTCAAAGTTTAGAGAAATTAGAAGATTCATCGGAGCAAAGTTTTTCTAATTTGTATGAAAAAGACGATTTGGTGACAGGCTCGAATGCATATGCAATTAGCCCCAGTAAAAGTGCAGATGGATCCACTAGATTAATGATCAATTCGCATCAACCTTTAGAAGGCCCATTAGCTTGGTATGAAGCGCACATCAAAAGTGAGGAAGGTCTTAATATGATGGGAGGTCTATTTCCAGGTTCACCATTTATTTTTGTAGGTTTCAATGAAAATTTAGGCTGGGGTTTTACTGTAAATAAACCTGATCTAACGGATATCTATAAATTAGTTATTAATCCAAATGATAAAGATCAATATCTTTTAGATGATGTTTGGCTAAATCTGGAAAAAGAAACCATCGAACTTCCTGTAAAAATATTTGGCCCAATTAATTGGACAGTGAAAAGAGAAGTTAAATATTCCAAGCACGGGCCAGTCCTTGAAATTGGAGAAAAATCGTATGCTTTAAGGTTTGCAGGTATGAATGATATCAAGCAAGTTGAACAATGGTATAAATTAAATAAAGCTAATAACCTCAAAGAATGGATAAATGCGATGAGAATGAGATCTATCATTTCTTTTAATGGCATTTATGCCGATAAAAAAGGGAATATCTATTTTCTTCATAATTCTTCTTCGCCAAAAAGATTGGAGGGCCTAGATTGGTCAGGAATTATCGATGGGACTAGATCTAAATACATATGGGAAACATTTGTAGAATTCGATGAGATACCTCAAATCTTGAACCCCTCATCAGGATGGCTTGCAAGTACCAATCAAGATCCATTTAAGGTTACAGATCCAAAAGATAACCTAAAAAAAGAAAACTATTCCCAAACTTTAGGCCTGCAAACCAGAATGACAAATAGAGCTTATAGAATAAAAGAGCTTTTTATGGGAAAAGATCAAATAACTGAAAAAGATTTCGATGATTTCAAATTTGATAATTCTTATTCATTAGATTCAAGGTCATATAAGTATGTTTCAGAAATTTTTGGATTAAATTTTGAAAATGAGAATTTAAAAAAAGGTCAAACGATTCTGAAAAATTGGGATTTAAAGACAGATTTTGATAATGAGTCTGCAACTCTTGGAGTTTGTGTCTTGAGTCCCGAATGGCTTGCAGAACAAGCAGCAGAAACTCCTCCAGATTCAGAAGAAAGTTTTAAAACGTGTGTAGAAGACACTTTAAAAAATTATGGAAAATTAAATCCAAAATGGTCAGAAAGAAATTTCATGTATAGAGGAAAGAAAAAAATCCCTGTTCAAGGAGGTCCTGACGTTTTGAGAGCTATATACGGCCTTGAGCAAGAAGATGGTGATCTAAAAGCTGTAGGTGGCGATGGTCTTTATATTCACGTTAGTTGGGATAAAGAAGGGAATCAAGAATCAAAAAGTATTCATCAATATGGAAGCGCCACTCAAGATGAAAGCTCTTCGCATTTTTCTGATCAACTGGAGTTATATATCGACGAAAAGTACAAACCTACCTTCTATGAAGATGCAGTCTTAAAAAGAAACGTAATTAAAGAATATACAGTTCCTTTTAAGTCGTCTCTATAGCTTTTTTAAAAGCAGGCCTTGCTTCAATTCGTTCGACATAACCCTTTAAGTTAGGCATGTCATCTGTGACACATCCTAAATTGGACAATTTAGTACAACAGTGGCCTGTCATGAATTCGACCCCTGAGAAGTCCCCTATTAAATATTCTTTTCCTTCAAGAGCCAATTCAATTGCTTGAAGTGATTTAGAAGCAAGTCTTTGAGCTTGACCTAAAACTGTTTCATCTCTTCTTTCGGGCGGTAACAAAATGGTATGAACCACAATTGTGTTCATTGGTTGAGCAATCATGCCCTCACAAAAATGAAACCATTGAAGATAATAAGGATATTCAGGAGAATCTACGCTTGGTTTCAGTCCACCATTTTTATGTTTCTCAAGTACATAATCAATAATGGCACCTGATTCATATATGCTCACATCTCCATCCTCAAGAACCGGAATTCTTCCAAGGGGATGTCTTTTTCTATGCTCATCAGATTTTAGTGCTTCTGGATGAAATGGCATTGAATTTAACTCGTAAGGTAATTCTAGTTCTTCAAGCAACCAAAGAACTCTTTCTGCTCTTGAGGCAGGTGCAAAATGTAGTTTCAGCATAATTATTCTCCCAAAGATTTATTCTTTTATTAAAATTTCCATAAAGTCTGTCACATTAAGGCTCTCCAAATCGTTTTGATCTTCACAAATTTTCATTATTTTTTCAACGCGTTCTGAAGAAAATTGTGTTTTGAGGTTCTCTTCAAATTTTTTGATTAGGACAGGAATTCCCTCTTCCCTTCTTCTTCGATGACCAATTGGATATTCTACTTCTACTTTTTCTGTGGAAGTACCGTCTTTAAAAATTATTTGCAGTTCATTCGCAATTGATCTTTTTTCGGGATCCAAATAGTCTTTGGAATAATTTTTGTTTTCCTCGACAAACATTTTATTTCTTAGAGAATCAACTCTTGGATCATTGGCAACATCGTCCTCATAATCTTCAGCAACCAAATCGCCTTTTAACAAACCGATTGCTGTCATATATTGAATACAGTGATCTCTATCTGCAGGATTATTTAATTCCCCTTCTTTACTAATGATTCTAATTGCAGACTCATGAGTTGTAATATTTATTTTTTCTATTTCTTCTAATCTGTCAATTATTTCAGGATGAAGTTTTACTGCAGCCTCAACAGCTGTTTGAGCATGAAATTCTGCGGGGAAGGATATTTTAAATAATACATTTTCCATTACGTAGCTATTAAATTCCTGCGGAACAGAAAGAGATTTTCCTTTGAACAAAACATCTTGAAAACCCCAAGTTGGAGCCGTAATTGCACTTGGATAACCAATTTGCCCTTTTTGAGTAATTAGAACTAGATTCATAGCTCTACTAGTTGCATCACCAGCTGCCCAGGATTTTCTTGGGCCAGCGTTTGGTGCATGCCTATATGTCCTGAGACTTTGTCCATCAACGAATGCTTGTGATAAGGCATCTAGAGCTTGTTCTTTAGACAGGCCCATCAAAAAAGAAATTACTGCGGTTGAAGCAACCTTAACTAACAGAACATGATCTAACCCAACTCTATTGAAACTATTTTCTAAAGCTAAAACTCCTTGAATTTCATGAGCTTTTATCATGGCTGTTAAAACGTCTTTAATTTTTAAAGAATCTTTCCCTGAAGCTAAATTTCTTTGCGACACATAATCAGCGGCAGATAAGATGCCCCCCAAATTATCAGATGGATGCCCCCATTCAGCTGCTAACCAAGTGTCATTAAAATCTAGCCAGCGAATAATAGCTCCTATATCCCAAGCGCCTTTGACTGGATCTAGAACAAATTTAGTCCCGGGAACTCTAACTCCATTAGGTACCGATGTTCCTTCAACGTGAGGACCTAAGAGTTTTTTACAATCTTTAAAGTTTAATGCTAAGAGGCCGCACCCTATGGTATCCATTAAGCAGTATCTTGCTGTTGTGTATGCTTCTGAGCTATCTATATCTTTCTCGTAAACAAACTCAATGATATTTTGAATAATTTCGTCAAAATCTTGACGGACGTTGGACTCAACATTTGATGACATTTTTATACCTGATTAGATTTATCTGTTTTCAATATCAACCCATTCGGCGCTTTCAGGGCCAATGTACTCTTCGCTAGGTCGAATGATTCTATTGTCTGCTCTTTGTTCAAATACATTTGCAGACCAGCCAGTAGTTCTTCCAATGACAAAGAGTGGAGTGAAGATACTGGTTGGAATTCCCAAGTAATGGTAGGCAGATGCCATAAAAAAATCGGTATTTGCAAACATGTTTTTTTCTTCGTCCATGATTTTTTCTATTTCTTCAGATACTTGATAAAGCATTTCATTACCATCTTGAACGCTTAATTTTTTTGCCCATTCTTTAATGACTTTATTTCTTGGATCTTCAGTAGAATAAACTGCATGTCCAAAACCCATGATTTTTTCTTTTTTTGCCAAGAGTTCTAAAACTCCTTTTTTTGCTTCTTCTCTAGAGGAGAATTTCTCAATCATTTCCATTGCAGCCTCATTTGCACCGCCATGCAGAGGACCTCTTAATGTGCCTATGCCAGAAGTAATACAAGAATGTAAGTCAGATAAAGTTGAGGCGCATGTTCTTGAAGCAAAAGTAGAGGCGTTGAAACCATGCTCGGCATAAAGAATTAAAGAAGTATCTAAACATCTAATATGATCCTCAGAAGGCTCTTTGCCGGTCAGTAACGATAGAAATTGTCCGCCAATTGTTTCGTGAGATGTTTCTGTATCAACGCTTATCCCATCATGCGAAAATCTATACCAATAGCAAATAACTGAAGGCAATATGGCTAGAATTCTGTCTGCTGCATCATTTTGGTTTGAAAAATCACCTTCTGGTTCAAGGTTACCCAATACAGAACAACCTGTTCTCATAACGTCCATCGGATGAGCAGAGGCAGGAATAAGTTCTAGTGTTTTTTTTAGCTCTTCAGGAAGTTTTCTATTTGAAATGAGCTTTTGTTGGTAGGCTTCTAATTCTGTCTTGTTAGGTAGATGGCCGTATAAGAGTAAATAAGCTACTTCTTCAAATTTAGCTTTATCAGCTAAATCTTCTATTGCGTATCCTCTGTAAGTTAATCCATGACCTTCTTTCCCAACTGTTGAAAGGGAAGTCTGTCCTGCTACTTGGCCACGTAAACCTGCGCCTTCTAGTTTCTTTGCCATGAATTATTCCTTAGAAAATAAATCGTCTATTTTTTTTTCGTAAGTATGATAGTCGAGAATCTCATATAATTCATCTCGAGATTGCATTTTTTCGAGTATTTTTTCTACGTTGCCATCCTCGGAAATGGTTGAATAGACTTCTAGCGCAGCTTTAGACATTGCTCTAAAAGCGCTTAAAGGATGAAGAATAATACTTATCCCTGCTTTTTTTAGCTCATCTTTTTTGAAAAGAGGAGTCATTCCAAATTCTGTAATGTTAGCTAGAATCGGAACAGTAACTGAATCTGATAAAGTTTTGTAGTCTTCAAGCGATGTTATTGCTTCGGGAAAAAGTGCATTAGCACCCGCCTCAACATATCTTTGAGCTCTTTCAATAGTGCCATTTATACCTTCGTTTGCAAAAGCATCCGTTCTTGCCATGAGCATAAATTCATCGTCAGTAATTGCATCTCTAGCAGCTTTCATTCTGTCGCACATTTCCTCAGTTGAAACAATTTCTTTGTTGGGTCTGTGCCCACATCTTTTTTCTGATACTTGATCTTCAATATGAATTCCAGATGCGCCGGCAAAAATCATCTCTTTTGTGGTTTTTGAAATATTTAACGCTGAACCCCACCCCGTGTCGCAATCCACCAAAATTGGAAGATTGCTTATTCCTCTAATTCTTCTTAAGTCTTCCAAAACATTATCCAATGAGGTAAGAGCCAAATCTGGCAAGCCAAACGAGGCATTTGCAACTCCAGCACCAGATATATATAAAGCTTTTATGCCGGTTTTTTTGGCAAGTAAAGCTGAATATGGATTAATAGCGCCCGCAACCGAAAGTGGTTTTTCATTTTTTAAAACTTCAAAAAAAGAGATACTCACTAGATGTGCTCCTCTAAAATTTTCTTCAATTCATTGTGAGAAGATGCTGTAAGGAGATGAGGATATTCTCCTTTTATATGCTCAGGCGCCTGAAAAAATATTCCCAAATCAGCAGTATTCAACATATTGATATCGTTATAGGAATCTCCAGAAGCAAAAACTTTAAATTTAAGTGATTGCAATGCCTCAATTACCTTTTGTTTGTTATTAGGCTGTCTAAGTTTGTATCCTGTGATTTTATCGTTTTCCACTGTCATGTTATGGCAAATAATCGAGGGATAGCCTAGCTTTTCTACCAGAGGCCAAGCTAATTCGTAAAAAGTATCAGAAACTATGGTGACTTGAAATTTTGATCTTGCCCAGTCTAAAAATTCTTGAGCTCCATCAAATGGATCTATATCTCTAACTATTTTTTGGATATCGCTTAGTTTAATATTTTTTTCATTTACCACTTTCATTCTTAAAGACATAAGTTCGTCATAATCTTTAAGATCTTGTGTGGTTAACATTAGGTCATCTGAATTAACTTCTTTTGCAAGACATTGCCAGATTTCAGGGATGAGAACTCCTTCAAAATCCAAACAGAGATGCACCATCCTTACCTTCGGATGAGTTTTATGCTTTCAAAAACTTTATCTAAATCTTTTTTAGATTTGGTAGCACAAGCCTTAGCAACAATTTTTTTTGTAAGGTGTGGGGCAAACATATTGATGAACTCAAATAAGTGACTTCTCAGATAAGTTCCTCGCCTAAAGCCCATGTATGTGGTTCCAGAGTCAAAAAGGTGGTTTGCAGGTATTGAAATCAAATCTTTATCTTCTTCTTCATTAAAAGCCATGCTAGCAATAATGCCCACTCCAGTTCCCATTTTTACATAGGTTTTTATTACATCTGCATCTGTTGCAGTGAACACTACATTTGCTTTTAAACCTCTCTCAAAAAAAGCTCTATCCAAATCGTTACTTCCAGTAAAACCAAATACGTATGTGACTATTGGATACTGAGAAAGATCTTTAAGTTTTATTTTAGGTATAGAGGCTAAAGGGTGACCTTTTGGAACAATGATACTTCTTGACCATTTGTAACAAGGCATCTTGACAAGATTTTCACCCTTCTCTGTTGTTTCTGTCCAAAGAGCTATGTCAACTTCTCCTTTCGCTGCCATCTCAACAGATTCATCTGGAGTACATTGATGCATTTGAAAATGAACATTTGGATATCTTTTAACAAATTTATCCACAACTTTTGGTAAAGTGAATTTAGCTTGGGTATGAGTGGTAGCAATACTCAAGGTACCATACTCTTCGTCTGAAAACTCTGTGGCTGCGTGTTTGATGCCATCAACTAAAGCAAGTATTTCTTCGATTTGCTCAAGAATTCTTTCTCCTACAGGAGTTATCGCAACAAGGTGTTTTCCAGATCTTTCAAAAAGCTCTACATCAAGCTCTTCTTCTAAAAGCTTGATTTGCTTACTTATCCCAGGCTGAGAAGTGAATAAAGTTTTAGAAGCTTTAGAAACATTTAAGTTACTTCTTGCTACTTCTCTGACATATACAAGTTGTTGAAATTTCATCTCTAGGGGTTAATTTACTATATTTCAGTTAATTATAAAAAACTTTATTTTAAACACTTTTTAATAATATATGAAACTATTACAAAAATTATAAATACTGTATATAATTACAGTTATGAAAAACTTAACTAAAAGGCAAACTGAAATTTTTAATTACATTAAAGATGAAATTGAAAATAATGGTTATCCCCCTACCCGTTCAGAGATTTCCAAAACTTTTGGGTTTAAATCACCTAATGCTGCTGAGGATCATTTAAAAGCATTAAAGAAAAAAGGAGTGCTTGATTTAGCTGCTGGAACATCTCGAGGAATAACTCTGTCAAATCAATCATCAGGAATTCCTGTAATTGGCTTGGTAAGTGCAGGCGGGCCTATCCTTGCTGAAGAAAATATAGAAAAAACCATCCCCAATAATCCGGGAATACTTTCGCATGGCATTGATTTTTATCTGAAGGTTAAGGGAGACAGCATGATAGACGTTGGGATTTTTGAAAACGATCTTATTGCGATTAATAAAAATATTCCAGTTAAGACAGGATCAATAGTAGTGGCTAGAATAAATGATGAAGTAACGGTAAAAACACTTACCAAGATTTCAGATTCTCAAGTCATTTTGAGACCTGAAAACTCTTCTTACTCTGATATTGAAGTAAACCCTAAAAAAGATAATCTTATTTTTGAAGGGACATGTGTAGGTCTTTTGAGAGATTTTTCTTAGAGCTTTTTGTATTGATCAATAGAGAAAGCTTCTTTAATTAAGCTATCTTGTTCTACTTCGTCTAATTTATAAAAGTCGTTGGGGCATTCAACCTCCTTTTCACCACATTTTATAAATTTTACAAATTTAAAAGCTTTCCCAGGCTTTCTAATCTTTATTCCAATTGGTCTTTTATCTTCAGGATGAAAACCCAAGACTCTTAAAGATTTTAAAACAAACAATCTTGTATCTTTATTCTCGTAATCAAGTTCATGCGGATTGTAATAAGAAACTTTAGGATTTTTAGGTTTATCTTCTGGCGGCAGCTTAGATGCTTTATTGAAACCATCAAACTCAGTGTATTCACCAAATCTTCCATTCTTTAAGAAAATCGGAATACCACTGTTTTCTTCTATGAACAATATGTTTTCACCAGAATCTCGTTCTATTAGTTCTACTGCCCTGTTTAAACCAATATCCAAGATATTTTCATCCTCATCTGGACTACCAAATATTTTTTTATCATCTCTCATAGTCCAAACACATGGCCCATTAATGCTCATGTCGGCAAAAATAGGTTCATTCAAATCGGGATGATTGCCTAACTCTTTTGGGAGTTCCTTATAGGTTTCCCAAGTTGTGGAAAAATCAAAAGGTTTCTTTGTCCACTTACATTCAGAACAGCCTACAAAGTAACCAAACTTTCCTTTTTTCAAACTCGTCTGGCTATCGCATTTGGGACAATCCCTAATAATTTTTCCTGCTTCATCTCTAGGAAAAATAACTTCTTCTAGCTCTTCGTTTAGCAAATCTAAAACCTGTCTGGTTTTAAAATTTTCACCATCGTTGAGAGGAATTCCATCAATTTTTTTGCTCAAATAATTTTGAAGCTCTTCCCAGAACTTATCTAATACGTCAGTCCACGAAATACTTCCTTCAGCAATTTTATCCAATTCTGTTTCTAATTCAGCCGTGAATTTGGTTTCAATAAAAAATTCTTTATAAACTCCACATAAATATGAATTTAAAACTCTACCTAAATCTGAAGGAGCAATTGATTTAGCGCCATAAGCATACTTTTTATCTCTAAGGCCCTTCACAGTTGATGCATATGTCGATGGTCTTCCTATACCAAGCTCTTCCATTTTTTTTATTAAAGATGCTTCAGAATATCGATTTGGAGGAGATGTAAATTTTTGCTCAGAAATGAATTCGGCAAGACTTACATTTTCATTTTCTTTTAAATTTTCTGGAAACTCTATGATTTCTGAAGAATCTTTTTTGGAAAGAGTTTCAAAACCTTCAAAGAGAGTTTTTCTTGAGGAAGCATTGAAAACAAATTTCTCTTCTTTAGAACAAACTATAATTTTTTTTCTTTCATGCTGCGAGTTAGACATTTGACTAGAGAGAGTTCTATTCCAAATTAAGGTATAAAGCTTTTGTTCGTCTTGCCCAAGGTTAATATTTTCTGGATAAGTTTTAATGTTTGTAGGCCTTATAGCTTCATGAGCTTCCTGAGAATTTTTTACTTTAGATTTGTAAACTCTTACTTGGTCAGATAAAAATTTATCACCAAATTTTTCGACAATTACATTTCTAATTTCTTGCAAAGGAGGGGGTCCAGGATTCTCTTCACTGAAGGGTTCTCCCGTATTAGGAGATGTACTGATATTTATCCCGTCTGTTCTTAAGTATGTTATTAAGCCAGCTTCGTAGAGATTCTGAGCCGCTCTCATGGTTCTGTCTGCAGTAAAACCCAAAAAGCTGCTTGCAGTCATTTGTAAAGTTGATGTACGAAAAGGTGGATTTGGAGAGCTGCTCTGAGGTTTTGTTTCAATAGATTTGATAAAAAACTCTGAAGATTTCAATTTAGATTCAATTTCTCTAACATCTTTTTCTGAAGATATGGGATTCTTTTTTAAATCCTCTTGATTGCACTTAATTAGCTCAGCATCAAAAATAAAATCGTTATATTCAAATTTACTAGTTATCGGCCAATACTCTTCTTTAATGTGTTTATCTCTTTCGGTTTCTCTTTCACAAATTATTCTTAAAGACGGGGATTGAACTCTTCCAGCAGATTTAGCAGGGGGAGCATGTCTCCATACTAAGGGGGATACTTTAAATCCAATCAGATGATCTAAAATTCTCCTTGCTAAATATGCGTCTACTAAGTCTTGATCAATTTCTCTTGGTGAATTTATAGCTTGCTTTATAGCTGATGAGGTAATTTCATTAAAAGTGATTCTTTTGACTTCTTTATCTTTTAATAATTTTTTTTCAGAAAAATCTGAAAGTAAATGCCACGCAATGGCCTCTCCTTCTCTGTCTGGATCCGTTGCTAAATAGACAGTATTGATGGTTTTGCAAATCTTTCTTAATTCTCTGATTGTTTTTTTTCCTTTTTGTGTTTCTTCCCAAGATAAATCCACCCAGTTTTCTGGGTTAACCGCGCTTTCATCATCTGGTAGATCTCTTATGTGGCCCAAGCAAGCTGCAACTTCCCACTGCTGTTCTGGAAAGTTTTTATCCAAATATTCAGTAATCTTAGTTGCCTTCGCACCAGATTCAACTATGACTAAATTTTTCATCCTTTTTTTAATATGGAGTACTTTTTACAGTTTTGTCAAGAAGACGAAATTTTTAGAGCCTTTTTTAAAAGCGAGTTACCTTGATATATGTATCCAGTATAAAGCTGAACTAAATCTGCTGAATTTATTAATCTTTCCTTTACGTCACTTGCGTTCATTACTCCGCCTGAAGCTATTAAAATTGATTTTTCCTGTTTGAATTCAGCTACTTTTTTTTGCATATTTCCTGCTTTTTTACTAAGCATTGCTCCACTCATACCTCCTGCAATTGGATAAATGTGATCGGTGGTGGTGTTGCAACATATAAAGCCATCAATACTATTTTTTTCTGAAACTTCTATTAAGTTTTTTAAATTTTCTTCTGTTTCATCTGGAGAAAGTTTTACAAAAATTGGAGTATTTTTTTTATACATATCAATTAATTGAACTTTTTTTTGCGATATTTTCTCCAGTAAAAATTCAAGATTTTCTTGAGAAGATAATTCTCTGAGGTTTTTAGTATTTGGAGACGAAATATTTATAGCAAGATAATCTGCTTCAAGGTAAAAATAATCCATCAAATGAAGATAATCTTGCCAAGCATTTTTGGTTTTTGTGTTCTTGCTTTTCCCAATACTTATTCCAAGAACGCCATCAAACCTTGGTTTATATTTTTTTATATTTTTGAGAACTTGAACGGAGCCAACGTTGTTAAAACCCAATGAATTTACAAGTGTTTTATCTTTGGTAAACCTAAAAATTCTTGGCTTTGGATTACCGGTTTGAGGTTCTAAGGTTACTGTACCAACCTCAACGAAACCAAATCCAAGGGAACCGAAAATATGAAAATATTCTGCATTTTTATCTAAGCCTCCTGCTATTCCAATTCTATTTTTTAGTGTTAGGTTTTTTATATTTATTTTAGATTTTTCTATGTTACTTGAAGCAAAAAACCCAATTAGATTTGTAATGTAGATTAGCTTTAACAGCCTAAGAGTTATGTTTTTTGCTGACTCTGCAGAAAAAATTCTTAATGTTAATAAAGTTAGATCTTCTAAAAATTTTATCAATTTAATTATTAAGCGCACTTATTGCTGCTGCTGCAGTAGCAAAGTTTGCAAGAATTGGCGTAAAAATTCTAAAAATTGAGATCGCATTAAATGGAGTAGAATCTCTTGGAACTATGATAGTTGAGCCTGGTTCTATTTTACTTCTGCCAATTCTCCATGAATCTAGATTTCTCACTGCTTGACCATTGGGAAGAATTACAAAAATTCCTTTTTTATCAGCAGAGTCTGCCAAGCCCCCAGCAAGTTTGATGTAATCATTCACCCGAAGGTTCTTTGAATAGACAAAGCTTGTAGGAGCTAAAACTTCTCCTGTTACAGTAATAGTAGACTTTTCTGAAGGAATATAAATTCTATCGCCAGAATTTAACACAATGTCTACTTCAGGATTCTTTTTCAATTTTTCTAAAGACATCTCAGTAACGATTCGACCTACAGGCGAGATATCTTTTAATCTGGTAATCAAGTTTGAAATTACTGAAAGAGCAAGCTGAGGATTTCCTGCATTTGTGATTGCACCGCTTGTCAAAGAAGTAGCTATACCCTCCTCTAATTGGTCAGCTGCTCTATTGAAAGCCTCCTTTTCTCTTTTAGCTACAGAAGATCTTGTAAATACTCCTCCATATGGATAAGCATTTTTTTCATATCCTCCAGCTCTTTCTAAAAGAGAGCTTAACTTTTCACCTTTAGAGATGGAATAAGTGCCTGGATTTTTAATAAAACCGCTCACAGATACTGAGAAAGTTTCTTGTTTATCTGGGTCTTGTTGCAAAACAATTGATTTTGGAAATGAGGAAGAAAAAATCATATTTTCTGATTCATCAAAATCAATGTTTTGAATATCCTTCTCAGAATAAAAAATTTCATAATTTCCAGATTTTCCTAGATTTGTTGCTCCTCCAGCAAAAGACGTTAGATTTTTTAAACTAATATTATTAGTTATCGGATAAAATCCAGGTTTTCTAATTTCTCCGCTCACAAGAGAAGCATTTTCTAAAGCAACAATAAGTAAATCTGGGTTGTCTTCAAAGATTTTTGGGCAGCCCTCATTCAAACCCAAACGATCAGAAATATTGGTCTCTGATGTTGAAAATTTTAAGCTCTTAAGATTTGAAACAAGTGTGGATGCATTAAATTTAGCCACATACTTTAGAGACTTACATGGATATCTATCATCAGGTATAAATTTAGTTAAATTTTTACTCTTTAAGTTAAATTCCTCTCTTTTTTCTTCCTCAGTCTTTTCTGGCAGTCTTTGAAAAGGATTATTTTGATCATTAAGAGTCACAGCAGGTGCATTGTCTTGTTCAGCCAGATTTTTTTTCCTTTCCTCCTCATAAAAAAGATCAATTTTAATTTTATCTTCTTCTGATAATAGTCCTAATGCATCTGCTAAAAGAGCCGAATTTATAAAATCTATATCGAATTGAGAAAATACGTAAACGAAATCATTAGGCCTGAGTTTGAATTCTTCTCTAGTTTTTAAATTTAGATCGGTAGCGATAAATTCTCTTGAGCCATTGTCATCTCGTCTAGAAATGACGCTAAAAGGTAGATAGGTTTTATCAGTTAAATCATTTTCATCAATGAAGTCTGAAATTTTTGAATTTTCAATATAAGAATAAACTCCTCTATTACTTATAAAACCTTCTATACGAATATTATTAGAAAGCTTCCCAGATAAATCATGAATGAAAATTTCATCAGAATCTTTTAATTTCATGGAATTAATATCTTTCAAAGAGTAATCAGAAAATTCTCTTTCTCCTTGATCATTTAATCTGCTTAAAGTGATTTTATTTTTATCAGCCTTACTTGATAGACCAGACGCAAAATTCAAAACATCACTAAATGTCTCACCTTCTTTAATTTCATAAATTGCTGGTCTATTAACATTTCCCCAAATTTTTACCCTATCGCCCACAGGATTTACAAGCAATGCATCCCCAGATTGAATCCTTAAGTCATTTGAAGTGTTGGCATTAATTAGTAAGTTATACATATCTAGTGAGCCTATTTCTTTATTTGCTCTTTTCAAAGATATGTTTCGCAAGGAGCCATTCTCAGTAGGTCCTCTGGTATTAAAAAGAATGCTTGAAATTGAAGATAGTGGTGAAAAATTGTAAGAACCAGGTCTTTTTGAATTTCCCAGAACAAAGACTTGTATCGTTCTAAGCCTGCTCAAAGAAATTTCAACTTCTGTTCCAATTAATGAAGCTTGGGTAATATTTTTTAATTTTTCTGAGGCTTCATCAAAGGTTAAGCCGCTAAAAGATATTGTTCCAAGTTCTCTTAAAAAAACATTGCCTTCGCGATTAACAGAAACCTTTTTTATGGCCTGAATACTTCCAGAAAAACTTATAGTCAATTCATCTCCAGGTCCTAATACATATTCTCTTGGAGCTGCGATGATGCCACTAGAATCAAACGAAGACTCTATATCAAAAAGATCATATCCAAAAAAAGAAGGGATAACGTTATCAAATTCATCATACTCAACAGGTTTTTCTTCCATTTCCATGAAAGATTCTCTCCTAAGCTGATTTAACTCATCGTAGTCAGAATCATCTTCAACATCTGATTTGATTCTAGATTCTACAGAAGATCTAACGGATTCAGGTAAGAATCTTAGATATTCCTCGTAATCACTTACTTGTGCAAAAGAATTCGTGATAAAAAAGAGAAAAAGTATCTTCTTTAAATTATTTAACAATTGGAAGACCCCAGTAAAGTTTTGACCTACATGCTTCAAAATAATCATAATCTGTTGGATGAATTAAACGATATCTTGTTGAACTGTTTTTTATTTTTAAAGAATCTCCAGAATTTAAATCAAACTCATTGTGTCCATCTAGAATGACTTTTGCTTTTTCATCATGTTCATATTTAAGTTCTAATTCATCTTCAGCTGGAATAATCATTGGCCTCGTGGATGAACTATGTGAAAACATCGGCATGATAGCAAAAACATCCAATGTAGGATATAAAACTGGTCCTCCGCCTGAATACATATAAGCTGTTGATCCAGTTGCGGATGAAACAATTAATCCATCAGATTTATGGTTAGCAATTAATTTATTATTTTTAAAAAGAGAAAAACTTGTCATTTTTGCTAGTTCTCCTGAGTGAAGAACAACTTCATTTACTAGAAGAAAAGAATTATTTTTGTCAGAAACTTCTAGAAGATTTCTTGATTCTTCTTGGTAAGAACCTTTTAAAATTTTAGGTAATTCAAGCTCCAAAGAGCCTAATTGCAAATCTGTCAAAAAGCCAAGTCTTCCAATGTTCACTCCTAGAAATGGAGTATTTAAATGACAGAGATCTCTTATTGCTCCTATCATTGTTCCGTCTCCGCCAATTACCAAAATAAGATCTTCGGATGGCTCTAATTTTTTCAATTCTTTTTGAGACTTATTTGCCACAATGTGTTTTATGACCACATTATTTTCTTCCAAAGTTTTTTCACACCTCTTTAAGGTTTCTTTGTAGTCTCTGGTCGAGGAATGAATGATGTTTATTGACGAAATTTTATCCATTTGTCGTTTGTAAATCCTTTGGATTAAAGTTTCTCACGAAATAAATAAATATTGTATCTACTATTGCTATAAAAAACTTAAAAACGTATTTGGTTAAGGCAATTCCTAGGGCTACTTTAAACGACATTTGTCCTGCTAATACCCATACAAAGGTATATATAAAAGTATCAAGGGCTTGAGAGCTTAAAGTTGAAACATTATTTCTTAACCAAAGATACTTATCCCCAGTTATGGTTTTAATTTTATGAAAAACCCAAACGTCAAAAGTCTGACTTATCAGGTAAGCGGTTATAGACCCTATCACGAATATAGGCGAGTAAAGAGCTAAGGTAGATATTGCTTGATGTACTTCATTGGCCGAAGAGGCAATCCCTGATGGTAGATAATAAGTACTCAGAACAAGAGTAAACATTACTATCACATTTGCTACTGCCCCAATTATTACCGCTCTATTTGCTTCAGCTCTACCATATTTTTCATTCAATAAATCTGTTGCGAAGTATATTCCGGAATACATTATCGCTCCCATACTTACTACAAATGTGTTTCCAAAAATAGTTAGCTCACTTACTTTGCCGCCCTGTAAGTTTGCAAGAATAATTCCTAGAATAACGGCTGTATAGAGTCCATTTTTACCAAAAAAGTAAAATAATATTATTGCCAAAGTCAGGTCATAAAAAACCGTAAAAATCCATAATAATTCTGGGTTTTGGCTAAAAAATTCTAAGTTCATGGCTGATTAATTATCAAAAATTGCTACAATTAGACACGTTTGGAAACAAAAAATCACTTAAAAACTTACATTTATAATAATTATGGAAAATTTAGATCAATTTAGAAAAGAAACAAAAGAATGGCTGGAAGAGAATTGTCCGCCTGAAATGAGAAAACCAATGGGTCCTGGAGATGTAGTATGGGGTGGAAGAAACTGTAAATTCCCCCACCCAGATGCAAAATTGTGGTTAGAAAGAATGGGTGAAAAAGGTTGGACCTGCCCTACCTGGCCAAAAGAATATGGTGGCGGTGGTTTGAGTTTTGATGAAAATAAGATTTTACAGGAAGAATTGATGGCTATCAGAGCCAGACCTGCTTTATCCAGTTTTGGTATCTGGATGCTTGGGCCGGCATTACTTGAATTTGCTTCAGAAGAACAAAAAAAGAAATACATTCCTGAAATTGTTAAAGGTGAAATTAGGTGGTGCCAAGGCTATAGCGAACCTGGATCTGGATCGGATCTAGCTAGCTTGAAAACCAAAGCCGAAGATAATGGAGATCATTTTATAGTTAATGGCCAAAAGGTTTGGACTTCTTATGCTGACGACTGTGACATGATTTTTACTTTAGTAAGAACAGGTCCACAAGAGCCTAAACATGATGGTATAAGTTTTTTACTCATCGACATGGATCAACCTGGAGTTACTACTAAGCCGATCAAACTTATCTCAGGAAAATCTCCCTTTTGTGAAACTTTTTTTGATAATGCGATTGTTCCAAAAGAAAATTTAGTTAGCGAATTAAATAAGGGCTGGGATGTTGCAAAAAGACTTCTTCAACATGAAAGAAATATGATCGCTGGAATGGGTCTTGGAGGCGCAGGTTCTGCCAAAAAGAAAAAAGATCAAACAATTTCATCTGGAATGGCAACCATGGCGAAGACATATGTTGGAGAAGAAGAAGGAAAATTAGCAAATGCTGGCTTAAGACAAAAAATTGCATCTTTTGACATTAACTCACACGCATTTTCTCTTACTATGAGAAGAGCAAGCGAAGAAAGCAAGTCTTCTAATTCTGGACCAAGTCCAGCTTCATCAATGTTCAAATATTATGGTAGTGAGAGCAATAAACTCAGGTATGAGTTAATGCTTGAGGCTATGGGCACTAAAGCTCTTGGTTGGGAAGGAGAAGGTTTTGGCCCTGCAGAACTTGCAATAACCAGAGAGTGGCTGAGAACTAAGGCTAATTCAATTGAAGGCGGAACTTCTGAAGTTCAGCTTAATATTATTGCAAAACGAGTCTTAGATTTACCTCAATAATAGTAATTTTTTTGGGAGAAAAAAATGTCATTAGTTTTGAATGAGGAGCAAGTCTTTTTAAAAGATAGTGCCAAAAAATTCGCATCAGAAAAGACTCCTACTACTCACTTTCGTGAAGTAAGGGACAGTGAAATCGATAACTGCTATGACGATAAAATTTGGCAAGAAATGGTATCACTTGGTTGGACCGGTATTTTAGTTCCTGAAGAATTTGGTGGGTCAAATTTTGGAGTAGCTGGCATCTCTTCTATTTTAGAGGAGCTTGGTAGAACACTAACTCCTTCCCCTTTATTTTCTACCGCTGTTGTAGGTGTAAGCCTTATAAAGCATGCGTCCGATGATGTAAAAAAAGATATTCTTACAAAAGTTGTTCAAGATGGTTTGAGACTCTGCTTTGCCATCGAAGAAAGCAATCATCATGATCCAGTTAAAATATCTTGTGAAGCAAAAAAAGATGGCAGTAATTTCATAATTTCAGGAGAAAAGTCCTTTGTAATTGATGGTGGTTTTTCAGATAAAGTCATTGTTGCTTGTAGGACTTCAGGAGAAGAAGGCTCTAAAGATGGCCTGTCTCTTTTTGTCTTGGATTCTGATTCAAAGGGTTTGACCATTACGGCCACTAAGATGGTAGATTCTAGAAACGCGGCAAATATGAAATTTGAAAATGTTAAAATTCCTTCAGAAAAGTTAATTGGAAAAGAAAATGATGCCTATGAAATTATTGAATCAGTACTGGATATTTCTAGAGCTGCAATTTCTGCAGAAATGTTAGGTAGCGCTCTTCAAGCTTATCAAATTACTCTTGATTACTTAAAGGAAAGAGAACAATTCGGTTCAAAAATTGGTTCCTTTCAAGCCCTTCAGCATAGAGCTGCAATTATGTTTTCTGAATTAGAACTATGCAAATCATGTGTTATAGAATCTATAACTTCTTTTGACGAAGGAGGAAATGATTCTGAGAGATTAGCAAGTCTATCGAAAGCTAAAGTTGGAGAAGTATTTCATTTGATCTCTAACGAATCAGTTCAAATGCATGGCGGAATAGGTGTTACAGATGAGTATGATATTGGACTCTACCTAAAACGAGCTAGAGTAGCTGAACAAATTTTTGGAGATTCTAATTTTCATAAAAATAGATATGCCGAATTAACAGGCTATTAAAGTTTAGTCGTGCATGAGAATAAAACAGAGAAACTTCTTAAAATTATTTCTGAATTAAGAGATCCTATTTCTGGATGCGAATGGACTAAATCTCAAACTTCAAAAACCCTCCTCCCTTTTATAATAGAAGAAGCAAAAGAAGTTCATGATGCTTTTGAAAAAGAAGATAACGAAAACCTTAAAGAAGAATTAGGAGATCTTCTTTTGCAAATAGTTCTCCAGAGTAAAATAGCTGAAGAAAATAAACTATTTTCTTTTAATGAAGTAATTGATAACTTATGTGAAAAGCTGATTAGAAGACATCCATATGTTTTCCAGGATAAAAGACCTCATACAATAGAAGAACAAAGAGAGGCATATTTTAAAATTAAAGAGTTTGAGAAGAACAAGTGAAGTTTTTATTTGAAAATCTTATAGGTATAACTTCTATCACTATTTTGGTACTGAACACAGTCATCTTGTCATGTTTGTTGATACCCTTGGGAATAATTAAATTTTTCTTACCAATCACTTCACTAAAAGTGTTATTTACAAAATTTATTATAAAGGTAGGTGAATTATGGATTTTCACCAATAAAATTTGGGTAAAGGCTTTACACAATCCCAAATGGCAAATAATTGGTAAAGAAAATATCAAGTCCGATGGCTGGACAATAGCTACTTCAAATCATCAATCATTTGCGGACATATTTCTTCTGCAGGATATCACCAATAGAAAAATGCCCATGCTTAAATTCTTTATGAAATATGTTCTGATTTACGTTCCAATTATAGGTCTTTCTTGGTGGGCTTTAGATATGCCTTTTTTGAAGAGGTATACAAAAAAGGAACTAGAAAAAAATCCCAAGCTGGCTGGAAAAGACGTGAGAGAAATGAAAAGAGCTTTGAAACATTACGCCCTTTATCCTGTAACTGTTTTTAGTTTTGCTGAAGGAACAAGATTTACTCTTAAAAAACATCATAATCAAAATAGTCCTTTCGAAAATCTTTTGAGGCCTAAAGAAGGAGGCTTGGCTACAGCGTTAAGTTTAGTGAATAAAATTGATTCTCTTATTGATTTTACAATCAAGTTTGATTCTAAAAAAAGAAGTTTTTGGGACTATCTTTGCGGAAGAATGAATTCAGCTAAAATTATTATTAAGGAAATAAAAATCCCAAAAAAATTTCTTAATGAAAATTTATTAGACAATCATTCTCTGAGAACAGAATTCAAGGAATGGGTTAATTCATTATGGTTGGAAAAGGACCTTTTGCTCAGTAATAGAGACTAAATCTATGGTATTTAAATTCAATAAATTTCTTATTTTATTAGTTTACTTTCTGGCGTCACTTTATCTCCCAAGCGAAGAATCTTTGGTGGTAAAAAATGAATATAAACCGGTTGTAAATGAAATCATAGAAATTCTGGACCAAAATCACTTTAAAAAGAATATTGTAATTAATGAACAAAAAGTTATTGATAACTTTTTGGTAAATATAGATAAAGAAAAAATTGTATTTACTTCTGTTGAGTTCAATTCATATAAAGCAAGATTCAAGAATATTTACAACCTAGATGAAATTTTTAAAATTTATCAAGATTATTCTGATAGAACGCTTGAATTGATTAACTATCAAAAAGATGTTGTTCATTTGATTGATACTTCTGCCGACTTAAATACGACAGAATTTGTTGAAAAAAGTAGAGAGGATGAAAAAAGATTTAATTCCTTAGACTCAATCAAAAACTATCATGCTCTTTTAATTAGAAACGAATTTATAAACATTCTTTTGTCAAATGATAATTTTAAAAACTCTAAGTCAAAACTTCTCAAAAGACTCAAAAATAGAGTTAAAAGTTTAAAAAGAATTAAGTCAGACGATATCTTTTCTTTATACATAAATTCGATTACCTCTCTTTATGATCCTCATACAAATTATTTATCTCCAAAATCTCAGGAAGACTTTGAGATAAATATGAGTCTGTCTCTAGAGGGAATTGGAGCAATTTTATCTACAGAGGATGGAATTACTAAAATAGTGAGATTAATTCCAGGAGGGCCAGCTGATAAATCAGGTCTCCTAAAAGTAAATGACAAAATTGTAGGGGTAGCCTCTCTGCCAGAAGATGATATAGAAGATGTACGAGATTGGAGAATCGATGAAGTGGTTCGACTCATCAGAGGTCCAAAAAATACCAAGGTCAGACTTGAAGTTATTCCTAATTCTTCTCCGGATGACATTTTAGGTAGAGTCATAGAAATCACCAGGGGGTTGGTAAAACTAGAAGATCAGGCTGCAAAGAAAAAGAAGGTAGAAATATATAAACCAAATAAATCTTACAATATTGGGGTAATAGATTTACCTGCTTTTTATATGGACTTTGATGCATTTAGCAGAAATCAATTTAACTACAAAAGTAGTTCAAAAGACGTCAGGAACCTTCTAAGGGAATTAAAAGAAGAAAAAGTAGATGGAGTTATTCTTGATTTGAGAGGAAATTCTGGAGGTTCCTTATATGAAGCTTACTCGCTTGCCAAGCTTTTCATAGGAAAAGGAAGTATTGTTCAAGTAATGGAGTCGAATGGCTCGATTCAGCCTTTGGGTCACACAAGAGGAATTCAAAACTATGATGGGCCAGTAATGATTTTGGTTGATAAATTGAGTGCCTCGGCTTCGGAAATTCTTGCAGGAGCTTTTCAAGATTACAAAAGGGGATTAATTGTGGGCTCAAACACTTTCGGTAAAGGGACTGTTCAAAGGCTGGAAAATCTTTCTTATGGACAACTAAAATTTACAGAACAGAAGTTTTATAGAGTCTCTGGGAAAAGTACACAAAATTTAGGAGTTATCCCCGATATTAACCTGCCCTATGTTTTTGATAGTGAAGAAGTTGGAGAAATGGCTCTTGAAAACTCTCTTCCTTATGATGATATTTCATCTTTAGATTATGAACCTTTTAATTCAACTTCAAATATAGAGATGATTCAAAGTTTCTCAAAAAAAAGAGTATCCGATTCAAACTTGAATGAGTACATTAAAGATCAAAAAATTCATAGCAAAAACGAATTAGATAAAAAATTGATTCCCGTAAATTATTTAGTAAGAAAATCTGAAAAAAAAGCACAAGAAGAAAAAAGACTATTCATTGAAAATAGATTTAGAGTTTCTGTAGGTTTAAAGCCCTATTTAAATTTTCAAGAGTTTTTGGATGCTGATCCTGAGGAATTAAATGAGTTTTCGGAGAGAATGGTTCTTGAAGAAGCAGCGAGAATTTTAATTGATCAAATTAATTTTAATAAGCCCAAAAGACTTTCTAGCTCAGACTTCAGATGAAAATTTTTTCTTTTAATGTAAATGGCTTAAGAGCTAGACTGCACCAGATGAGTGCTTTAATTGATAAGCACTCTCCAGACATTATTTGTCTGCAAGAAACAAAAGTAGACAATGAAAACTATCCCATGGCGAGCATAAATGAATTGGGTTACAAAGCTATAATTAATGGGCAAAAAGGACATTATGGTGTGTCAACTCTCTATAAATCTGAACCTTTGGATTTTCAATTGGGCTTCCCGACTGATGAAGAGGACGCCCAATGTAGGCTAATTTCTTCAAGACACAAGTTTTCTTCTCAAGAAGTAACCATTATCAATGGGTATTTCCCTCAAGGAGAAAGCAGAGATCATCCAAAAAAATTTCCTTACAAAGAAAAGTTTTTTAAGGATCTGATGATCTATTTAAATGAGAACTTTTCTCCAGAAGACAATATTATTATCTTGGGAGACCTAAATATTTCCCCAGAAGATATTGATATAGGTATTGGAGAAAACAATAGAAAAAGATGGCTTGCCACGGGAAAATGTAGTTTCTTACCTGAAGAAAGAGAATGGTTAGAAAATATAAAAACTTGGGGATTTTTTGATTCTTATAGAAAATTTTACCCAGATTCTAATGATAAGTTTAGCTGGTTTGATTACCGCAGCAGAGGGTTTGATGATAATCCCAAAAGAGGCTTAAGAATTGACCATCTATGGGTAACAAAACCTCTTTTAGAAATGGCAATTGAATCTGAAATAGATTATGAAATAAGAGGTATGGAAAAGCCTTCTGATCATGCTCCGGTTTGGACTGAATTTAAAATCTAATTTCTCCTTTCTTGGAAAAATTTCTTTAATAACTCAGAACTTTCGGTTGCAAGAATTCCTCTTGAAACTGAAATTTTATGGTTAAAGAAACTTTCCTCTTTTAAATTCAAATTATTTATCACTACTCCTGATTTTTGATCCTCTGTAGCAAAGATTAATCTATCTATTCGAGCATGAATGCATGCCCCAAAACACATCAAACAAGGTTCTAAAGTAACATAAAGACTGGCTCCATTGAGTCTATAATTGTCTACTTTTTTTGCAGCTTCTCTCAGCACATTCATTTCTGCATGCGCAGAAGGATCATTTTTACTTATTGATTGGTTATACGAACGAGAAATTACTACGTCGTCTTTGACTAAAACCGCACCAACCGGGACTTCTTTTTTAGAATAAGCTAATCTGGCTTCGTCTAAAGCCAATTTCATATAAAAAAAATCCTTTTTAGTTTGGAAGTTATTCAAGGATCTTTTTAATCATCTCGATGGATGATTTCATACCATCTGAAATTAATTTTTCAAACTCATCTGGTTCAACTTCAGAGGTCCAAACTAATTTGGAGAAATTATTATCTTCAAGCACTATAACTTTGGCTAAATGGTGATTCAAAGGTGCGGGGGATTTAATCACGCTATAAGTCAAAGATTTATTTGCTTGATCCTTTTTAATGATCTTTTCCTTAATTTCTCCAACACCATCCATTTTGAAAGTCCTTACGTCGTTTTCAAGAACAATTTCGTTTGCAAAAGGAACCCAATCAGATCTCGTAACGTCTGCGAATAGTTCCCAAAGTGAATCGGCTGAACATTTAATCTGTTTTTCTATCCTAATTTTTTTCATTAAATTCCTGTCTTAAGTAATTTGATACGTGATTATTGACGTGAAAATCGCTATCTAAAGGCATTATTTCATTATGAATTAATTTTTTTGCAACTCTAATCATTATCACAGAAAATTTAAATAGACATAGTATTCGATAATAAAGGAAATTCTCAGCTGAATAACCGGTATTTTTTTCCCAAAATTTTATCGCTTCTTCATTTGCAATTGAACCTGGAAGCTTTTCAACATTTAGCCCGTGGCTACTTACATCGTCGGTTGTAAGTCCCCAAGCTAAATCGCATAGAGGATCTCCAATGGTTGCCATTTCCCAGTCAAGTAAACTCTTTACTTGAAAATCTTCAAAAAGTACGTTTCCTATCCTTGAGTCTCCCCAGCAAAGTTTTTTTGGATTTGGGCTTAAAGGAAGGTTTTCAGATAACCAAAGAAAAACTTCTTCTAAAAATGCATTTGTTTCTCCATCCATGCCCCATTCCATAAACGATTTGTAGTATTGAAGATCAGACTTTAGATGAGAGCTTTCATTGCTTCTCTTATCGATCATACTCAATTCTAAATCTTCATAATTTATTTTATGAAAAGATACTAAGTTTTCTAACCAGCCAAACCAAACTGATCTAATTTGATCTGGAGAAGCTTTCCCCATCATACCTTCAGGATCCATATGATATGGCGGATTATCGGAAGGCGCCTCTCCGCTAACATATTTCATTACATAAAATTCTGATCCAATAATTTCTTCATTTTGTTCAAAAAATAAAATTTCCGGCACAGGAAATTTTAGTTGTTTTAATTGCTTCATGATTTCGACTTGCAACCCGAGATCATATTCAGGAAATACTTGAAAACCGGTTGGCTTTATCCTCAAGACTATATCCTCTTCAATGTTTTTCCCTAAAATTTTGCAAGAGAAAGTTTCATTTGAAAAACCGCTTGCCTCAGATGATTCGTGCGGCTGGATAGAAATATTATGTTTCTTATAACGCTCTTTAGTTTCGAGCCAGTTTTTAAAAATTAATAATTTTTTTTGAAAATTTTTTTCTGAAGAAACAGGCATTATTAGGGTTTATCGAAAAGATCTTTAAACCCACTAGGCTCGTGAGGTCCCAAAAACAATTGTTCTAAAACACCTCGACCTTGAAGCTCTTTTTCTGGAGTCTTAAGCTTAACTCCACACAATGATTGAATATGAAGAAATGGCGGATCTTGAGGATCATCATTTAAATCATAGGTGTCATAGTGAGTTTCTAATTCTCCTTTGAATTGGCCATGACCCCAATCAGGATGCATGTATCCTAAACCACACATAAACATATTTACTTCAGGCGTAATTTGAAATTCAAATAAATCCTCTTGTGAAGTTTTTAAGTTCAAAGATAAAGATTCAACTCTTCTTGTTTTGGGTTTATATGAAATAGACTTTTGATGAGAGACAAAATTGGATTGTTCTTTTCCATCATCGAATTGAATTTTTGCGAAAGCATTGTCAGCTTCTCCTTTTTCGTTATCAATGTAATAAATGTGTGTCGCTAAATCATCAAAATGAACAGGAGCCCAAAGCCAAAAAAATTGGGGCATTTCAAAAGGCACCATAGGTTGACTATCTCCTGCGCCAACAGGTCTAACTCCCCAAGATCTATCTCTAGTTCCTACAAACTCTTTTGGCGATATTTTGACAACTTCATCTTTTATTTTTATTTCCCCAGACCAATTTCCATGCTGGGTTAACCTGCAGGTATCCATTATTTTTCTAGGACCATTAAAAAGAGTCATGTTTGGCTCCTGCATGGGTTCAAATCTTTTGGTAAATTCTAGCTTTGCTGTAATGTCTGAATCATTATTTGTAAGTTCGACTGAGAGCTTTTCTAAAGGCTCAAGAACTTTAACTTCAATAGGGCCCACTTTTGTATTAAGTCTCTCAAGCCCTAGAATTCTTGAAGTTCTTATATTATGTTGCTTTCCGTCAACTGCTAAAGTGAAAGAAGCATCCATGATATTCAAATTAGGATACAAACAAAGTACAGCAGCAAAATAAAAATCTTCTTTTTTAGAATATCCATTAAAAAAATAACGATCATAAAAATTTCTTTCTGTACCGACTTCTGAAACAGGATGAGGTAGTTGGTGTATTGGATAGTCGTCTGCTTTAGTAATCATCTTTTTGATTAAATTATTTGGAAAAACTCATCGAAGCAATATCAATGTCCATATCAAAATCCCTTCCAGAAGCTTCAACACCAATAAGTTTTATTTTACTAGGATTGAGATTCCTTTTTTTTGGACTTTTATTACTGTAACGAATGAATTCAGTGAATTCAATTTCAAAATCTTGCCATTCATTAGTAACTTCAAATTCACCGAGATATCTCACCCAAGGAAAGATCGAGCCTTTGGTTTTAATATGGATAAAATATTTTTCGTTATTTCCTCTTGCCTTGAATTTCACTTTAGAAAAATCACTCAAGTTATTTGCATCAATTTCTTTCCTAAACATTAAGAACCCTCCGCCATCGGTAGATACATTTCCTTGTGCAGAGATAAAATCAAAATTTTCATCTGTAGATTCTTTTAATACCATGTAACCATCTGATTTGCCTCCCATGACCTGATCTTTTACAAACCGCCAGGCATCTATATCGACATTTTTTTTTGGCAGAATTTCAAAAGAAAGCATATTAAAAGACAAAAAGACTGATAAAAAATATTTCAGCATAATTTAGTCTAAAAGTTTTTCTGACGCTATATTTGTTAATTCTTCTTCAAAAACTAAATCCTTTGTAGAATTAAGTCTATCCACGTAAAGAAATCCAAACAAATGATCAAGTTCATGCTGGAATACTGTTGCTAAGAAATCTTCAACTACCACTTCTTTTTCAACAGCATTTTCGTTGAGATATTTAATTTTAAGCTTTCGCGGCCTTTCAACATAACCTCTTAAGCCAGGAACACTTAAACAGCCCTCCCAAAAGCCTTGTTTTTGTTCGTCAATTACTTCTAGTTTTGGATTAAATATGACAAATTCTTCAGAATTTTCTAAATTGTCGTATCTCTCAGAGTCGCTTTCCAATTTTATAACCGCTAACTGGATAGAAATTCCTATTTGGGGTGCAGCTAGGCCAATTCCACCAGCGTTTTTCATAACATCCCACATTTTAGGGATTAATGCTTGTATTTCCGAAGATAAAATTTCTTCTTTGGTAAGTTCTCTAGCAGTTTGCCTTAAAATAGGATTGCCTAATTTTAAGATTTCAAACTCGTTTTCAGTGATTTTTGTCATAAAAATACCAATTTTTATTGTTTAATTTAGCTTTCACTAAAATTGACTTAAGTTTTTAAAGGTCTTAAACTTGCCGTCGTAAAGGCATATTAAGTGTCTTAGGAGAATTATCAATGATTTTAACTAATTTAAAGAACTTATTTGGTCAATTTTCAAAACTATTTGCTTCAGTGGCTCTATTAGTTTTAGTTGGTTGCTCAAGCACTCCTTTTATGCAGAACAATATTGTTGCAACAAAGTATCTTTTGGACAATTTTGTTGAAGATGCCGGTGGAAAAGGACAAGTAAATGCTGAAACTTATCATTGGGAAGTTGATGCTACAACATTAGGCTGTGCTGAACTTCAGGCTGAAAGAATCAGGCATTCTGCTTTAATTGATAGTGTTGCAGAAAAAGTAATTGAAAATTCCTCAAGATCTACAAGTTATGCATCTTATGGCCTTGAAATGCATGATCCTACTGCCGGAACAAGTTTCATTGGTGTTAAGTCTACAGGTTTAAATCCTGAAGTAGCGGAGTACAGAAAATTAAAATTAGCTGTAGAAAAATTAAAATCCGCTTCAATTGATAAATGTACTTCTGCTGAAGTAATGAGAACCCCTTAATTTAGGGAAAAATTTAACCAGTTTCCAAAGCTTTTATAATTATCGACCTAGTATCTGCTGGGTCGATAACTGCATCTATCTCTAATTGGGTGGCCGCCTCTAACGCTTTTCCAGCATCGTACATTTTTTGGACAAGCGTATTGAATAATTCTTCTCTTTCATTTTCATCTTCGACAGCTTCCAGCTCTTTTTTATAACCTAGTTTTACTGCTCCTTCTAAGCCCATTCCGCCAAATTCTCCAGTTGGCCAAGAAGCGGTGAAAATAGGTATATAAAAACTTCCTCCAACCATAGCCATTGCACCCAATCCATAGCCTTTTCTTAAAAAGATTGCTACGAGAGGAACTGAGATATTTGCTCCTGCATTAAAAAGGCTGCCCATTTTCCTTACAGCTCCTTCTCTTTCGCTATCAACGCCAACCATAAAGCCAGGAGTGTCTGCTAAAGAAACTATTGGAAGATTATGTTCATTACAAATCGAAATAAACTGTCCAGCTTTTTCAGCTGAAGTTGCATCTACAGCTCCACCCAAATGCTGACAATCGTTTGCAATAAGAGCAACTGGTTTACCTTCTAATCTCATAAAGCCAGTAATTACACTTCGGCCATAGATTTTTCTTACTTCCAGAAAAGAATCTTTATCAGCAATGGTTTCTATAATATCTCTTACTGAGTAAGCCATTCTTCTATTTTCTGGAATGAGGTTTCTTAAAATTGACTGGTCCTTAGTTTCCCATTTATTTAGACTTCCCTGAAAATAAGAGAGTAATTTCTTCGCAAAGCTTGTTGCATCTGCTTCGTCTTCTGCAAGGTAATCGATTACACCAAATTTTTCTTGCTCTTCAGCTGGGCCAATATCTTTTGGATTAACCTTGCCAAGTCCTCCTCCTTCTATCATTGCGGGGCCTGCCATTCCCAACCAAGAATTTTTTGTAGAAATGCAAAAATCAGCAGTTCCAAATAATGCAGCATTACCAGCGAAACAATAACCATTATTGACAGCAATTCTAAGACTTTTTCCTTTTAATTTAGCCCAATTACTAAAAGAAGGAATTTGTAATCCTGCAAATTGAACATGTACATCCGTATCGCCTGGCCTTCCTCCGCCTCCTTCTGTATACATTACGACGGGTAAATTTTGTTTTTCGGCTGTCTCGCAAATCCTATCTAATTTTTTGTGGTGATAATAACCTTGAGTTCCTGCTAAGACTGAATAGTCATTGATGATTATTGCCGAAAGAGCTTTTTTAGCATCTAAGATTTCACTATTTATTTTACCAAATCCAGTAATTATTCCATCAGCAGCCGTTTCGGTTCTTAACTCTTCGAGTTCCCTTCTACTTTTTTGCGCTGCAATAGCAAGCTGGCCATATTCCACAAAAGAATCTTTATCCACTAAATCATCAAGATTTTCTCTGGCTGTTCTGTAGCCTTTTTCGTATCTCTTCTCCCTAGCAGCTAATCTTTCTTCATCCAGAGTTTTAGATAATCTATTGTGGAGTTCTATGAGCTCTGATCTAGTTTTCAACTTAAATTACCTCAAAATAAAAGGCTGCCGGTTCATGTTTTGCATTTAAATGAGGGCATACTTTCTTAAGTTCCTCAAAATAATCTTTTGCAAGATAATTTAAAGAAGCAATCACTCTATATCTATTTGAGTTAGAAAGCAGAGTTTCCAATAAATATTGTTCATTCCAAAACTTTACATCTGTTTTTAGCCAAGTTTCCGGATAGTCTCTTGGAGAAAAAATATCATGTACATGAACAAATACACCGGGATTCAGCATAGGTATTACCTCAAGGTATTCATAAAGAACATCTCCTTGCGGTCTGATCATATGAGAAGAATCAATGAATAGAAAGTCTCCATCAGATAATTCTTTTGTCCAATCTAATGAGGTTTGTTCTAATTTTGACCTTAAAATTTTTATATGTTCGGTGCTTTTAAGCCAGGGTTTGTAAGGTTCAATACAAGTAAATTTTGGATTTGAACCTTCCTTTATATTGAGTTTTAAAGCAGCTTCGATTACTTTTGTAGAGTTTCCACTGCCTATTTCTATAATCTTTGAAGGTTTTTTTAATCTTAAAAAGTTAAATAAAATCTCGGCATCTCCAGCTCCATATGAACCATTGGTAATAGAAAAACTTCTTAGTGTTTTTAAGTTGGCTTCGCTATCTAAAAAAGACTGAAAATCTTTTTGGAATTTAAAACTTTTTAAAAGATCTAGTTGTTCTTGTTCTCGAAAATTAATTGAGGGTAGATTTCTAATTTTTGAAAAATCCTCGGTAAGAGTTTTATGATTAAAAAAGGGCTCATAAAAATGATCTATTATAGGAAATACACCGATTTTTTTTAAAAGATTTGTATTTATGGGAAATCTCTTAGAACCTACTTTTCTGTAGAACTTAAGAAATATCCCTGAGAAAAAAATTATAGGAATTAAGATTAAATCTAGAAGAAATGAAATAGGCTTGCCTAATATCTGTAAAAAAGGAATTAATTTATTTTTTATCCAGCGTCCCATTTAAAAATTAACATCTTGAGTTTGAATATAAATCCTCAGGTTTGTAAAAGACATATTATTAGAATTTAGGAAATTAAAGGGGCAGATTTCCCAAGTTTATTTTCTCTTAAAGTTCTTTTTAAAACTTTCCCTGTAGCGTTTCTTGGTAAAGCATCTATGAACTCTACACTCTTTGGTATTTTGAATTTTGCTAAGTTCTTTAGACAATGATTAATGATATCCTCGCCAGATAAATTTTCACTAGGCTTTAGTGCAATAAAAGCAAGACCAACTTCTCCCCACTTTTCATCAGGTATACCTATGATTGCAGCTTCAGCAATTTGAGGTAATTGATAAAGCACATTTTCTACTTCAGCTGGATATACATTTTCTCCACCAGAGATGTACATATCCTTTTGACGGTCAACTATGTAGATGAAACCTTCGTCATCCATTTGTGCAGCATCTCCTGTCTTTAACCAGCCATCCACAAAAGAATTTTTTGTTGCTTCCTCATTATTCCAATATCCTGGTGTGATATTGGGACCTTTGATAAGTATTTCTCCTACTTCACCTTGCTTTACTTCATTACCCTTTTCATCGACTATTTTTACCTCTGTATGTAACAAAGGTTTTCCTGCTGAACCAATTTTTCTCGCAGCATCATCACCAGATAATCCAATTCCGCCAGGGCTGGTTTCTGTCATTCCCCAACCTTGCCATAGTTCTACGCCCTTATTTTGCCAAGTCTCTATGATGACTTCAGCGCATGGTGCTCCACCTACACCGGCTCCTTCAATTTTTGAAAAATCTGTTGTCGCAAAATTTGGATGTTGCATCATAAACTGGAAAGGTGCAGGCACAGCAAAAAAATGTGTAATTCCAAAATCAGGGTTGTTAATAATTTCCAAAGCTTTTCCTGGATCAAACTCTTTCATCAAAACTATTTGTCCGCCATTGTGCAAAATTGGATTTGCGTAACAGTTCATGCCGCCTGTGTGAAATAATGGCAAAACAACAAGTTGAATTGTTTTATCAGTAATTCTTGCAGTAGCTCCTAAATTTACAGTATTGAAAAATTGCATTTGATGATTGATCATGGCGCCTTTAGGATGACCAGTCGTACCGGAGGTATACATCAACATAATTAAGTCATCATGATTGGTTTCTACGGTTTCAAAATTATTATTTTCTAAAATAGCTTGTTCATATTCACTGCCAAAGTTGTTCTCTTCTAACATCAAAGAGTTTTTTATTCCGCAATCTTTTATAAGTTCTTGAGCAATATCCTTAAACTCAACAGAATAAATTAAACACATTGGCTTGCTATCATTCAAAATGTATTCAAGTTCTGGCTTTGTTAGCCTCCAGTTAAGAGGTAATTCAACACCGCCAATTTTTCCGCAAGCAAATTCAAGTTCAAAAACTTCGGCACAGTTATGGACTAAGATCGCAACTCGATCTCCTTTTTTTAAACCTTTTTTTTGCAACCATCCCGCCAATGATTTAGATCTTTGATTCAACTCATAATAAGAGGTTTCTCGACCACTTGAGATCTCTTTGATAGCAATTTTTTTTGGCCTAAAGTTAGATTGATACTCTACCCAGTCGTAATATTTTACAGTCATTATTTATCTATATTTATGAAAATCAGTCGTTTTACTATGCTTCAAATAAATTTTGGATGCAATGATTTAGAGATGTATTAATTTGTAATAAAAAAAATTTTTTTAATAAATTTTATATAAAGGTATAAGTAAAAATTACCTGAAGATTGTCTATTATAAAACTCCCCTAAGAGATGAAATGATTAGTGAGTATTTAAAATCAGTTTGGAATTTTTGTAGAGAATATCCTTTTTATGCAGTTGCCTTTTTCTATGGCGGCTACTTAATAGGCGTAGTCTACTTTTAATTATTTTGTAGATTTTTGAACCAGTTCCTTAGGATCTGGTATAGCAGAGAATTCGTCAAAAGCTTTATCCTTAAACATGTTTTCTGGTGAAACAGATTCATATTCTGCATTTTTATCTAAGGGATCAGAATAGAAACCCAGTACGTAGCCTCCCTTCGAATATCCTATTAAAGATCTTATTTCAGGCGAAATATCTTTTGCAATCTCAGGAGGACAGGATAGATATTGATTTTCTTCCTGACGAAGCCAATTAAGAGCATAATGCAGAAATACTCCAGTTCGAATATCATTTTTTGAAGAATTTTCTCCTCCGCCATGCAGTACAGTTCCAGTATAAAGAAGTACTGATCCCGCTTTCATTTCGGCATAAGCTATTTCATCGTCATTAGGAATTCGGTCTTTTTCCCAGAGATGAGATCCAGGGACAATCTGCGTGGCTCCATTTTCCTTAGTAAAATCTGTTGCTGCCCAAATGGTACTCATAAGTGGTTCAACTTTTCTAGGTAAATAACCACCCCAAATTCCTCTATCTCTATGTAGAATTTGTTTACTTTCTCCTGGGCCAATACTTACCGCCGAAGTGAAATGCAGTTGATAACCGTCGCAGTAAGGAGATAAATACTTTTTGGAAACTTCATTGATTAGAGGATTTAATGCCAATTCTCTGCAGGCTTCAGATCTTGCAATTAATGCCCCAACTCTTTTCGTTTTAAATCCAGTAAATTCATCCCTACCAAAAACATCATTTTTTAAGTATGGTTTAAGATCTTGATTGATTCTAGAAATATCATCTGAGTGTAAGAGGTTATCAATTATCACTCCAGCATCTTTCTTAAGAACATCGACAATCTCTTCCGAAGAAGCTGAGCTTGAGAGGTGAACTAAATCAGCCATCCAAGAAATATACTATTAAATGCGAGAAACTTAAAAAGATTTTTGAAAGCCAAATACTATTTGGGTTTTATCTTTCATCTGGAGACCATTTTTTTCATTGATTATTGGGTTAATAATCTCCAAGGCAAGCCTGTCTTCAGATCCAGGAAAGATTTGCGTAAGAAAATTAAAACCTAATCCTACTTCAGCTGTAAAACCGCCATAATTTGATGTAATGGAGGTCTGAATTGGTGTCTTGATATTGTAATCAAAGCCTGAAATTTCTTGCTGATGATTAAGTTTCAATCTCGATGAAATAGAAAAGTTTCTGCTGATTGAATATTGATACCAGGAGTCAAAATAAGTTTTATCTCCATAATGCCATTCCTCAGATGAAATATTTCTAAAGAACCTCATTTGATTTCCAAAAATATGTTTATCAGATAATGTATAAAGGTTAGTAAAGCCAACAACTAAAGCAACAGAATCGTCTCCTGATTGCATACCATAAGGCAAAACCATTTCCATATTGGTATTCATGGGTGTTAGTACTTTACTTTTTTCGTTTTTATCTCCAACGGAAAACTTCAAGCCAATTTCTGCATGACACTTGCTTTTGACTTGCTCGTTAATATTTACTAATGCAGAAAAAGATAAATCAGAAAGATCCGAAGAAGATGAATTGAATGAACCAATATTGTTTCTCATCATTGCGTGATAAGTATTTAAATTCATGGATTTATCCATAAACATTGTCATGAACATCAAAGTAACTTCATCCGATGGAGCATACATACCACCAAGCATTAACATTTTCATACTCATTTCGATTGGAACAACACTAAGTTTTGCTGGTGAATTTGAATGTGGGTTGTCTATAACTAAAATTTCGCCATCTGAGATCGAATTTCCATCTAAAGAATTACCTCTCATTTTCATGTAAGAGGCTCTTAAAGAAATCATTGATTCGCCTTTTTTGTGCATATGATCCGCCATAACTCCAATAGGTGCATGACCAATTGCCTGAGAGCCAAATGCCGAAATCGAGGAAAATAAAAGAAAAATTATTTGAATAGAACGCATGAGCATGCGCATTCTATCTTATTGAAAGCTATTGAAGTAAGAAATTAACTCCGCCGATATGAATTAAATCATTCTTTATCAAACCGAGTTCTTTTGCTTTTTCATAGACTATTTCTTTATTCTTTACTGACAACTCAAAGGCGTTAATTCCCTCGCCCCTCTGATCGAGATCATCAACAAACCTGATTCTGGAGTCTGAGAAATTAATTTGAAGATTTTCATCTGCTTTAAACCCAAAAGCTTTTTCCCATTTTTTACAAAGAGCGGATTTATCATCCGATTGCATCACAACGCCGCACAATCTTTCAGCATTATCATTTTTGGAGACGCACTTTTCCCAATCAAGGCCTGCCCAAAGCCATGCTGACTCAGGTTCCATTTTATCAATTGAAACTATTGCTCCACCAATATGTTTGGGATGCAAGTGAATGGTTTTTCCAGTTACGTGGCCTTCGCTTCTCTCAACTTCATAAACAATGCCAATATTTTCATTGGTTACTCGCTCTTTTTCTTTCGCAACATCATCGCAATCTACAATTACCATGTAACCACCATTTCCACCTCTACGATTTAAAAATCTTTCTGCAGTGGTGTTTTCTTTTACAGGAGTAACAATCTCTATAAAAGTATCCCCCAAAGGAATTAATGAGTTTATAAGTCCAAAGTGAATGAGACCATCATCATGAAAAGCTACTTTTAAATCAAACACATCACAAATTTGATTCGCAATAGAATTCCTTTCTTTAGCAACGATAACTAACTGTCTTAATCTCATAATATTTGTAAAATAATACTTCAAGGATAAATAAAAGGAGAGAAAAATGAAAGAAATAGATATGGGAACAGATCACCTAAAAGCTCTGAAAGGAGATGGTTTGGGAAAAATTATAATGAACAGACCTGAAGCTAGAAATGCTATGTCGGATGAAATGAATGCAGCGATGATGGCAACTTTAGAAGATTTTGAAAATGATCCTGAAGTAAGAGCGGTCATTCTTACAGGTTCTGAAGGTGCTTTTTGTGCGGGCGGAGATGTAAAAGGTATGGCAAATAAAAAAGATGATCCTAAGCGAACAATAGATATAGCAATCCATGAGCAAAGAATGCATCAAAGAGGCACGTCGGGTAAATTATTTAAAATGCCCAAACCCACAATTGCTGCAGTGAATGGGCCCGCAGCCGGGGCAGGAATGTCTTATGCTCTTTCTTGTGACCTCAGAATAATGTCCGATAGTGCTTTTTTCACTACTGCTTTTGCAAAAGTAGGCTTTTCTGGTGACTATGGAGGGTCTTACTTTATGACCCAGTTAGTGGGTTTATCAAAGGCAAAAGAGCTTTATTTTTTATCAGACAAAATTCCTGCTGAAGAAGCTCTGAAACTTGGGCTAACTAATTGGGTTGTAAAACATGAGGAGCTTGAGCAGAAAACTCTAGAAATAGCTAAGCAACTTGCTGAAGGTCCAGCAGTTGCTTTTCGATACATGAAAGAAAATCTAAACAGAGCCGTAAGTGGAGAAGTAGATGATTGTCTGGATCTAGAAGTCACGCATCATGTTCACTGCGGTCAAACAGAAGATCACAAAAATGCTACAAAAGCTTTTGTTGAAAAAAAACAGCCAGTATTCAAAGGTCGATAATTACTTATGAGGAGTAACTAAATACTTTTGGCCGGTAGCCTGTTTAGCGTATTTTTTCAAGATCTCTGG
Organism: uncultured SAR86 cluster bacterium; assembly: GCA_902540995.1. GTDB lineage: Bacteria > Pseudomonadota > Gammaproteobacteria > Magnimaribacterales > AG-339-G14 > MEDG-81. Next base: position 84,780 of record CACBOY010000001.1, read on the forward strand.
ATCTAGCATTTCTTCAAGAGAAATTTCAGCTGTATAGGAGCTTGAAAAAGTAGTAGTGATTTCATTGGCTACTCTCTCTCTCATTTTTAAGAAAATTTCTGGTCCTGCTTTTCCAATGAATGGTGTTAAAAGCCATCCTCCTAAACCCCATTGCAATCCATAAGATCTATTCAAAACTGTTGGTGTTGGGTCTAGGCCGCCATAAATATAAACTTGTTTATAGGTATCCGAACCATATCTACTATATTCGGAAGCTTTCTTATTTGCTGAGATCTCCATTGCAGATAAAATCTGCCCGGCTAATTTTCCTTCGTTACCTCCCCCGGTAGCATCAAATCCTAAGGTTGCACCAGTAGCATCAATTGCAGCTATTAAATCAGTCATAAAAGAATCTTCGCTCATATTACAAACATATTCAGCACCAAGATCTTTTAAGAGATTCACGTGTTCTCCTTTTCTAACGATATTTACCAAAGGAATATCATCTGCCTTACATATTTTTACTAACATCTGACCCAAATTTGATGCTGCGGCAGTGTGGATGATAGCTGTATGATTTTCCATTTTCATGGTTTCTGTAAAACCAAGTGCAGTAAGCGGGTTTACAAATGAAGAAGCAGCTTCTTTGGGACTAGTTCCATCATTCATGACAAGGCAACTATCTGCAGGTACACATCTGTATTCGGAATACATCGCACCGCCTGCTACTCCCACAGTTTTGCCGATAAGGCCTTTTCCAGCTTCCCCGGCATCGACAACAACTCCGCCTCCTTCATTTCCAACTTTCATAGATTTATCAAATCTAGCAGCCATGGTTTTATGCAAAGCGGGTAATATATTCATTGTTGTAACTTTGTCTTCTCCAGAGCCTTCTGTAGTTAAAGAACTAAGATCTGCTGCAAAGCTTATTAATAATCCCAAGTCAGATGGGTTGATAGGAGAAGCTTCAACTTTAAGTAAAACCTCGTGATCTTTAGGTGTAGGCATTTCCACACTTTCAATAGATAGCTTTAACTGACCATCGCTCGTTACTTCCGAACGAATTTCTCTTGATGTATTAGACATTTTTTCTCCTATGTTAATTCAAAAATTTTTATCTTTTGCCTAATCAAATAGACAAATCGCTCTAACTTCTATGCTCTCACGAGGGGAAACTTTTGAATCACAACTCAAATCATCAAAGGCGCTATGTAAAGTAGGCATAAAGGGATTTTCATTAGAATCGTAAGTTTTAAACATCACCACTTCATCTCTGTTCATTTTTGGATAAAAGTACCATTTGTGATTATCGCTGTTCATTGATTGATATATTTCAACGGTAAAACCATTTTCATCGGCTAAAGTTTCAGTTTTTTCCTCTTCTTTTCCGTAATTGAATAAATCAGTAGGAATTAATTCTTTTTCAGAAACTGTTCTGGAATCGCAAAGAGCAAAGGGTGCGTCCATCCCATCTTCATCAAAACGCCTCCATAAATTATAGACAGAGATTCTACTTGGGTTGGAACCATTCTCATCAAGTAAGGGTTGAATGGTTTGTTTGAAATTTGGAGTAAAGTCATTGTGTACCAATCTATGAGCGCCTAATCTTTTGCCTTCAGCAGCTTCAGCTTCGTTTCTTGTAATGTGACTTACGATAAAAACTTGAGCAGCCCCAGTCTGCTTTTTAACCAAATTTGCCATTTCGCCGTAGTAGATTTCTGTTACTTCTTTGTCGTCATAAAAATCAGTCATTGCCGATTTATGATTCAATAAAATAAAACCGGACTCGGTTAAGGAGTGATCTTCTTCTCTAGCATTGAGAACTTCTTTCATGAAGCCCTTGTGGTCAGGCCTATCTGGATCAGGCTCCTTAACTCCAAAAGCTGGCTTTGGTTCCCCTTTCTTTAATGGGTTTCTGTAAAAAAATTCTGCTTTCATGATTTATTTTGCATATTCTATGCTAAAAACTATCTCTTTCGAAGCATATGTGGTTTCAAATCTTTTAACTGATTTACTCCCATTAATTTCATATCTCTTTCGATTTCATTTTTCATATTGCCTAGAGCTTTTTCGACTCCATATTGGCCAGCAGCAGCTAAGCCGAAAAGATACATTCTTCCCCCCGAGCAAGCTGTAGCTCCCATCGCCATTGCTTTGAGAACATGCGTACCTCTTTGTATGCCCCCATCTAAAATAACTTCTATTTCACCGCCTACTTCTTGAAGAATTTCATCGAGTTGATCAAAGGGACTTCTTCCTCCATCAAGTTGTCTGCCACCATGATTCGACACCATGATTGCATCGGCTTTCATCTCTACTGCTTTCCTAGCATCGCTTGGGCTCATAATGCCTTTGAGACAAAATTTTCTTCCCCAATCTTCTTTGAGCTTTATGACATCATCCCACGTCATACTTTGGTCCAACATAGTCGTGAAATAGTCTCCAACAGATATAGCGATATTTGTTCCCTCATTAACATGACTGGATAATTGAGATAATTCAAACTTTTCTCTAAACAAATAATTTAAAGCCCAGGCAGGTTTTATGCCAAATTGAAAAATACTTTTTGGTGTTAATTTTGGCGGAGTTGTGAAACCTGTTCGTAAGTCTCTCTCTCGATTGCCTCCGGTAATCGTGTCAACAGTTAGAGTTAAAATTTCAAAATTGGCCTCTTGTGCCATAGAAATCATTGAATCATTCAAGCCTCTATCTTTATGAAAATAAAACTGAAACATTTTAGGAGTCTTAATCAATTCATCTATATCTTTAAGTTTTACCGTCCCTAAAGAAGACACGCCAAATAAGGTGTTGAACTTTTCAGCTGCTTTTGCAACTGCCCTTTCGCCTTGATGATGAAACAATCTCTGTAAAGCGGTTGGAGAACAAAAAATTGGTAATCCTAACTTGTGACCCATTACCTCTACCGACATATCAATATTTTCAACTCCTGCAAGTACATTAGGAATTAAATCAACATCTTGGAATGCTTCGGTATTTCTTTGATAAGTAGTTTCGTCCTCTGCTGCCCCATCAATGTAATGATAAATTGGACCGGGCAGTCTTCTTCTAGCTAAGTCTTTTAAATCTTGAAAATTGTTACAGTTTTTAAGTGATCTTGGCATGATATTTTAAAAATCTATTTTAAACGGCAATCTTCTTATGTAATAGTAATGATTATAAAAAATAGAGGTCAAAATGTCAGAATACAAAACGCCAAACTTTTCCATAGATTTATCAGGTCAGATTGCCTTGGTAACTGGAGCATCTTCAGGGCTAGGATACCGTTTTTCGAAAGTATTAGCTTCCTGTGGTGCAAAGGTCGCAATATCTGCTCGTAGGAAAGAGAAACTAGAATCTTTGGCTGAGGAAATAAAAGCCAATGGAGGTGAATGCATGGTTGTTCCGATAGACATGACTGACAGAAAAAGCATCAGGTCAGCAGTAGATGCTGTTTCTAAAGAAATGGGAACTATTAATACTTTAGTAAATAATGCTGGCATCCCAGATGCGCAATGGGCTGTTAAACAGTCAGAAGAATTGATCGATAATGTAATGGAAACCAACTTAACTGGTCCATACATTCTTTCTTGTGAAGTAGCGAGAAAATTAATTGAAGAGAAAAAACCTGGCAGAATGGTAAATATAGCCTCTGTTGCAGCTTTCAATACCACGCCACAATCAGCAGCTTCTCTCTATTCAATAACTAAAAAAGCTGTAGTGAGAATGACTGAGGCCTTAGCTGTTGAATGGTCAAAAAGTTATATTAATGTGAATGCTATTGCCCCAGGTGCTTTTTCGTCAGAAATGCTTGATGGGATGATAGAAAGAGTCGGTGACTTTAGTCAGGCATTTCCAAGAAAAAGGATTTGTACTCCAGAGCAAATGGATTCAACTTTGTTATTCCTAGTATCTCCTTCTTCAGAGTGCGTCACTGGAACTTGTATAAAAATTGATGATGGACAAGGCCCTAGGTAAATAATTTACGCTTTCATTCTTTCAAGCATATCTTGCATTTGTTGATGAAGCTTATTCACCGCTTGAAGAGGTCTTACAATTACTTTGAACTCTGTGATTTTGTTTTCTTCGTTCCAAGAGATTAAATCAATACCGTTGACATAAATTCCATCGATCTCTGTTTCAAATTCTAGAACTGCTGAATTTTCACCAATGATTTCCTTAATGTACTTAAATTTTGAAGGACTTTTTTCATCTAATATTTTTTTAGGCGAATCTTCCCCTCCGAAAACTCCTCCTGCTGCCATCAAATACATCTTGGTTATTTCTCTTCCTCTTTGAGGCGTGTAAACCACCGGAGAATAAAAAACGCAATCCTCAGCTAGGACTTCATCATATTTGTCAGGATTATCTGATTTAATTACCTCGTACCATTTTTCTATAGCATTCATTTTCATCTCCTTATAAGAATTAAAATAGAATTTTTATCATATAATAAAACTTTTATAAAAATGATTGTAAATTTTCACAATATAGAACTAGAAAGCTCTGAAGATGCTTTTCGTCCTACCTTAATAAGTGAGGAATGTGCATTGAAGGCTGATTTTAAAAATAAAAAAGTCTTGGATATGGGATGTGGCATTGGGCCTCTAGCAATTTATTTTGCAAAAAATGGAGCTACTGAAGTGGATGCTTGTGACATCTATGATAAGCACGTAGAACTTACCAGACTTAATGCAAAGCGAAACGATGTCTCAATAAATGTTATTGAGTCTGACTTATTTCAAAATGTGACTGATAAATACGATTTAATATGTTGTGATGTTTCAGGAGTATCAAAAAATATTGCCGAAGTAACTGGCTGGTTTCCGACCGAAGTTCCCAAAGCAGATGATACCGGATCAAATTTAATCGTAAGAGTTGTTGAAGGCAGTCCTCAATATCTAAAAGATGGGGGCTGTTTAAATATTTGCACAACTTCATTTTCAAATATTGAAGAAATTGAAAGCACTATGCAGAATTCTTTTCCAGACAAATGGGAAAAGATTCTAGAAAAAGAAGTCCCTTTCTCAAAACGCTTGATAGCAAATATTGATTTGTTGAAAGATGAAATGTACTTGGAAAAAAATGGGAATTATTTCTGGATATTCTCTATGTATAAGTTAAGTAAATAAATTATTAAGTTCTTTTAATTGTTCTTCGCTTAACTCACCCATATTTTCAGTATCTAGGCACTCTTTTAACTCTTCAGTATTTTTTACCCCCAAAATCACTGAGCTTACTTTTTGTATCGAAAGAGCATAACGATGTGCTAAAGAGGCTGGAGATTCGCCCCACTTTTTTGCAAGTTCTCTAAAAGGCTTTGCTCTCTCGTAGTCATCAAAGTCGAGTTTGTCTCTTCCTGATGGATGCGGTTTGCGATCCATTTTTGATGTTAATGCTCCTGCTTGAACAGCTCTAATGGCCAAAATGGGAATGTCTTTATCCTGACACTCTTTTAAAATTCTATTTGGATTGGGTTTTTTGCTTATGAAGCCAATAGCTCCAATAGAATTCATCATGTTCACTGCGCACTGCATTGCCTCGGGTTGTTTTTCATGATTAATTGCAGAAATTAAAGCTTCTTCTTCGCCCAACCCTATTCCCCAAGAATCTATCTTTCCTTCAGACTTCAATCTTTCGAAGGCTGGAATCACTGAATCATAATAACAAGACAAAGAAGTTGTAATTGAATCTCTTAAATCATTTAAAACGGGTAATTGATAGTCATCTTTGATCAATTGAGAGTGCAAAAGAAATAAGTTCACCTTTTCTATATTCATTCTCTCAAAACTTTCGATAAGAGATTCATTGAGTTTTTCATAAACCTTATCGTGCGGAAGAGTGCCCAACTGACATTTGGTTGTAATATTTAATTTAGTTACGTCTCTATCTTTGAGAGCTTCTCCAACGACTAGTTCAGCCTCTCCTCTGCCATACATTGGAGCCATATCAAGATGATTGATACCAGAATCAATAGAATATAGAACAGTATCAACTGCTTCTTTTCTGGTTGTTTTACCCCATACATTCCCTATCCCACCTCCACCTAAAGTTAAAGAACTGATTGATCCAAAAGGTGTGAAGTTTCTATATTTCATAAACGTGTCCTAGTTAAAATTTTATTTTGAGATGGCATCGTATTTATAAAAACTATCCATAATTTTTTTTATAAAAAATTTCATTACTAAGTTTCTAAAAATAGCAAAGAAATCCGAAAGATGAAAAATCGTTGCATTCCTAGTAGCAGTTTTTTGTGCCTTTGCTGTTCTATACTTTCTTTTATTCTCGTAATCATTAAGTCCTAATTCAACATTATCGAAAGAAGAAAGGCTTGAGGCCAAAACAATACCATCTTCAATAGCCATAGCAGCTCCTTGAGCAACAAACGGTAACATTGGATGAGCAGCATCGCCAAGCAAACTAAATCTTCCTTTACTCCATTTATTCATCGGCGCCCTATCATGCAATCCCCACTTGAACAAACTACCGGCTTTTGTACTTTCTAAAATCTCTTGAATTTCAGGATGCCAGTCGGAAAAAATATGCTTGAGTTCAGAAATATCTCCTTTTTCAGACCAATCTTCACTCGTCCAGTCATTTTGTTCAACAAGACATACGCAATTTAAAAAATTTCCACCTTTAACTAGATATTGTACAAAGTGCTTCTTAGGTCCCAACCAAACTTTGGTATTTTGTTTTATGAATTTTGAAGATATTTCTTCTATTGGGACTAGCATTCGCCACGCTACATTCCCTGTGTATCGCGCTTGATCTTCCCCCCAAAGCTTTTTGCGTACAACTGAATGAATACCATCTGCACCGATCACAGCATCCGACTCAATAACCCTTTCTCTAGTTTTAATAAATGCACCATTTGCTTCTTCATATAAGTCTATGATTTCAGAATTTTTTTCAATCTGAATTTCTTCTTTATTAATAATTTTTAAAAGAGCTTTTTGTAAATCAGCTCGGTGAACATCGTAGTTTGGAGAACCGTATATCTTTACTGAGGAATTTTTTAAAGCCCGTTGAGCTAAAACTTTTCCAGTTCGATAATGCACAAATTGAAACGCTTCCGGTTCATAAACATCTGCCTGTAATTCTTCCATAACACCAAGATATTCAAGTACCTTATTAGCATTTGGAGAAAGCTGAATTCCTGCACCAAGCTCACTTAAAGATTCTGTCTTTTCGTAGATTGTTGGTTTATGACCTCTTTTTTTTAAGGCTAAAGCAGCTACCAATCCTCCAATTCCAGCTCCAACAATTGAAATTTCTAAGGGTTTAGATTTCATAAAGATCTACAGTTAGAGAACAGGAGAAGAATGATGAATTTTTATCTTAATTTCTCCATCTTCAAGACAAAAAACAAAAGTGAAAGCAACCAAAGTCGTCTCACTCGATGAGACTGGTTTAAATGAGAGCGTACCCATTGCAGTTGATAAGTTTTCCTCATTTAATATATTCAATTCTTGAAGATTTATTTCTTCCCAAGGCTTTAAAGCAAAACCATTATCTTCTGCAAATTTTCCCTTAACAAAATAAGATAGAGCTTCTTCTAAGTTATTTCTAAATATTTTATCTTTGGTAAAAGTTGGTTTAAAAAGTATCTGTTGAGTCTTAAAAGCATAATGCTTAGATAAAAATTTCAAAGCTTCTTTTTCAAAGTCCTCTTTTTTTGAATAAGCTTTTCCTATCTCAATTACCCCTTTGGTCCATGAATCAAGAAACTCTTTAATTTTAGATTCGTTCATCAAATCATGATAATTAATTTATTTAGGTATTGAAACTTAGTAAGATGAATTCATGAGTATATATAAAGATAAAAAAGTCCTAATCACAGGTGCGTCAACTGGAATAGGCTATGCCTTGGCTGAAGAATTAAATAAACGAGGTGCAGAAGTTATTTTAACTGCAAGATCAGAGGATAAATTGCATGCTCTTGCTGAAAAAATCAAAGCATCTGGTGGGAAAGCGCATGTCTTTATAGAAGATCTTTCTATTCAAGGTTCCGCTGAAGCTTTATATAACCAAATTAAATCCCAAAATTTATCTATCGATATCTTAATTAACAATGCTGGATACGGTAGATGGGGAGAATTAACTAGCTTTGAAAGAGATGATTATGCAGAGATGCTACAGCTTAATGTTGTAACACTGACAGATCTTTGCCATTTGTATTTACCTGATATGGTAAAACAAGGTGGTGGTGGCATCATAAATGTTGGCTCTATGGCATCTTTAGCACCAATACCTTATGCAAGTATTTATTCTTCTTCAAAAGCATATGTTTTGATGTTTTCTGAAGCAATTAGGTTTGAATACCAAGATAAAAATATTAAAGTTATGGCGCTTCTTCCTGGAGGGACGGAATCGGAGTTTGCCCGAGTAGCTACAGAAAAATCGGAAGAACTTACGAAAAGATATCAAAATCGAGATAACTCAGCTTCTGGAATGACTATGCAAACTTCTCATGATGTTGCTTTAGAATGTCTTGAGGGTTATGAAAAAGATAAGCAATTCGTCATTTGTGGCAGAAGCAATAGAGTTTTAAATTTCGTTACTGGTTTTATGACTAGAAAAGCCGTTCTTAATTTCACCGGCAAAATGTTTAAAAAAATAGCTGGCTAAATTCCAAAATTGTAATACTATACCCCCCATGGGTATAAGAATTATATTTTTTTTTGCTTAATGACTTCTCTGTATAGTCAAGCAAGACCAATTTCTTATCCAGAAGGATTCACCCTCATGTCTCATTCTGATATTTACAAAGACTCAGTCTATTTTCATTATTCTCCTAGTTTTAAGTATTCAGTAGGCTTGGAAGTAGCAAAAGATGATTATTTTGATGATGAGTATTCTTTTTTTAGATTTACTTATTTACTAAACAGAAAAAATACACAAAATTCTCAAAGCAATTTATATTTTCAATCAGGCGTTGACCCTGAAAACTTTGATCGTCATTTTTATGGTCTCCATGGTGATTGGGAAACGAGAAGATGGTTTGTAGGCTTTGGATATAAAGAAAGCTTCAATGACTTTGAAGATTTTTCTGAAAAATATCTTCAATTCGGGATAGCACCCTACCTAGGAAAATATGGCGACTTGCATACCTGGTTGATGTTCAAAACAAAAAAGAATTCTTTAGGAGATAGCTGGTCAACTTATCCTGTAATTAAATTTTTCAAAGGTGATTTTTTAATCGAGCTTGGTTACAACAACAAAACAAGAACCGATGCTCATCTCATGTACAGATTTTAAGGAGGAAATATGAGACTAATATGTTTAATTTTAATGTTCATGGCGTCAGTAATTTTTGCCGAAAAAAATCATGATTCCCATGAGCACCAAGGTCATGCAGTTCATCAAAATGATGTTTACGTGGACGGAAAAAAATTCAAAATAGATAAAGAAAGGTTCGATGAATTTAAAAAAAATCTTAAAGATGTTCAAGTTGCAATAATTAATGTTCAAGGCATGGTCTGTGATTTTTGTGCCCGAGGTATCGAAAAGGCTTTTCTTAAAGATACCAAGGTAAAAAAAATAGATGTTGACCTTGAAAATGGAAAAGTTGTGATTGCCTATTCTTTAAATAAGAAAATTGAATTTAAGGAAATCAAAGAAAAAATATTAATGAATGGTCAAAACGCAACAGACTATAAGCTGATGAAAATTTAACATGTTTGACCGATCTGCTAATCTCATATCTTTGTTTGCATCTTCATCTACATTGATATGTTGTGCACTACCTGCGGTATTTATAGTTATTGGAGCAGGAGCAACTTTTGCAAGCATCATTTCTATATTCCCTTTTTTGGTAGTGATTTCAAAATATAAAGTTTCTATAACTTTGGTATCTCTTCTTATATTAGTTTTTGCTGGCTACATAAATTACAGAACCTATTATCTTCCTTGTCCAGCAGATCCCGAGTTAGGGAGAATTTGTCTTCAAACCAGAAAACGTTCAAGGTCAATTTACTATTTTTCAGTTATTCTCTTTACGTTTGCTACAATATTTACTTATCTCATTCCAAATATCATTTAAATAAATCATGAGTCATCCTAGTCATAAAAAAGAATTATCAAGTGTAAGGCGGATTGAAGGTCAGCTAAGAGGTATCGCTAAAATGATTGAAGAAGAGAAATACTGTGTCGATATACTCAATCAAATCAAAGCTGTTAGAAAATCTATTGCTTCAGTGGAAGGAAAAATCTTAAAAACACATCTTGAGGAATGTGTTAAGGACTCTTTGAAAGGTGAAAAAGAGTTCGAAAGCAAGGTCGAAGAAATAATTAAAGTCCTTAAAAGATAAAAGAACGTTAATCTAGTCTTGAAGCGATTTCATTCAAATGGCTGAAAGTCTCTAAATTGGCGTTCATGATAATTTCCATTTCGGGAACCGTTTCACTTATATCGCCCATTTTGGTTAAAACCATGTGAACGTCGTCGTGATAAGGAAGCTTACTCATGTCCTCCAACCAACGACTTAGATTTTCGAAGTCACTATAGTCATAGAGATTGGTAAATTGCGTATTCAGTTGAGCAATTTCAACATAGGCTGAAAAATCGGCAATGGTGACGTGGTCTCCTGCAATAAATTTATTTTTTTTAAGCCACTGAGTTTCTAATGCTTTGAGGGCATTATTAAACATTTTTTGAGACATATTGATTAAGTCTTCTGAAAGTCCTAAGTCAGGTCTTAAAATTGGCGCAAAATAACCAGTGGATGCCTCTTTGATACTTCGGTGATGATAGTGAAGGTAATGATCGACCTTTCCTCTCAGTTCGGGATCTTCTGGGTACAAATCGTCCCATTTGTGTTTGTTACATAAGTAACACATGATTGCGATCGACTCCGATAATAAATATCCACTTGCAGGATCTTCCAAGCCAGGAATGGTTCCATTGGGATATTTTTCCAAATAAGAGGGATGACGAGTTCCGTTTTCTTTTGGAGAACCTGGTGCAGTAATAATCAACTCAAAAGGTAATTTTTTATAAAGCATCATCCATAGAACTGTCCTTACAGCCTGAGACATTGGAACGCCAAAAATCTTAAGTTTACTGCTCATGTTTAATCAAGATCACTGGCATCATGTCTTTCAGGAATTGCATTGTCTTCCGGTCCACTAGGAGGTCGCCCTACTCTAGCTCCTCTTTTGAAAGCAGGTCTCTCAGAAATTTCCTCAGCCCAACGAACGACATTTTTATAAGATTTCACATCTAAAAATTCTGCGGCATTGTATGCATTTTTTAGCACCAAATAACCATACCAAGGATGAATGGCCATATCAGCAATGTTGTATTCATCGCCGCAAATAAATTTTCTATTTTCTAAATTTTTATTCAAGACATCTAATTGACGCTTAACTTCCATAGCAAAACGATTGATGGGATATTCAAATTTTTCTGGAGCATAAGCATAAAAGTGTCCAAATCCTCCCCCCAAGTAAGGAGCGCTACCCATTTGCCAGAAAAGCCATGACATGCACTCTGCTCTTGCAGCAGGATCAGTTGGAATAAACTCCCCAAATTTTTCAGCAAGGTAAACGAGAATTGCACCGGATTCAAAAACTCTCGTATGTGGCTCTGAACTTCTATCTAAAAGAGCAGGAATTTTAGAATTTGGATTTATTTCAACAAAACCACTTCCAAATTGATCGCCATTTCCAATGTTAATCAGATATGCATCATATTCGGCACCTTCGTGTCCCAAAGCCAAAAGTTCTTCAAGCAGAACAGTGACCTTGACCCCATTAGGTGTTCCAAGCGAATAAAGTTGCATCGGATGTTTCCCTACCGGAAGCTCTTTATCATGGGTTGAGCCTGAAATTGGTCTGTTTATGTTTGCAAATTTACCTCCGCTTTCTTGATCCCAAGTCCATACTTTTGGAGGTGAATATTTTTCGTCTGACATGAAGTTTCTCCTATTTTTTGAATACTTGCTGATTAATCATACTCTCAAAGTAAATAAATTTATGTAAATATAAAAAAATATAAAATCAATTTAAAAAGAAGTTCTGAATAAAATCTAATTTAATTTAAAAACCTTATTTTCGGAAATGAGGGATGTTATCTCTTCCTCTGAGTAACCCAATTTTGAGAGTATTTCCTCTGTGTGTTCGCCAAGCTTTGGTGCAGGCTTAGATATCTCACTTGGTGTTTTCTCAAATCGTGCTGCTGGTCTTGCCTGACGAACTTCGCCAAAAGATTCGTAATTCGTTTTTAGAATAGATTCATTGGCAATTATTTGTTCATTTTCTAATAATTCCATTCGATCAAGTAAGGGTGCGCTGGGCACTCCTTCAGCTTGAAAACGAGCTAAAATTTCATCGCTATTCCATTTTGAAATTTCTTCTCCAGTGATTTCTTTTCTTTCCTGGGCATTACTAACCCTGCCTGCAGGTGAGGCAAAACGTTCATCCTCGACCAAATCTTCTCGATTTAAAGCTTTACACATACCTTTCCATTCAGCATCTGATACCGCGCCAGCTGTAATATATCTATCTTTTGCTTTATAAATTAAATCTTGTGAGCCTTGAAGTTTTCTAACATCGATTTCATTTTCGGCAAAAACTATTCCTGCCATTCCCTCGGGCCAAAAAAAAGAAATCATCGAATCAAGCATGGATAATTCAATATGTTGTCCAATTCCATGTTTTTCTCTTGCATACAAAGCAGAAGAAATTGCTTGGGCAGCAGTTAAAGAAGTTACTTTATCTGCAATTATGATTCTAAACATTTTAGGTCTACCGGTATCCCTATCGGCTTGAATGTCTGTTGCTCCAGATAAAGCTTGGATGACAGGATCATAAACTCTTGAATTTGCGTAAGGGCCATCATTTCCAAACCCACTAATGGAGGTATAAATTATCTTAGGATTTATTTTTCTTATTTCCTTTTCGCCAAAACCCATTCTATCGATGGCGCCAGGTCTAAAATTTTGCATGAATACATCTGCATCTTTCGCTAATTGAAAAAGAATTTTTTTTCCCTCCTCCGACTTCAAATCAATTGCTATAGATTTTTTTCCTCTATTACAAGAAAAGAAGACTGGGTTTACACCCTTATGAGGAGCAGCCATGTGCCTCACCAATTCTCCTGTTATTGGTTCAACTTTAATGACATCTGCACCTTGATCAGCCAAAATCATAGCTCCCACAGGACCCGAAACCATGCTTGTCAGGTCTAAAACTTTAATTCCTTTTAAGGGTCCCATTTTTCAATTTGAATAGTTTATCTTCATTGCCTTTTGATATGCAGTTCTTTTGGATATTTTATCTCGATATGATGAAATATTTTTAGGGAGAGAAAATTCATAAAATATAGCCCAATCTAGGCAAGTCATCAAAAAGATATCTGCTAAACCAAACCCATTTTTTAAAATTGTCTCCTGTGATTTTAGATGCTCTTCAATGACATTCAGTTGTTTTAAAAAATATTGTCTACAAGCTTTTACAACTACTGGAGATTCTCCATATATCTCCTTCAAATCATAATGACGTCTCATCACGTAAAGCGAAGTTTCATCCAATTCACCATAAATAAAGTCACACCATTCCTCTTCTTTAGCGATGGAAACTTCATCATTAGGCAAAAAAATATTTTTAGACTTAAAATTTCTTTGAAGATATTTACATATTGCAAGACTTTCTGACAAGTTTAAGTCTTTGTGCTGCATCGCTGGAATTTTCTGCTTTGGATTTAAAGAAGTAAATTCTTTCGTTTGAGTTTCTCCAGTTCGAGGTCCTATTGGAATTAATTCATAATCTATTTCCAACTCTTCTGCCATCCATATTGGTCGTAAGGTCCTTGCTGTCCCTGCTCCCCATAGTTTTAGTAATATGCTCATCTTTTCAGTTTGCAAGATTAAAGAATTTCCAAAATCTAGGAATGATCCAGGAAACAAAAATTGAAAAGAAAAGACCCAAGGAATAACTGTATAGAATAGACATTAATCCAGATAACTTTACTAGCTCATCTAATTGAAAGAGAAATATCATCATGAAGAAAACTGCAGAGGTGCTCATTAGCGATAAAAAGAATTTAACTAAGTTGTTTGAAGATATTTCTAAGTTTGATGCGCCCAAGAACCAACCTGTCATAGCTCCGAGTAACCAATTGGATATTTCATGTCCCTCGTGAGCAGGATAAAGCAAATGAACAAAAAATTGAGAGGATAACAAAATAAAAAACCATGATAACTTATCAAATTTTTCATAAATCTTATAAACAATTGCACAATGCCAAAGCAGAAGTATAAAGCATCCAATTAAAAGGCCTGCAACTACATCTCCTAAATCATGAACGCCTAAATACATTCTGCTAAAAGCTACTAAGAAGATAAAAGATATAGCTCCTATGGATATTAATTTATTTTTAAGTTCGTATGCCAAAAGCCCCCAAAGTGTTACAGCAATTTGAGCATGTCCGCTGGGCCAACCATAACTAGTTCCGGTTCCTTCATCCAACATAAAGTCTGCTGGAGGTCTTGGATCCTGAAACAAATCTTTTAAAAAGCTATTTATAACAGCAGAAATAAATAGCAACATTGCGACTCTTGAGAATCTTTGAGGTGACCAAAAAAAATACCCAAAGGCTATGAATAAAAATAAAAAAATTGGGTATCCAGTTAACGAAACATTGTAAAAAAAGAAATTAAAAAAAGGAGTTCTTATCCCCTCAACCCACGATAAGTCGTTCCAAATAGACATCTTTTATTTTTTTAAATAGGATCTCCACCAAGTACAGCAGGAGTTTCGCAATAAGTTTTCAAAATATAGTCTCGATGAGAAAGAATTCTATCTGTCAATACCTCTTTGATCTCTGGAATCTTGGAATTTGCCTCAAAGAAAAAAAGCATTCCCTCATTTTGTTTAGTCTTAGGCATAATTTCCAAAGAAGCTGGAAGGATTGTCATGCTGATAGTTGACCAGTAAATATCTACTGCAGAAATTTTGTCGCCAATTAAATATTTAGAGCCTCTTTCTTGCTGTTTTTCTAGCTGACGGTCAATCACTTTGACAATTTCTGCCATTTTGCTTGGAGCTTTGGAACTTGCGTCATCACTATAACCGTATTTTCTTGCAAGCGGACCATCCGATAAAATTCTCATATTCCAAACAAGTCCATCTTCACCCAAAACTATGGCGCACAGCCCAAACATATCTGATCTGTCTTGGAAATTATCCGGAATCAAATTTATGCTATCTGAGGAGCCGATCTTTTCTGCCAAAGCAAGTTGTTCTACCCAAACGTTTCTAGGACGCTCTTCATCATGAAACATCGTAGGCAGAGAAGTTTGACTGGTAAGTTCGTAAAGCCTCGCTTGTCTATCTTTACCAGTATTTTTATCAATGCCCATGAAGGGGTGTAAAACTCTTATGATTTTTATTTTTTTTACATAACAAATATTTTTTAATGCTTCCGCATAAATTGCCTGAATTCCCGGAACAAATGTAATTCTTGTTCCTTCTTTCATTTTTGCAGCTTCATCTAGTGAAATGAATTCTGGTGATGTAGTTTTTTTAGTCATATGCTCTCCCTGATATGTCTAAAGTTAAATTAAACAATTTAGGTATTTTTTACAAGACAAAGACTTTTAGTTACTCATTATTTTTTGTGTATAGTATTTTTAAAAATTAACATTTTAGGAAAATATTGTGATTGAACTAGAAAAAAAAGAATCCATTTATCATTTGAGTATGAACGCAGGTGAAAACCGATGGAACACTACATTCGTGAGACAATTTGCAGAAGCATTGGATGAAATTGAAAAAGACGAGGGTCCAGGAGCGTTGGTAACATCTTCAAAAGATCCTAAATTCTTTTCAAATGGGTTAGATCTTGACTGGATGCAAAAGCCTGAGGACTATCCTGAAAGTGGAGACAGAGAAGTTTTTGGTGAAGAATTCATGTACTTAATGGGAAGGATTATTACTTTACCAATTCCAAGTATTTGTGTGGTCAATGGTCATGCTTTTGGTGCAGGTTTTATGTTGGCTCTCTCGCATGACATAAGATTAATGAGAGAGGATCGAGGATTCCTTTGCGCAAATGAAATGCAACTTGGATTTAAAATTCCGAGACCTGAATTGGCTTTATTTAGACATAAAATTCCTGCAAATTCATTTTTTGAGACCGTTCAATTATCCAAACGTTGGACTGGGGAAGCTGCTTTTGCAGCTGGAATTGTTCAGGGCAAAGGTTCGTTTGAAGAATTACCTGAGATAGCAATAAAAAAAGCAGAAGAATTGGCGCCTCTTGCTAAAGATAGAAAACATTATGCAGCTCAAAAAGAAATGCTCTATGGAGAAAACGCAGCTATAAATCTAAACCATGGACCGGCGCATATGTTAAAAAATTCAAAAGAATTTGAAGTCTAACTTTATTTAATTTAAGTAATTAAGTTGCTCGCCCTGATAGTGTCTTCTCCCTTTAACAATCCTTAATAAAATGGAAAACAATAAGACTGCTCTTATCGTAGAAGGTGGCGGTCAAAGAGGTGTATTTTCTTTTGGAATAACTGACACTTTTATAAAAAGAAACTTCGATCCATTTGATATTTATATTGGCGTATCAAATGGTGTAGCTGTTCTTTACTGGTATCTGATTAGAGAAACAGATAATAATCTTGATAAAATGCTTTATGCCGCTTCCGGTGACTACTTCAGTTATAAAAATATTTTTACTGGGAAGGACATTTTCAAGGTTCATCAGATGTACACAGATGGAGAAAAAAAATTTCGACCAAATATTGAGAAGATTTCAAATAACCTAAATAAAAAAAAATATATTGCAGTAGTGACAGATGCAATAAACGCGAAAGCAGAATATTACTCTTTTGGGGAAAGTGAATGGATGCCGAAAATGATCGCCTCTGGAACCCTGCCCATATTGGTAAGAACACCAAGCTTAATAAATGGCCGCAGGAAATTTGATGGAGGGATTGCAGACCCCTTGCCTGTAGAAAAAGCATATGAAATGGGAGCTAAAAAAATAATTGTAATAAGAACATATGAAAAAAAATTTAGAAGGAAGCTCAAGTTTGAAAATTACATAGGCGCCTTACTTTCGCGAGAATATCCTAAATTGAGAAGAGCATTACTTAATCACGACGAAACATACAATAAAGCTCTTAATTTCATTAACAATCCTCCAGAAGATTGTGAAATTGTTCAGTTATGTCCTCCAGAAAAACTTAAGTCAAAAAGAGATTCAAAAAATATTGAGATTTTAAAAGGAGACTACGAAATAGGAAAGAAAGTTGCTGAAAAATATTTAAAAAATAATTAAACAAGTTCACTTTTATACAAAAATTTGTCTAAAGTGAAACCTTTTTAATCTTAATAAGTCACTTCCCTACGAAACCAGGCCAGGCACCCATGTAATCTATGAATTTATCGCTTAGGCCCTCTTTACTCAAATGAGCTATTGAAACTGGAAGTTCTATAGGTTCAAAATTTGGATTTTCCATCACTCTCAATGGGAAATCATGATGAAGAATAGCTGCCCTTCCTATGGTCACAAAATCGACTTTATTATTGAGGACCTTATGAACATTTTCTCCCGTTCTTATATTTCCTGCTACTGTTAACAAAACATCTTTAAAATCAAGTTCCGTAAAATGTTCAAGCAAATTTTTTCCCTGATGTTCTTCTTCTACAGGTTCTTTGAAAGAATCCCAAAGTGACATATCTAAAAAATCTATTTTGTCCGTATCAATAAGTTTTTTACATACTTCTTTTGATTCTCCCAATTTAATTCCAAATCTTTCTGCAGATAGTCTAACTCCTAATAGAAATTCAGAACCGCATTTGTCTCTGATACCATCAACTATCTCAAATATTATTCTAGATCTATTTTCTAAATTTCCTCCATATTCATCGTCTCTATTGTTGATATCAGAACTCAAAAATTGACAAAGAATATAGCCATGAGCTCCATGGATTTCTACTCCTTCATACCCTGCTTTTTTTGCTCTAACCCCTGCCTCAATGAAGTCATCTCTTAGTCTTTTAACTTCATCTATCGATAAGGCTCTTGAGTTTGTCTCCTCATCATCTGATGGGCAGACAGGCTGTTCACCAATGATATCTTCTGGAGATCTCATTCCGGCGTGATGTAGTTGAGCGACAGCCAAGCTATCATGGGATTTGATTTCATCAGTTAATCTTTTTAATCCTTCTATATGTTCGTCTCCAAAAATACCCAACTGACCGGGAAAGCCTTTACCAATTGCCTGCACGTGAGAAGCGCAAGACATGGTTAATCCAAAATTTCCTTTGGCCCTCATAGTTAGCCAGTTATATTCCTCATCTGAAAGCTTTCCGTTTTCATGACTCTGAGTGTTTGTTAACGGAGCAAGCATAAACCTATTTTTCATAGTTAAGCCGCATGGAAACTTAATCTGATCGTTTAAATTTTTCATAGTTTTACTCCTTTTGAATAATGCCTTTTAAGGTGAAAATCCTTTACTAATATTAATCATGACTAGCCCCATCTATTAGACCTATGTGAATATCTTCAGGCAAATCTAAATCATCTAGACAGGCAAAATTTACTGCTATTTGATCAGGATATCTTCTTCTCTTATGATGAGTATAAACCCCGCAAAGTTTACAAAAATAATGCTCAGCAATATTTTTGTTCCATTTATACAAACCTAAATTTTCGTCACCTTCCAACAAAGTAAAAAATTCCTGAGATACCGGTTTCATTACAATAGATTTCTTTCTGCATAGTGAACAATTACACCTATATAAATCCTCATAAACTTTCTCAGTCTCTATTTGAAAACGTACTTTCTTACAATGGCAAGATCCTTCTATCATAATTTATTCCTACTCTATAGGTTTATCACTCTGAAACCCAATATCTAAATGGGTTTCAAAAAAGTTTGTATTAACTTTGTATATGGTAATTGTCATTTTTCCTGATTTTAATCAAGAAGTTTACCCATCCTAAATTCTATAGGCACACCAAATTCAGCTGGTTTTGGAGCCCTCGTTTCAGCAAGTACTTCTAAACCAAGAGAACGATAAAACCCTACGGCGGGGTTATCGGATAGAACATCAAGCTGAAATTCAAGATAACCAAGCTCTTTAGCTTTGTTAAATAAGTACTCCATCATCAAATAACCTACTCGTTGACCCCTTGCCTCAGGCTTAACTGCAATGGCATGCACATAGAAGGTATTAGAGTAGATTACGGGATTCAACCAACTAGCTAATTTTGACCTTTCTGCAACTCCGACTATCTCTTCAGCAGTTACTTCTTCAGCTTTTAACATTTCTTCCCATAAAGGTCCTAGTGCTGCTACACGTTCTTTGAATTCAGTCCCATTAAAAGCAATTGCAACTCCAAGTAATTTACCCTCTCTAATGCTCAATATTGCCGAATCAGCACTAAAAAGTGTACCGGGGGTTCGCCATGAACGTTGCACCGAAGCATCAAATAGGGAGCGACGTTTCATATGATATTCGTAAGATAGCGGTCCTGTTGACCAGGCTAATTCTGGGATTTCATTCGCATACAATTCTATGAGTTCGCCTTCTGCTTTGACGATATCAATATTCTCTTTCTTCATAATATTCTTTATCATTTAGTTTCATAGCTGTACTTCAACCGAGGTGCTGACTCGACTATTGCGCCGGCATTTATGCTGGCATTAGCAATGTTATCCAGTGGGTTGGCATCGAGCATCCTTGCCTGCGTTCTGATGAATTGATCGTGCCAGTGTTTTCTGTCAGCAGGTTTTTTGGCGATTCCGGCCAGCATCATGGAAACGGATGCTTCTGTTTCAAGTCTGAACTGCTGATCTGTCACCTGCTGCGTAACCCAGCGCTGCAGTAAACCCAGGTATGCATTCCTGATGGTGTGCGCCACGAGTACCGTGCTCATCGCCGTGTCAATCTGACCCTGAACTGCGGCATCTTTCAGCCCGTCTTCCCACAAGGCGAGCCAATCCTCCGCATCCTGGGTTTCCGGAGCTGACCCTGGAGCCAGCTTGAACAGGGTTGATAGAACCGGGCGGTACAGGGGGGCATCACTGATGTACCGTTCGACCCGGCTCATGGCAAATGCCATGGACTTTGTGAGTCCATCACTGTGGTCGGCGCTACCGTTCCGCGAAGCAGCTGCTTCGAGGGCGTGTTCGGGGTCCAGTACAGCAGCAAGGACACCGGCCTTGGACTGAAAGTAGCTGTAGGGCGTGACCAGTGCGACCCCCGCCCGTTCTGCCAGTTCCGGCATCGTGAAGTCTGCGTGGCCATGCTTCAGGATCAGCCCGGTAGCAGCTTCTATGATCTGCGCTTTCTTGCGTTCCTTGTTCTGGGCTCGCTTCGACACGTTCGGGAGATCTCGCGTATTACTGCCGGTCGGTACCGACCAGTACAACAGCCATCCGGCAGTGCTCCTCGACACGCCAGGCGTGGCGGGTACCGTTCTGCACGAACACGTCACCTGCCGTCAGTTCCACCTGCTCACCGTCGTCGAGTTCGAGCTTGATTTTACCTGAAATGATCACGCCATAGTCGACGCTGTCTGTGGTGTGCATGCTTGGGTCGTCCTGCTCCATGTGACTGGCAACACCGGGTAGCTGGGAAATAAACGCTTCGAGTTCGTCCGGTGATGGCGCGTCCGCCGCGTCCCTCGGTTTGAAATCCAGGACCCTGAACATCGACTGGTTCGTGACTGGAAACACGTTATGCACATCGGCGGTGTATTGTTCTCTCGATTTGCCAGCTGACGTGTCGACCGGGATCTTGTCATCGGCATGTGTCGCCCAGATTTCGTGCCAGTCAACGACCGGGGAGCCCACCGTGACTGCCTCGGATTCAACTTTGAAGAATACGGATTTGCCCTGTCCATCATGGCCGGTGATAACTTTTTTCATTGTAACGCTCCATTGGTGTTTTTAAATGATTGCACAAAATAACATAATGAATTATGGTTTTCAAAAATACATAATAAATTATGGTTATTATTCTAGCGAGGAGGTTGCCATGGAAAAGACTGTTATCCGCAATGCTTATGTCGCATCGCAAGACCCCCTGATCGGCAACCAGGCAGACCTGGACATTCTGATAGAAGACAATCAGATTGCGGCGGTAGGTCGCGATCTTGAGGTGGGAGATGCCGCAGTCGTCGATGCCACCGGCTGTATTGTTATGCCGGGTTTTGTTGATGCCCATCGCCATATCTGGCAGGGCGCCATCCGTGGCGTGTGCGCTGACTGGTCAATCATGGACTACGCAACCCGCATCAGGATGAACGCAGCACGATTCTTTACGCCGGAGGATATGTATGCCGCGCAGTTGCAGGGGAGTCTGGAGGCTCTCAACGCCGGTGTGACCACGCTGACCGATTACTGTCACAACATTCTGACGCCCGACCATGCCCATGAGGCGATCCGTGGCAGTGCGGAGTCAGGTATGCGTGCCGTATGGAACTATGGCTTTAATTTCCCGCCGTCCGAGTCCCCTCACTTCAAGTCGCTGGATCAACGCGTCGCTTTCCTGGATGAGATCGCGGCGGGATATTTTTCCTCACCGGATAACCTGTTAACGCTCGGCGTTGCGCCTGAAGAAGCCACGTTCGCCGGCTCACCGGAGGCGCTGGACCGTCAGATCAATGCTGCGCGCAACGTCGGTGCGCGTATGTTCTGGCACGCCAACGGCGGACCCTCGCCCGAAGGCCAGGCACCGCGAGACGTGGCCGCGCTGGCAGAGCGGGATATGCTGGGCAGCGACATCACGTTTGTCCACATGGCAGCGACAGAACCGGATGAATGGCAGATGCTAGCAGATGCCGGTGCATCGGTTGCCTTCACACCGGAAACGGAACTACAGATGGGCATGATGTGGCCAAGCAGCATTACGGCGAGAGAATACGGTGTGAACCAGGCCTACGGGACCGACATCGTCTCCAACAATTCGGCCGACATGTTCACGGCACTGCGGCTCGGCCTGCAGGCAGTCCGAGGCAGGGTGCTCGAACTGGAAGGGGCGATGGAGACCGGTGTGCCCGTCACCTGTCAGGAAGTCCTGGACTGGGGAACAATTGATGCCGCCAAAGCGCTTGGCCTTGACTCGGTCATCGGCAGCATAACCCCGGGCAAGCGGGCAGACCTGGTGCTGCTGCGCGGCGATGCCATTACCCTCGCGGGATGGGATCGATCCAATGTTGCGGGCGCCATCGTTATGCAGGCGCAGTCAACCGACGTGGATACGGTCTGGGTTGACGGCAGAGTCGTTAAAAAAGATGGTCAGCTCGTGGCGGATACAAAGAGACCCAGCGCCTTGCTTCAGGCAGCCAGTGAGCGCCTGCACGAGAAGATTTCAGCCGCAGGGGGCTTCGCACTGTCGCAGACGCAAGCTGCCGGTCGCATGATGGCGGTCGCGGGCAGTGAGCATGGCGAGTACGTATTTGACAATGAAGTCGTTTGAAACCGGGATGTTTTTTAATAAAATCTTTCAATTTATTCCCACTCAATAGTGGCCGGTGGTTTGCTGGAAATATCATAAACAACTCTAGAAACCTTTGGAATTTCATTAATAATCCTATCTGAGACTTTATTCAATAAATTATGGTTTAGTTGAGAAGCTTTAGCTGTCATGAAATCTATGGTCTCAGCAGCTCTCAAAGCAATCACATATTCATAACGCCTAGCATCCCCCACTACACCAACACTTTTGATTGGTAAAAATACTGCAAATGCTTGGCTTACCTTATTGTAAAGTTTTGCTGCTATTAGCTCTTCTATAAAAATATGATCTGCTTCCCTTAAGATATTTAATTTTTCTTTCGTAATCTCTCCAATTGTTCTTACTGCTAAACCAGGACCGGGAAAAGGATGTCTACCAATCAAAGTCTTCGGCAGGCCCAGTGTAAGGCCTATTTTTCTTACCTCATCTTTGAATAAAGAATTTATAGGCTCTACCAAAGGTAACTTTAAATAGGATGGTAAACCGCCCACATTGTGATGAGATTTAATGACGTGCGCCTTGCCGCCTTTGACGCCAGAAGATTCAATTACATCGGGATAGATAGTGCCTTGTGCTAGGAAGGAAACATCCTTAATTTTTTTTGCTTCTTTCAAAAAAACATCAATGAAGTTTTTTCCTATTACTTTTCTCTTTTCTTCGGGATCTTCTTTACCTTTTAAATTTTTAAGGAAAAATTTTTCGGAATCGGAAAAGTGAATCTTAATTTTTAAAGCTTTTTTTAAATCTTTAAGAACTTGTTTGGCTTCGTCTTTTCTTAATAAACCATTATCAACAAAAATACATTCCAATTGCTTGCCTATTGCCTTTGATAAAAGCGCAGCAACCACAGAAGAATCAACTCCACCAGAAATACCCAATAATACTTTTTTCTTACCTACTTGTTTTTTTATATCATCAACAAGTTTTTCAACTATGTTTTTTGGTCTCCATTTAGCCTGACAGCCGCATATTTCCCTGACAAAAGTTTTTAAAATTTGAGCGCCCTTTTCGGTATGTGTTACCTCTGGATGAAACTGCAAGCCATATTTTTTAATTGAATTGTTTTCAAAAGCTGCAATTGGACTATTTTTAGAGGAAGCAACTTTTTTAAAACCTTTGGGTAATTTAGTTACTTTGTCACCATGACTCATCCAAACATTTAGTGTAGAGATTTTGATATCTTGAAATAACTTACTTTTATTCAATTTAATTTCAGCATGGCCAAATTCTCTTTTCTTTGAGGTATTTACTAACCCCTTAAAGTGTTTTGACATGAGTTGCATGCCATAACAGATTCCTAAAATGGGTATTTCACTTTCTAAAATTTTAGGATCAGCTTTAAGGGTATTTTTTGCATTTACTGACTCTGGGCCTCCAGAGATGATAATGCCTTTGGGATTAGCTTTAAGAATGTTTCTATAAGAAGTATTGCAAGACAGAATTTCGGAATAAACCCCAAGTTCTCTGATACGCCTAGCAATCAATTGAGTATATTGTGAACCAAAATCCAGAATAATTATTTTTTCTGAATCAATAGTGCTATTCACTTTTAACTTATTCTGTAATTTGGTGCTTCTTTTGTGACGCTCACGTCATGAACATGACTTTCGTTAATTCCTGCGGATGTAATCTGCACAAATTTTGTTTTGGTTCTCATAGCTTTGATGTCTTTACTCCCCGTATAACCCATGCTTTGTCTTAAGCCGCCAAGCATTTGATGGATGGTTGTTTCTACCCAACCTTTATAAGGGACTCTACCTTCAATTCCTTCCGGTACCAGTTTGTCAGAACTTGAAACATCATCTTGAAAATATCGATCTCCAGAATTTGTCTCTCCAGACATAGCTCCAACCGAACCCATGCCTCTGTATGATTTATAACTTCTCCCTTGAAAAAGTTCTACTTGGCCAGGAGCTTCTTCTGTTCCAGCAAGAATACTACCAAGCATAACGGTACTGGCTCCAGCAGCTATGGCTTTTGCAATATCGCCAGAGAATCTAATCCCACCATCAGCAATAACTGGAATATTCTTCTTGCCAATTGCTTTGACTACATTTGCAATAGCAGAAATCTGAGGTACACCAACGCCAGTTACTATTCTGGTCGTACAAATCGATCCAGGACCTATGCCGACTTTGATGGCATCGGCACCAGCCTTGATTAAGTCTAAAGCACCATCGCCCGTTGCAACATTTCCTCCAATAACTTGAATGCCTTTTTTCAGCTTCTTAATTCTTCGAACTCGATCAATGATACCTTTGGAATGACCATGAGCACTATCAACGACAAGGACATCAACGCCCGCTTCAACGAGAGCGTCCACTCGCTCATCAGTTTCTTCACCGTTGCCAACTGCAGCTCCTACGAGAAGTCTACCTTCGGTATCTTTTGAGGCTAAAGGAAAATCCTTATTTTTATTGATGTCTTTTAAAGTTACGAGGCCTTTTAAAGCAAAACTTTTATCAACCAATAAGATCTTTTCTATTCTGTTTTTATAAAGGAGGTTTTTAATAATATCTAACTTTGCATCTTCCTCTGCTGTAACCAAACGTTTTTTTGGTGTCATGATGGATTCTACTGGAGCAGATA
This sequence comes from uncultured SAR86 cluster bacterium, assembly GCA_902540995.1. GTDB lineage: Bacteria > Pseudomonadota > Gammaproteobacteria > Magnimaribacterales > AG-339-G14 > MEDG-81. The sequence continues at coordinate 109,833 of CACBOY010000001.1, forward strand.
AATCAGAGACATTACGAAAATCTCTGGAAGTAACAATGCCAACTAGATCTCCATCATTTACAACAGGCATGCCTGAAATATTCAAGTCTTGCGTAAGCTTGATTAATTCCCCAACACTTTTTTTAGAGGAAATGGTAATTGGGTCTCTTACTACTCCGCTTTCAAATTTTTTAACCAAAGAAACTTCTTTTGCTTGATCAGGAATGGATATATTTTTATGAATTATTCCAATTCCACCTAATTCCGCTAAGGCAATTGACATTCTACTTTCGGTTACTGTATCCATGGCTGCGGATACTATTGGAATTTTTAAATTAACCTGTTTGGTTAATTTTGTGCTTAAATCGGTTTCTTGGGGAAGGACGCTAGAATATTTCGGTACCAAAAGTACATCGTCGAAGGTCAGAGCTTGCTCTTCAATACGCAACATTTTCAAATTATACAGAAAGAAAACAAAAAACAAAGTTACCTTAAAAAATGAAGTTCAAAGGCTGGCAAATGGTTTATACCGGGATGATGATGGAATTCTCCGTCGTAGGCTTCATTTTTTACTGCTTTCCTTTGATGTTCAACGCTTTAGAAAGAGATTTAGGTGCTACACAATCTCAACTTTCAGGTGCTTTGTCTCTTTGGTTTATAAGTTCTGCTGTAGCTTCAATTTTTCTTGGGAGATTATTAGATAAATTTTCCATAAAAAAAATAATGATGATTGGGGGAGTAATTTTCAGTCTTGGGTTATTTTCCATTTCCTTTGTTCAAAGCAGCTTTAGCCTGCTGTTAATTTATGCAACGTTGCTTGCTATTGGTGGGCCTGCTTTAGGAAATCTTTCTGTTACAAAATTAGTCGCTAATTGGTTTGAAAGTAATGCCGGTATGGCTCTCGGAATAGCTGCCATTGGTATATCCTTTTCTGGCGTAGTCTTGCCAATTTTAGTAGATCCGCTTATTGAAATGATAGGTTGGCGAAACGTGTACATGGTTTTTGGGTTGATAGTAATTTTTTTATTGATTCCAACTGTTAGATATTTCGTAATCGATACCCCTGAAGAGATTGGTCAGCACAAAGATAATCTTCCAGGTCAACCTACCCTGGATTCTTCTCAAGATTTAATGGAAATCAAAGACTTTTTTAAACATAGCATTTTTTGGATTATTTCTCTTGCTTTTGCTTTTCAATTTTTAGCAATGGGAGGAGTTTTACTTCACTTACCTTTGCATTCAGAAAATCAAGGTTTTCTAGAGACTTGGAACGTTTTGGGTTTTCCTATAAAACAGACTGTGTTCGCATATTCTTTTGCAGCCTTGGGTGGAGTGGTTGGTAAAGTTTTCTTTGGTTATCTCATGGATAGATTAAATCCAAATATTCCTGTGATGATCATGATGGCAATGCAATCAATTGGAATCTTTGGCTTGACTTTGATAGATAATTATCTTTTCTTCACAATTTTTTGTTTTGTTTTTGGTTTAGGATTTGGTGGTGCTATGGTTCTTATGAGCGCCTGTTTTCTAAAAGCTTTTGGTTCACAAAATCTAGGCTCTGTTAGAGGAGTATCGGCATTATTAATCGTACCTGTCCAACCCGTTGGTATGGTTTTGGTAGGAACAGCTTTTGATCTAAACCTTTATCTTGAGTCCTTCTTATTGATGGGAGCAATTACACTGATTGGGTTTGCAATTGGCTCTAGAATAATTATTCGCTAAATAAAGCATCCGTTTTAGCGGCTGCTATAAAATCATTCTTGTGCAGCCCTTTGATTTTATGGGACCACCAATTAACAGTGACTTTTCCCCACTCCAAAACTATTTCAGGATGATGATCTTCTTCTTCTGCGAGATGGGCAACTTTCTTTAAAAAATCCAGACCCGAGAGATAATCTTTGAAAGCAAAAGCACAAGTAAGCTGTTCTATGCCGTCAACCTCAATTACATCCCAACCGGGAATTTGTGGCATCAATGTTTTTCTCTCTTCAGGGGTCACTAGAGGAGCATCAGCTTTGCAAGCTTCGCATTTTCCCTCAATAAGTTTTTCCATTAATTGATTCCGCCTTTAGTTAATTTTGCTGGATTTAATAATTTTTGTAATTTAGCTTTTGATATGTTCGTTTCCTCCAGAGCAACATCGATTATTGCTCTGTCTTCCTTATAGGCTTTCTTTGCTATAGCTGCTGCTTTTGCATATCCGATGATGGGGTTTAAAGCTGTAACCAAGATAGGATTTTTATCCAAAGATACTTGAATTGATTTTTGATTTACTTTGAAAGTTTTTATGGCTTTAGAAGCCAAAACATTCATGCCGCCACTTAAAATATTGATGCTCTTTAAAAGGTTATATGCAATTACAGGCAGCATCACATTAAGCTGAAAGTTACCTGATTGTGCGCCAACACTTATGGCAACATCGTTTCCAATAACATCAGCAGCAACCATTGCCACGGCTTCTGGAATGACTGGGTTAACCTTACCTGGCATGATACTGCTTCCGGGTTGTAAAGCTTGAAGTTCAATTTCTGATAAGCCTGCCAAAGGACCGCTGTTCATCCAACGGAGATCATTTGAGATTTTTAATAAAATGGTTGCTAAGTTTTTGAGCTCTCCAGAAACTTGAACAGCGGTATCTTGAGCACTTAACTCATGAAAAAAATTTTCGCTTGGGACATTTATACATTTTCCTCCACTTAACTTATTCAATTCTTGAGCAAATAGCTTTGCAAATCTAGGATGAGCATTAATACCTGTTCCGACTGCAGTCCCGCCTAAAGGCATCTCCAGCATTCTGGTTTCTAAGAACAAAAGAGTTTTTTTTGAATTCTTTAATTGAGCTACCCAAGCAGAAAGTTCTTGATGAAAATCTAATGGCATTGCATCCATCAAATGAGTTCTTCCTGTTTTTATCAAACCTTTCAAAGAATTTCCTTTTTTTTCAGTAACCTCAATAAGTTTATCCAATGCAGGAAGAAGTTTTTTAGTCAGATCCATATGAGCGCTTACCTTTATTGCAGTTGGAATAACATCGTTACTGCTTTGACTCATGTTTACGTCGTCATTAGGATCAACTTGTGTTTTAGCAAATTTGCTTGCTAAATTTGCTATCACTTCATTGGCGTTCATATTTGAGCTTGTCCCCGAGCCTGTTTGAAAAACATCTATCGGGAATTGATCATTATGTTTGCTCTGCCAAACCTCTTTTGCAGCTTTTGATATAGCGTTGGCCTTCTTAGAAGACATAAGACCAAGTGATTTATTTGCTCTGGCAGCAGCATCTTTAATAATACCTAGTGAACCGATAAATGAATTAGTGAAAGGAAAATCCATTTTGATTCCGCTGATGGGGAAATTATCAATTGCTCTTTGGGTTTGTGCTCCATATAAAGCGGAATTAGGAACGTATACTTCTCCCAAGCTATCTTTTTCTATTCTGAAACCTTTTCTTTTCTTGGGCATAATTTTTTTATTAAAATGGAATATAAATTGTACAAAATATTAAGTTAGAATATCGAAGAATTTTAAGGAGAAGATGAAATGTCAGACGAAAAAGAAATAAAATTACCTATCGACACTTCTTTAGGAAAACTGCCTCAGAAAACTAAAGGTTCCATTGTTCCGGTTGAATGTAAAACCATGGAAGAAATAAGAAGACATCAGTTAGAGAGACTTGCTGCAGGTTTTAGGATGTTTTCTCATTTTGGATATGACGAAGGGATTGCAGGACATATAACTTTGAGGGATCCAGAGTACCCTCACTATTTTTGGGTAAATCCTTTTGGAATGCATTTCGGTCAGATATGTATATCTGATTTGATTTTGGTAGACAGAGAAGGAAATATTGTCCAAGGCGAAGATAAGATGCTTAACACTGCGGCTTTCGCTATTCATTCCAGACTCCATGAGGCAAGATCAGACGTAAATGCTGCTGCACATTCTCATTCAATGTATGGAAAATCATTTTCCACTCTAGGCAGACTTTTAGAACCTATTACTCAAGATTCTTGTGCCTTTTATGACGATCACGTTTTATTCGATGATTATACTGGAGTTGTTTTAGAGACTGATGAAGGAGATAGAATCGCGGAAGCTCTAGGAGACAAAAGAGCAGCTATTTTAAAAAATCACGGTTTGCTGACAACTGGTGAATCTGTAGATGCAGCTCTATGGGCATTTTTATCAATGGACAGGTGCTGTCAATCTCAACTTCTCGCTGAAGCTGCAGGTCAAATGGAGAGAATTTCTGACGACGTTGCAAAGTTAACAAAAACACAAGTTGGTACAGAAATGGCAATGTGGGCTAGTTTTCAGCCTTTATATGACTTAATGCTTGAGAAAGACGATAGTTTTTTGAATTAAACCCTTAAGATTCTTTCCAAATGCCAGAAATTTTTCAGCCTTTCTATTTGGCTACATTTTCTTTTTTATTTTTCATAAGTCTAATTATTCATTTTTTATTTAGAATAATTTTAAGGAGACTAAAAATAGTCGACGTACCGGACGGAGAAAAAAAGAAACATAGAATGTTAGTCCCCATCTCTGGCGGAATATCAGTCATGGCTTCTTTGGTTGTTATTGGATGCCTTTATTTAATATTAAGTTATTCACAATTTTTAGAAATCTTTTTTGAAACGGAATCTCTTAAACTTTCATCTTGGAATCTAGATATTCAAACAGGATTATTATTTGGAATGACCGGGTTGATTGTTGCCGCTGTTTCATTCTTTGACGATGTTTTGGAACTGCCCGTATGGTTTAGATTTATGACCTTGATTTTATGCTCTGGAATAGTCATCGGAGTGACTGATCTAAGTATTACTTCACTAGGAAATCTTTTAGGTTTTGGGGAAATAAAGTTAGGCCCTATTTTTAGTCCGATTTTCACAATCTTTTGTGTGGTAGGAGTAGCAAATGCTTTCAATTGGATTGACGGCTTGGATGGCCTTTTTTCAACTCAAGTTTTAATTGTATCTACTGCAATATTTTATTTTAGTGGAGGAAACGGTATTTTCTTTGCAATATTTTTATTAGCTTTCATGCCATATCTAATGATGAATTTAAGTTTTTTTGGGAAGAAAAATAGAGTTTTTATGGGAGATCATGGCTCTATGGCCATTGGCTACACAACCGCATGGTTCTTGATAAGTGCTGCTGAGTTTGAAGTGATTAGCCCCATGACAGCTCCTTGGCTTATAGCTTTAGTTCTTTTAAATGCTTTAAGAGTTATGTTCAAAAGAGCACTCCTCAGGGTATCTCTCTACAGATCAGATAGAGAACATATTCACCATTTCTTTTTAGATAATGGCTTTTCAAAAGGTCAAAGCCTTATTATTGTTACCTTGATAAGCATCTTTCTGACTTTAATTGGAATACTGTTTGAAATTTATGAATTATCAGAATACTTATCTTTTTATTTCTTCATCTCAGCTTTTATCATTTGGAGTTTTTTTAGTTCCAGTATGAAAGAAAGATTTAAGAATTAAAAAATTATTTTGAAAGAAGCTCTTCAATTTGCCAAAGAGTATCTTTACCAAAAAACATCTCATCGTCGACAAAAAAAGTAGGAATACCAAATACTCCTCTTTCTACAGCTGCCTCGGTATTTGAAATTAGTTTGGCTTTTACTTCTGGGTCTTGCATTTGAGCCATTAACTTTTCACCATCAAAACCTGATTCTTCGTAAGCCGCTTTTATAACTTCAGGATCATCCATTTTTTTTGGCTCTTCCCACATATGGACTAAAACTTTGTCAATATAATCTTCTAAGTAACCATCCATTTCAGCTGCTATAGCTCCGCGGATAATTTGAAGGCTTATAACTGGAAAATGAGGGTTCATTTTAAAGGCATTTAATTCATGTCTTTCAATGAATCTCTGCATTTCTAAGTTTTGATACTCGTTCTTGTTTTTTACGCCAAAAAATTGCTCCATTGGCGGTTTATTGTTAGTTGCTTTAAAAATTCCTCCAAGTAAAACAGGAATGTAGTTGACTTCTACATCGTAATTTTCTTTAATTTTTTGAATTACTTTGTGGCTCAAATAAGCATTTGGGCTAGCAAAATCAAAGTAAAAATCTATTTTTTTCATTTCTTACTCTCCTTGTAAACATTTTTCATTATAAAAAGAAATGGCATCTTTTTCATAGGCATTTTGGACCAAATTATTTAGAAATTTACATTTGGTTTTATTTTTTTTGATTCTTGAATCTGCATATAATCTTTTAAATTCATCAATTCTTCTTAATTCAAAATCGCTCATGACTATGCCTTGATCGTTTTGAGAGTCTAAGGTCAAAAATTTTTCACCTGACTTGGACCAAGAATTCCATTTTGGCAGGTTATTGTCTCTACCTTTTCCAGGATCCCCAGAGTAGGCAAATTCAGCCCAATAAGATTGCATGGCAATGGATAATCTGATGGCATCTGGAAGATTTTCATCATTAAACATAAATCTTTCAATTCCAAGAAGCTTCATAGTTCCTGTAACAAAAGGTATTTCCATAGCATGAGCTGCTCCAAAGATTTTTGAAAAATCCATCCATAGCAACTTTCCTTGCTCATCCCAATCAAATCTATAAGCAAATACATCTTTTTTGCCTGAAGCGATCATGTCTCTTGCAGGGTTATCGACAGCTGATATTTTCCAATTATTTGAAGCATATTCAGCTGTTAAGTCATACATCTCTTGATTACGAACAACGATTAATCTATTGAAAAGACTAGTTGAGTAATCTGATTCCATAGCAGCAAAAAGTTTTGTTTCGTCTCGATTGGTGCCAAAGATTACTGGTACGTCGTTGAAAAAACTTTTTCTGGAAAATTGCATGCCTCGCTTAGGAATGACGTAACCATCGCTCAAAACCCTTGGAATCATTTTTTTTCCTACTTGTTTGGATTTATCTATTGCTTTGTAAACTTTAAAGATCTGACCTAAATCTAATCCTTGCATTTGCTCTAAGAGTTTGAATTCATTCATTGAATCTTGGGCAATGTTTGCTTCAAACAAATCTTTAGAGCTTTCAGAAGAAACTAATAATTTACTAACAACTTCTTTTGAAGAGGTTAACAAAGAAGATTCTTTATTATCAAAAAATTTAGATGCTTCTTTTAAATCAAAAGTATTTGTAGCCCCGCTTTGAGAAATTGCTTTATGAAAAAGGCCTTTTGCAAGAGGAGAACTAAGCAGAGCAAAAACATTATGTCCGCCAGCAGACTCTCCAAATATAGTGACGTTGTCCTTATCCCCGCCAAAATCTTCAATATTTTGTTTTACCCACTTCAAAGCCATAATTTGGTCAAGTGTTCCAAAATTTCCTGATTTGTCTTCTAAATTATTAGATGTTGCAGCAAAAGCTGGGTGATAAAACCAACCTAAGAAGCCCAGTCTGTAATTTATAGAAACAACGACTAGGTCATGAGCGGATGCTAATTTACTGAAGTCATATGAGGCTGCCTCTCCTGAAGTATTACCACCTCCATGAATCCAAAACATAACTGGGAGTTTTTTATCTGAACTTATTTTTTTTGGAGTAAAAATATTTAGATAAAGACAATCTTCTGATCCAGTATATTCACCATTACCACCTCTATCCAAAGAGATAGAAGGAACCTGAGGACATGCATCGCTAAATTTAAAAGCCTTAACTTTTTCCTTTTGTTTAGTTAGAGCTCTCGGAGCTTTCCACCGCAAACTGCCTTGAGGAGGCTCGGCATAGGGAATACCCAGCCATTGATAGCTATTTTTTAGTTCGATACCAACATATTTATCTGAGATTGAAGAAATAAGTTTAGTTTCTTCAAGATTCTCTTTTTTTGTTGCATCTATGGCACAAGCCGAGATAAAAATCGTTATAAATAAAAAAGAAATTTTTTTCATAGGAACTATTAAAAGGATTTTTTGAATTCTAAATAAAATTATATAGTAAAATTTAATTATTAAACTTAATAAAACAATATAGGAAGAAACATGCAAATTTCACCGATACCTACTTTATCTGATGATATTAATGATATTAGGACAAGGACAGCAAATATAGTTGCTGAAAAAATTATTCCTAATGAAAGAGAAATTTATTCAAAAAGCGAAAATTCTGCTTCAGTTAGAAAAGAAATAAGAGAACAAGTAAAGAAAGAAAAATTGTGGGCACCTCACCTTCCAGAAGAATATGGTGGTATGGGTATTGGTTTTATGGCTCATGCTTACATGAATGAAATCCTTGCATGGTCACCACTTTCTAACAGACTTTTTGGTGTTATTGCTCCTAACTCTGGAAATCAAAAAGTACTTCTTAAATATGGCTCTGAAGAACAAAAAAAGAAATGGCTTGAACCTTTGATTGCAGGAGAAATGGAATCAGCATTTTCTATGACTGAGCCTGATAATGCAGGATCTGACCCAAGATCTATTCAAACTACTGCAAAAAAGGAAGGTGATGAGTGGGTCATTAACGGGCACAAAGTTATGACTTCAAACGGAATCAAGGCAGATTTCGCAATCGTAATGTGCAGAACAGAAGAGGAAGGAGAAGATGGCGAGGTTAATTCTCGAATGACCCAGATAATTGTCCCTACTAATACACCTGGATTTAATGTCATTCGTTCGGTTCCTATTTGGGGACATACAGGAGGAGATCACGTTGAAATTAAATATGAAAATGTCAGAGTTCCAGTAGAGAATCAACTGGGTGCGAGAGGAACTGGACATGCTGCAGCCCAAGATAGATTAGGTGCTGGAAGAGTCTTTCATTGCATGAATAGTATTGGTCAAATGTGGAGAGCTTTCGATCTAATGCTGCAAAGGACTATTACAAGAGAAGTTCATGGCGGCAAGCTTGAGACAAAGCAATTGATTCAAGGCTTTATTGCAGATTCATACATTGATATTCAAACTGCAAGATTAATGACAATTCATTGTGCTGAAGTAATGGATAGTGAAAATGATCCTAGAGTCGATATTTCAGCAATAAAAATTTATGTTCCTGAAGCCATGCATAGAGTTGTAGATCGAGCTATTCAAGTTTACGGTTGGAAAGGAGTGTCTGCTGATCTGCCTTTATTTGGAATGTATCAAGGAGCTAGAACTCTTAGACTGGCTGATGGTCCAGATGAAGTTCATAGAATTTTAATAGCAAAGCAGGTGCTAAAAAAATATCACCAAGGACTATCTTGGGACTTTGGAATTTAAGCTTTTATTATTTTCGCTTCCTTAGCTATATTATCTTTAAGAAAATCCTTCTGAGAACCTTCAATTTTTACCAGTTTTAAACTGGATGATGCGGTAGCAATTATTTCACCATCTTGATGTAGCTCTGCACAGGCAAACCCAATCGATTTTCCTAATTTAATAATTTTTGACTTACAGTCTAATTGTCCTGGTCTTCCTGCAGCCAAAAATGAGACATTTATATCAATCGACATAGGTGTGTAGATAAAATCAGTCAATTCCATGACTAAGAAAGCCATACATGAATCCATCATGACCGTAGTAAAACCACCCTGAATGATCGTCCCATTTGAATGACAAATGTCTTCAGTAGCTAGAAATGACATTTTTAGAGACTGAGATTTGAAATTGATCTCCAACACTTTCCCAGATAACTGTTTCATATATTCAGGGGTATTATCTTTTTTCATTTTTTTATTTTGAAAAGTTAGAAAAAGCCTCAATAGCCTTTTTTCTTGATTCTTTTAGATCTACTAAATGATTACTATACCCTAGGTCATTTCTTTCATCAGGTGATGGGTCGTGGATATTTTTTACAGATGATATTTTAGGAATCCATTTTTTTATAAAATCTCCTTTTTTATCGAATTTTTCAGATTGAGTAATGGGATTAAAAATCCTGAAATATGGTGCAGCGTCGACACCCGTTGATGCGCTCCACTGCCAGCCACCATTATTGGAAGCAAAATCTCCATCAATCAAATTCTGCATGAAATATTTTTCACCCTTTCGCCAATCGATTAGTAAATTTTTTGAAAGATACATCGCAACTATCATTCTTAGCCTGTTATGCATCCAGCCGGTTAAATTTAGCTGTTTCATTGCAGCATCAATTATCGGAACTCCAGTCTCGCCATTGGACCAAGCAATAAAATGATCTTGATTATCTGACCATGGAAACTCATCATATTTCTCTGAAAAAGATAAATTTTTACTAACTCTTGGATTATGAAAAAGAATGTATTTATAAAATTCTCTCCAGATGATCTCATTTACCCAAGTCTTGACTCCATCTTCTTCTTCTGAGAGTTTTTCAAAAACCTCAAAAAGACATTGCTTTGAAGATAAAACTCCTGAAGAAAGATAAGGCGAAAGCGAACTTGTTCCATCAATTGCAGGAAAATCTCTTTTTTCTTTATACACAAGTATTTTCTGGTCAATAAATTCATTTAATTTATCTAGCGCATACTCTTCCCCAACTCTATAAAGATCTAAAATTTTTTTTCTTTCTTCATTTAAAGGAATGTTTTCAACTTCGTCGCTTTCTTGAGTCATTTTCTTTTGTTTTTTTGGTAAGCCTAATACTTGAAGTTTATTTACTAAAAGCTTTGATCTAAAAGCTCTTGAAAATGGTGTAAATACTTTAAAAAATGTGTTGCTTTGAGTTTTAATACTTTCAGGAAGAAAAACAGAGGAATCAAATGAGTTAAGCTTCTTGTTTAAACTGACTAACTCTTTTTCTAGATTTTGGTCTCTATTTATTTCATTGATTCCATATTCTTTATTAATGAATACTTCATTTATATCATTATTTTTTATGTACTCAATAATTTTTTTATTCTCTTCGTCTATTCCTTCAGCGTGTATGACTTTTAGAGATATGTTGAGCTCGGCAAATTTTCTAGAAATATTTTTTAGATTATCAATTTGAAAAGCAATTTTTAAATTACTTTCATTGTGACTTTCCCATTTTTTAGGATTGTGAATAAACATAGCTACTAAAGACTCGCCATTTTCGGCAGCATAAAAAAGAGCGGGATTATCTCTTACCCTAAAGTCTGTATTAAAAATAAATAAATTAGTCATATTATGGTGACAAGACGATGTGTATAGTTGCGCCCAACATAAAATTTAACACACATCATCTCGCCAAAAAAAGCGAGCCTTTTATGGGGAAAAGACTCGCTGAATCCAGATTTAGGAGAGTTTCTTTGGGAGAAAATGAAAATCTGAATAAATGTATGATATATAAATAAAATTTATATTGGGTTATAAAATACTTAAATTTAGTTATATTAAGAAAGCTCTTTAAAGGTGATCCCCGCTTTCATTAACCTGCTTATTAGGGGATTACCTAGTCCTACAGCTGAAGTTAAAACTCCTCCAAATTCATTACCAAATGGTAAATCATCTGAAAAAGCTAAAGTTAAGGCTGATTCACAAACCATTTTTGAGGTAGATTTGTAACCTGGATCTCCAGAACCATAGATTTCAAAACGTTTCTCTCCACCATCCTGAAGTTTTGCTACAAAAAGGCCTCTAAACCAACCATTATCTCTTGTCTCCTTGTCGGGACCTTCTCCTGGTTTAGGAAGAAATGGTCTCACTAGACGACGAAGAGGAGTTGCTATTACTAAAAAAGCAGAAATTAAGACAAAAGAAGTTATTCTAGCTGCAGCCTTGGAAGAATAACTGCCTAATTCTTTAAAAGTAAAATCTTTGCCATATGATTTTTGATTTAAATCAAACAATGCTGCACTTCTTCGAACAACTCTTGTGTTAGCGAAAGCCATTAGTCCCATCCCTGAAAATTCATTAGTTCCAGAAATTGGCTTTACAGAAAAATCGTCAGAACTATTTCTTCTTTGAATATCAGATACCGTATCTTCAGGGTTTAATAAAAAAGGGTCTCGCATCTCTTTTGGAAGAGGTCCCATGGTAAACATTGTTTCAGTTGTGCCTCCACTAGCTCCACCTTTTGCAGAATGATAAACAGTTACATGAGAAATTGGTTTTTCAGATCTAGTAACTGAAAAATAAACGCCCATATCAGAGGGGATTGAATCATAGCCGCACGAAGGAATTATTCTTGTTCCATCCAACGCAGCTTTCTCATGAAATCTATCTATCAATCCTTTTACCCAGTGATTTTCTCCAGTTATATCTGTGTAATGGGTTTTGCACTCCACACAAGCCTCCACAACTTTTGTACTATATCTTGCAAAAGGTCCTGCAGCAGACAAGACAACTTTAGTTTGTTTTACAAAGTTTTGTATTGCCTCATAGTCTTCTGAATCAGCAACAAAAATATCACAATCTAAATTCAACTCGGCTTTTAAATTTTCTAACTTTTCTTTATTTCGACCTGCTATAGCCCAATTAAGATCTGGATAATTAGAATGATAGTATTCGGCACAAAGTTTTCCTGTAAAACCTGTCGCTCCATACAGGATTATTTGATATTTCTTTTCTTCCATGAGCTTCAAATTTAAATCATGCTGTAATAAACATCTGTACTAATATACTTTACATCGGGATAACCCTCATTTATGAATGCTTGTATCCCTGTCCAAAATTCTGAATCCATCATTTTGTCATTAAACTTTCCATATTCCTCATGAGAATCAAACTCTATTGAATAGTATGCTCTCTGAAAGTTTCCTCCAGTCATAGCTCTCCAAAATCTTGGATTTTTAGCTCCAATGGACTCGTGGAAGTCAGCAGAAGCCTTTACATCGTCTACTAAAGATTGAATTTTTTCGGGAGTTCCTTCCCATGTGGTAACTGCTTGAACAATCATAAAATCTCCTAAAATAAGTTTTCTAATATTAATTTAAACAATATAAAAATGACAAGATATATTTTGGTCGGGGTGGCGGGATTTGAACCCACGACCACTTGACCCCCAGTCAAGTGCGCTACCAGGCTGCGCTACACCCCGTTAGGTTTTTAATATTTTGAGAACCTCTTTTAATGATTCTATTATTTCTACTTCAAGTTCCAAAGAAAAGTCTCCTTCTTCCAAAATTTTTTTAATCGCCTTGACATTTAAGCCTCTCTCAGAGAGTTCTTTTATTTTTAAGAAAATGACCAAGTCTGATTTTTGGAACATTCTTCTATTGGAAATTCTTTTAACAGTAAAATAATTTTTAAAAGCTTTTTCCCAATATCTCAAAATATAGTCTTTTACGCCCAATAAGTTACTTGCCTCTCCAATAGAAAGGTATTTTTTATCAGGCAAGTTAGCAAGGTCAATTTCCAATTTTACAAAGACTCTCTAAGTTTTTTTGAAGCTTTAAAAGAAACAACATTTCTATCCGAAATTTTATATGGTTCACCTGTTTTTGGATTTCTTCCGGGTCTACTTTTTTTATGCTTCACAACAAAATTTCCAAGCTTTGGAATTTTTACTTCTTCTCCATTTTCTAGGCATTTACTAATTTCTTCAAAATAAGTATTAACTATTTTCAAACAATCTTTTTTTGGAAGACCTAGTTGCTCCCTCAATAAATTAACAATATTCGCCTTGGTTAATGTCATTTATCTTAAAATTGCTCCAAGTTTTTTTTGCATACCAGAAATAATAAGATTAGCTTCTTTATTTATCTCTTCCTCAGATAAAGTTTTTTTACTTGATCCCCATGAGACTCTGAAGGCAATACTTTTTTTGCCATCAGAAATATTTTTGCCATCATAAACGTCAAAAATTTTTGTGCTGATCAAAAAATTTTTTGATGAAATGTGAATGCAATTCTCTATTTGTTCGAAAGAAACTTTATTATCTATTTCAAAAGAGAAGTCTCTTTGAGATATAGGATAAATTGAAGGCGCTATTAATTTTCCAAGATCATTAAGTGGTAAGGATTCAACCTTTATTTCAAAATATAAGAAAGCTTTATTGAGTCCAAGTGATTTTATAAACCTTGGATTGATGCTCCCAACAGAGCCAATAAGCTTATTTTTGAGGTAAATGTCAGCAGATGCATAAGGATGTAATAAATCATTTTGAGATTTTTTCCAGAATATTTTCTCTATTCTGAACTCTGCAAAGAAGTTTTCCAAGATTCCTTTCAAATAGTAAAAATCATAATTTTGATTTGTATTCCAATTTTTAAACTTTTCATCATCATAAATTAACCCAGCAAGATTTATCTCTTCCATATGAGTATCGTTTGAGAAGGATTTACCCATTTCAAAAATACTTAAGAAATTTTGCCCTCTATTGATATTAAATTCTAAATTTGTTGCTAGGCTGGGCAGTAAAGAAGTTCTTAAGACACTTAAAGAATTATTAAGAGGATTTTTTATAGCAATACTTTTGTTTTCTATACCCAAATTTTCTAAAACCTGTCTATCAAGAAAAGAATAGTTTATGACTTCATTAAATCCTTTGTTGGTCATAAAAGTTTTGATCTGATTGATAAAATCATAATCTGATTTTTCATAATGCTGATTTATTGAATTGTTTTTAATTTGAGGTAAATTGTCATAACCGATAATTCTTGCAACCTCTTCAATTAAGTCTTCTTTAATTGATAAATCAAAACGATGACTAGGTACTTCGAAAGTTAAATTATTTTTATTTTTTTTCATAAATTTTATCTCAAGTCTATTCAAAATAGACTTGATTGTATTTTCTTTAAGATCGGTTCCAAGTTTCAGATTTACGTCTTCCATGGAAATGTTTATGAGTTTTTTTCTAGGAAAATACTTATTTTTTATTGTCTCTACATTAGAAATATCTGCCTGGTAAATTTCTCTGATAATTGAGAGAGCCTCCTTTAAAGCATCCTCATGAAGATTAAAATCAACGCCTCTTTCAAATCTTTGTGAAGCATCAGTTTGAAAACCATATCTTCTAGCTTTGCCTTTAATAATACTGGGAAGAAAAAAAGCAGATTCGATCAGAAAATTTTGTGTTTTTTTAGAAACTGAATGATTTAAACCTCCTGAAATTCCCGCAAAAGCTATAGGTTCTTTTTCATCAGCAATAACAAGGCAATCTTTAGTAAGTTTAAGATTCTTTTCACCTAAAATTTTTATTTGTTCTTTTGTTTTTGCAAATCTAACTTCAATATCTCCCTCAATTTTATCTTGATCAAAGACATGCATTGGCTGACCACTTTCTAACATGACAAAATTCACGATATCTACTAAGGGGTGGATGGATTGAATTCCAGCCGCTTTAAGAGTCTTTTTTATATGATCCGGAAACTTCTTAATTAATTTTAAATTTGAAATAGAAACGGCTGAATAGGCTGAACATGCATCTTTAGCAAATAAATTAATTTTTTTATTAAATTTTTTTTCTCCTTTGAAAGAGCTTTTCGTTGCTGAAGAAAATTTTTTATCTTTGTATGCACAATAATCTCTCGCCAAGCCTTTTACAGAAAAGCAATCTCCCCTGTTAGGAGTTAAGTCAAAATCAATTATCTTATCTCCTTGAAAAGACTTTATCTCGTCAACTTCTATGCCTATTAATGTAAGGTCATCGCAAAGGTTTTCTATCTTAGGTTTAGCCTTAATAGCCTTGGTAATATTTGAATATAAAACTTTCATTGTTATTGAGATAGAAATTTTATGTCGTTTGAAAATAGAGAGCGCATATCATCTATTTCATAAGAAAGCTTAGCCATTCTTTCAATACCCATTCCAAAAGCAAAGCCAGAAAATTTCTTTGAATCCAATCCTGACATTTCTATTACGTTAGGATGCACTAAACCGCAGCCCATGATTTCTAGCCAATTTTTGGACTTTTTTTCCATAATATCCACTTCAGCAGAAGGTTCTGTAAAAGGAAAATAAGAAGGTCTAAACCTAACTTTGGTATCTAGCCCAAAAAAGAAATCTATGAAGGTCATAATTTCATTTTTAAGATGGCCAAAATTAATATTTTCATCAATAACTAGACCTTCTACCTGATGAAACATAGGCGTATGAGTTTTGTCTGCATCACTTCGATAAACTTTTCCAGGACAAATAATTTTTAAGGGTGCGCCTCTTTTTTCAATGGATCTTATTTGAACAGGAGAAGTATGTGTTCTTAAAAGATTTCCGTTATCTAAATAAAAGGTGTCATGCATATCGCGAGCAGGATGGTCTTTGGGAATATTCAAAGCATCAAAATTATAATAATCGCTTTCAATCTCAGGACCATCTTCAATCAAATATCCCTTGGAAGAAAAGAAATCTGTTATCTTTTTGGTAGTTATAGTCAAAGGATGAAGCTTCCCTTGAGATTTAAAAGAACCCGGAAGGGTTACATCGATTCGATCTTTTTCAAGGGATTCGTTGACAATATGTAATTCAATCTTTTCTTGAACGGAATTTAAAAGGTCTTCATAAAGACTTCTTAATTCACCAATTTTTTTTCCAAGAATTGGTCTTTCTTCAGAAGGTAAGTTTTTAATGTTTTTTGAGAGCTCAGTAATTCGCCCTTTTTTTCCAAGATACTTGACTTTGAGTTTATTCAACTCATCTTGTGAGACAATTTCTTGAAAATCTTTTTTAAGATTTGCTTTTAAAGCATCTAAATCCATGCTTCATTATGCTGCATTTTCCTTGGCAAGAGATACTAAATTAGAAAAAGCTTCACTATCTTCAGCAGCTAATTCAGCAAGCACACGTCTATCTAACTCTATGTTCATTTTCTTTAAAGCTGACATGAACTTACTATAAGTTAAACCGTTTTCTCTAACTGCAGCATTGATTCTTATAATCCATAAAGACCTGAAGTCCCTTTTTTTAACTCTTCTGTCTCTGTAAGCATACTGACCAGCTCTAGTGACTGCTTGCTTTGCAACCTTAAAAGTCCTGCTTCTAGCTCCTCTGTATCCTTTAGCTAGTTTTAAAACTTTTTTATGTTTTCTGCGAGATTCAACTCCTCTTTTAACTCTAGCCATTATGATCTCTCCCTAAACATTCTCTTTACCAGTTTTTCATCTCCATCAGCAAGTGATGTTGTTCCCCTAAGCTGTCTTTTAGACTTGGTCGACATTTTAGTAAGAATATGTCTTTTATTAGCTTGTTTTCTTTTCAAGCCAGAACCAGTTTTTTTAAACCGTTTCGCAGCACCGCTATGTACTTTTATCTTAGGCATGATTTTTACTTAGTTTTGGCTGGGGATAATAGCATAACTAACTGCCTGCCTTCAGATAAAGGTGCTTGCTCTACTGAACCTCGACCATCAAGATCTTCTTCTACCCTTTTTAGCAAATCAAAGCCAATGTTTTGGTGAGCCATTTCTCTTCCTCTGAATCTCATAGTTATTTTTGCTTTATCTCCTTCATCTAAAAACTTGATAATTTTTTTGAGTTTAATTTGATAATCATTTTCTTCAGTTCCTGGTCTAAATTTGACTTCTTTTATTTGAGTTTTCTTCTGTTTCTTCTTAGAAGCAGATTTTTGTTTTTTCTTGTCGAACAAATGTTTTCCATAATTCATAAGTTTGCATACTGGAGTATTTTTATCATCGTTAAGTTGAACTAAATCCAAATTCTCTTTGGAAGCGATGCTTAAGGCATCATCTATACTCTTAATGCCCAATTGTTCTCCAGAACTTGAAATTAACCTAACTTTAGCTGCCTTAATAAACTTATTGATAGGTTGCTTATTTTCTTTTTTATAGTTTCTCTTTGCTAAAGCCATATCTATTTAGCTAAAAAAGAAGAAAATCTTTTATGTACCAATCAAACCTCCTTAGATTCAATTTTGTTAATTAAAATTTTACTAAATGCATCTATCGACATTGAGCCTAAATCAGATCCTTTTCTGTCTCTAATTGCCAAAGTAGATGATTCTATTTCCTTATCTCCCAAAACTATGATGAAAGGAATTTTTTGCATAGAGTGGTGGCGGATTTTATAAGCGATTTTCTCATTCCTCAAGTCTGAATTTACTCTAAATCCTTTATTTTTGAGAATATCAGTAATTTCTTTAGTTTTTTCAGCATGTTTTTCCGATATATTTATTGCAACAGCCTGAATTGGTGCTAACCATAAGGGAAAGTCTCCGGCATATTGCTCAATGAGAATTCCTATGAATCTTTCAAAAGAACCCAAAAAAGCTCGATGCAACATTACCGGAACATGTCTCTCACCATCTGTTCCTACATAAGATGCATCCAATCTATCCGGCATATTAAAATCTGCCTGCAATGTTCCGCACTGCCACTCTCTATTTAAAGAATCAGTAAGAACAAAATCTATTTTTGGACCATAAAAAGCCCCATCTCCTTCTGCAATTTCATAAGATATACCTTGCTTATTTATAGCAGCCTCTAGAGCTTTTTCTGCTTTATTCCAAATTTCATCTGTTCCTACACGCTGCAAAGGTCTAGTTGATAACTTTATGTCCAACTTATCAAAACCAAATTCCTTGTATATTTCTGAAAGAATGTGAATAAAAGATCCAGCCTCTTCTTCAATTTGATCTTCAGAACAAAAGATGTGGCCATCATCTTGAGTCATCTGTCTTACTCTCATCAAGCCATGAAGAGTTCCAGACGGTTCATACCTATGACAAGAACCAAACTCTGAATATCTTATAGGCAAGTCTCTATAGGATTTTAAACCTTGATTGTAAACTTGAACGTGACAAGGACAGCTCATTGGCTTCAAAGCATTCACTCTTTTTTCGTTGGCATGTTCCTCATCGATTTCAGTTATGTACATATTTTCTCGGTATTTATCCCAATGGCCTGATTTTTCCCAGAGTTTTCGATCTACAACCTCTGGGGTTTTTATTTCTTCGTATCCTGATATTCTTAGCTTCTCTCTTATATAGTCTTCTAATATCCTAAAAATAGTCCAGCCTTTTGGATGCCAAAAAACCATTCCAGGAGCTTCTTCTTGAAAATGAAATAAGTCATATTTTTGACCTAATTTTCTGTGATCTCTTTTTGAGGCTTCTTCTAAATTAGAGATATATTGCTTTAATTCTTTATCTGTATTCCAAGCAGTGCCATATATTCTTTGAAGCATTTTTCCCTTTGAATCTCCACGCCAATATGCTCCAGATACGTTTAACAATTTAAAACTTTTTAAATGTCTCATTGAAGTGACATGAGGACCTTTGCACATGTCGATGTATTCTTCATGGTAGTAAAGAGCGATAATTTCGTCTTCAGGAATATCGTCAATTATTTTAAGCTTGTATTCTTCTTTTCTATCTTTAAAAACTTTTTGTGCTTCTTTTCTAGATACTATTTTTTTTATAACTTTGTACTCTTTAGAGGCAAGCTCTTTCATTCTTTCTTCTATCTTAAGCAAATCCTCTTCTGTTAATTTCTTTTCAAGATCAATATCATAATAGAAACCATCATCAATAACTGGGCCTATTGCCATCTTTGCTTCTGGATATATTTGTTTAAGAGCGTGGCCAAATAAATGAGCACAAGAATGCCTGATGATTTCTAAACCTTCTTGATCTGAATTTCTTATGATTTCTAAAGAACAATCTTTTTCCAAGAGATCAGAACCATCTTTCAGCACACCGTCTACTTTTCCAGCAACAGTAGCTTTAAAAAGCCCTTTGCCTATATCAGCAGCGACGTCCTCAATTGAAACTGATGAATTAAAAGATTTTTTAGTGTTATCTGGAAGTGTGATTATAACCATAGATTTTGACCTATACGAGGGGCCTAAAGACTTATTATATCCAAAATATTAGGGTGATAAAAGATAACTGCTCCACTTTTGATCATCTGAAAGAATATACTTTAGTCTTTCATGAGTTCTGTTATCACGTTCTTTCCAAAATTCTACTGCATTTGGTATTAAAATGTATAAACCACAATGATCCGGTCTTTTTATTGAAGATTCATCATTTTGCTGAAGGTAATTATCTATTTGATTTGTTAAATCTTCGTAAGAAGAAATTTTTGAACTTTGATTAGAAATAATTGCGGACACTCTTGATTTCAGAGGTCTTGAATTAAAATATTGATCAGAATCTTTTTCAGATGCTTTTTTGATAAATCCTTCTATTCTGATTTGTTTTTTTAATTCTCTCCACCAAAAATTCACAGCAACTTTGGGATTAAGCTCAATCTCTTTTCCTTTTCTGCTGTTGAAATTTGTATAAAAAACTAACCCTTCATCAGATATTTTTTTTAAAAGAACCATTCTTGAGCTAGGTTGATTCATTTGATCTACAGAAGCAATATTCATAGCATTCCAATCAATAAGATTTTCAGATTCAGCTTCTTCTAGAGTTTTTAAAATCTCAATGAATGGTTCTTGAGAAATTTTACCTTTCTCAATCACTTATTTTCTTCTTACCCAATAATCCAAAGAAAGATAATTACCTCCCCCATAAATAAGAGGTATGGCAAGAATTACGATATATGTAGCTGCCATCTCATATCCGCCTGCATCTGCATTCCATCCGTTTGGAAAATGAAAATAAGCAGCAACAAACATTGCAAAGATGATGGGAACGCTAGCCCATCTAGTGAATAGGCCTAACAATAAAAGGATTGCTCCTCCAGCTTCAGCAAGTATTACAAGCCAAGCAAAGAAAGTTGGGAAGATAAAGTTTAAATTGTCAGACCCATCAGGGCCTAAGAATTCAGCAAATCTTGGGTTTACACTTGGAAATCCGTCATTCCAAGAAAGTTTATTTGACGAAGTACCTGCTCCCCAAAAAATAAAAAAAAGATAAATCCTAACAATAAATAAAATAGCAAAATCTAGAAAGCCAAGACTTTTAAGAAAGTCATCAATTCTAAAGAAAACATTTTTAATTAAGCTCATAAGACTAAATTATCACTTTTAGTATCTTTTTTCTAACTCTTCGTAAGCCTCTTGTATTTCAATAAATTTCTCTTTGGCTTTCTCGATGAACTCTTCTGGAAGTCCCTTGCCAATGAGAGTGTCAGGATGAAACTCTTTCCTTTTTTTTAAATAAGCTTTTTTTATTTCTTTGAAAGTAGCATTTTCACTTACTCCTAAAGTTTTGAAGTAATTATCTGTTTTATCTACAAATTTTTCATATAAAGATGTATAAACATTTTCATCAAATTTAAAAATTCTTGGGATTTGTTTTAAAAGATTGTCTTCGTTAGGATGAAGGATGCCATCAGCAAGAGCCAGTTCAAAAAGCATTTCATAAAAAACCAACAGAGAATTAGGGCTTGAAGAGAGAACCTGATAAAGATTAGAAGCATAAGCTTCAAAACTTACGTTATCATCTTTTGCTTTTTGAAATATATTAATTGCAAAATTTCTATGTTCTTTATTCAGATTTAGCTTAACAGAAATGATTTCTTCTATTTTTTTTATCTCAGCTTGATCAACTCTTCCATCAGCTTTAGCTATTTTTGCAAGACAAGCAAATAAGGCTGCAAAAAAAGCAACCTGTTGATCAAAATTATTTGGCCTTCTTCTTTTTGATCTTGAAGATACATTTGAGCCAATTACGCTTCCTACTAAAGCTCCAATTGGTCCTAAAACTATAAATCCAAGAAGACCGCCAGTAATTCCGCCCCAAATACTCATAATTTAAATGTTTAAATTTCTATTTTTTTTTGGTTCAATGTACTTTTAAAAAGGGAGTTGAACAAGTGTCAGAAAAAAGTTTACCAGCAGTTAGTTATTTAAAAATACCTGATAAAGGAGATCCTTATCTAGAGGGTCACAAATGTGGAAAATGTGGAGCAGTTTTTCTTGGTGAAAGATCAGTTTGTTCAAAATGTTTTTCTAGAGACAAGATTTCAGCAATAAAGCTTGAAGAAACAGGCGTGCTACATTCTTTTTCCGTTGTTTATAGATCTTTCCCAGGAATTGACGTTCCTTATGTGTCTGCGATTGTTGATCTAGATGGTGGAGGAACTGTAAAGGGAAATCTCATAAATATTGAACCTGACCCAGAAAAAATAGACTTTGGTATGAAAGTAAAATTGACATATCAGGACGCTTTAGGAAGAAAAGACAAAGAAGGAAACTCCTACTTGAGTTATTTCTTTGAACCAGCATAAAATACACAGTAAAAGGAGAAATTATGAGTGATGTATACGTTTTAGGAGTCGACATGATTAAATTTGGAAGATTTCCGGATAGGACTGTTCCAAATATTGGTGCCGAAGCAGCATTAATGGCTTTAGACGATGCCGGCTTAACTATTAAAGACATGCAAGCAATGTATTGTGGAAACCTTGGTCAAGCAAATGCTATGGTTGGACAAAGAATCCTTCAAGAGATAGGTCAAACAGGTATTCCGGTTGTTAATTGTGCAAATGCATGTGCAACTGGTGCTACAGCTTTTAGAGAAGCTTGGATGTCAATTAAAGCTGGTATTTATGATGTAGTACTCGCTGTAGGAGTTGAGCAAATGGGTAAAGGTCTTTTGGGTGGCGCCGGTGGCGGAGATGGTATTCCAAAGGAAGGTCTTTTAGGTTCAGGTACTATGCCTTGTGTTTTTGCGGAAGCAGGCATGGAGCATTCAAAAGATCATGGAACAACTTTTGAACAATTTGCGAAAATTTCAGTAAAAAATCATCACCATTCGACTATGAATCCAAAGGCTATGTATCAGATAGAAACTCCATTGGATGTTGTGATGAATGCCGAAATGATTTCATACCCAAATACAAAACTTATGTGTTCTGTAAATGTTGATGGATCAGCTGCTGCAGTCCTTGTTTCAGAAAAGAAAGCAAAAGAACTAGGAATGGGACGTGCAGTAAGAGTTAAAGCTTCTGCTCTTGCAAGTGATCCATTTACAGATAGAGATTTGGTCATGCCTGATGTTAATGCTTGTACCAGGCTGGCTGCAGAACAAGCATATGAAATGGCTGGTGTAGGTCCAGAAGATATTAATCTTGTGGAGTTACATGATTGTTTTGCAACTGCCGAAATGCTTCACTATGAAAATCTTGGTCTTTGTAAAGATGGTGATGCAGGAAAGATGATTGACGAGGGTCATGTTGAGCTCGGAGGTAAGGTGCCTGTTAATGTTTCGGGGGGCCTTCTCTCTAAAGGACATCCCCTGGGTGCTACTGGCATTGCAAATATTTATGAAGTTTGTACTCATTTAAGAGGTGAAGCAGGAGAAAGACAGGTTGAGGGAGCAAGACTTGGTATGACACATGTTATTGGCTTAGGAACAGCTTGTGGAATTCATATACTAGAAAAAGTCTAATTCGTGTTAGTTGGCGTAACAGGAGATACGCACAATAATCTCAAAAACATAGATCAGATCTGTGCTATTTTTAATGAGAATCATACAGATTTAGTTTTTCATACCGGAGATATTTCTCTTCCAAAATCACTTCTAGCATTTAATAAACTTAATTGCCCCTTAATTGTTGTTCTTGGGAATAACGATATCGAGGAAAGAAGTGGACTTGAAGAGGTAGCTAAATCTTTTAAGTGTAAAATCTATGATGAGCCCTTTTTCATAGAATTAAACTCATTAAAAATTTCTGTTTTTCATCACCCCGATTTGATAAAAGATTCTACTTTTGCAGAAAATGATCTTATTCTTCATGGTCATACTCACAGATATAGATTGGAAAAAATTAACAACTGTATAGTTTTTAATCCAGGAGAATGCGCCGGATTTTTGAAAGATAAAAATCAAATTGGATTGATTGATCTAAAAAATTTATGCCCAAAAATAGTTAACTTTTAGATTTTTTTTTAAACAAAAATAAAGCAAAGATAAAAACAATAAAAGAAATTAAGCTTAAAGGCCTTAAAATTCTTTGAAGTCCATTATTTTCTAAAATAGTTGTTTCAAGTAAAAAAATTGAAATTATTGGTGCAAAATCTTTAGCACCAGGAATTTTGAACCAAACAGAACACATTAATGATACCGCAATAGCAAAAATCATTGCTTTTAAAATTCTATTATCAACAAAAAAAGATAATAGGTAGCTTATAAATAGGGAAATAAGAAAATAAAGGAACCAAAAAAAAATCATCTTATTGTTATTTCATTTAAAAACGCATCTAAGTCAACTTTATCTCTGAAAAATTTTATGAGATCCTTTTTATTATAATTCTTCAAACTTATTTCTTTGGTTAAATCTTTTAATTTATTATCCTTTAAAATATAAGAAGGAGGAATATCTTTTAAACTTGCATATTTTTCTCTCCATATAAAAATTTTTTTTGTTAAGTTAGACGCATTTTTTAATTTTTTCAGTCTTGTAATATGGAGATCTTGATTGCCGAGAGAGGACTCTTTTTTTGAGAATTCAAATACTTTTTTATCCAATGATTTTTTTTGTAGAACTTTTATTTGTTTTTTATATATCTCAATTAAGAAATTTACATCATCTGCGGCATATTTAACCTGATTACTAGTTAAAGGTCTTCTAAGCCAATTTGAGTTTGTCTGAGATTTATTTAAAGAAAAATTAAAATATTTTTTTACAAGTGAGGCATAATTTTTTATGACTCCTCCGTTAATTATTTTTTCTGCTACTTGAATATCATAAGCATTGTTAACCTTTATATTTAAATTGGTATAGAGAACTGTTGTATCACTTCTAGAAGAGTGGAAGATAATGAGTCTTTCTTGATCTTCCAAAATATTTTTTAGTTTATATAGATTTTTACATTTCAGGCAATCTATTAAAAAAATTTTATTTTTAATAGCAATTTGAAGAAGAGATAAGACGGGAAAATAAGTAGTCCTCCAATCAAATTCAGTATCTATACCTAGTATTTTTTTATCCCTTAAAGAGTAAATTAAAAAATCTACGTCCTCCTCGGAATCAATTAAATAAACTTTTTTTTTGTTTTTTAAACAAAAAACAATTTTTTTTAAAATATCTATCAAAACTACTTTTTCTTGAGATAATTTTTTATATGAGACCTCATTAAAGGATCTTTCATCGCAAATTCTAGATTAGCTAAAATTAATTGAATATTTTCTCCACAATCAAATATTTTTCCATCTAAAGGAAAGGCATAAACTTTTTTATTATCTTTAATAAAAAAGTCAATTGCATCTGTTAGTTGGATTTCATTCGATTTATCTGGTTTTACTTTGGAAAGATATTTGAAGAAGTCATTGGTAAAAATGTATCTTCCTACTGCATATAAATCAGAGGGAGCTTTTTTTATAGATGGTTTTTCAATAATTTTTTCTATAAATCCAAGTTCAGGAGATTTTGAATTTTCTCGTATTTTAGCAATTCCATATTTTGAAATGTCTGTTTTTTTAACCTTGCCAAGAAGAAGGGATGAAGTCTCATTTATTTCGAAATTTTTCTTCATTTCTTTTAGAGAGTCCCCTGCATTTCCTTTATTTTTACTGATCAACATGTCTGGCAGAATGACTGCAAAAGGTTCTTTACCTATTAATTTTTTAGCGCAAAGAATTGCATGCCCTAGTCCTTTTGCTTCTCCTTGCCTGATACTTTGCATAGAAATATTTAATCTTGATATTGCTCTAATTTCTTTTAACATTCCTCTCTTTACTCTTTTTTCTAGAGTTGCTTCTAATTCAAAGCTTTTATCAAAATGGTTTTCAATGGAATACTTGCTTGAATGAGAAACTAAAATAATTTCCTTGAATCCTGCATAAATTACTTCTTCAACTATATATTGAATGATTGGCTTATTGAGAACTGGAAGCATTTCCTTTGGAATTGCTTTAGTTGCGGGGAGCATTCGCGTTCCTAAACCTGCTACAGGAATTATTGCTTTATTTAGCTTGGTCATTTCAAATTAATCTAATTTCCTTCTAATAGTATTATTGATAATTATTTGTTTTTATAAAAATTTTTAGAATAACCTATCCTTCATAAAATGAAACTTATTTATCTTGAAAATGTTTCAATAATCTGTTCATTTGCCTTTTCTATACAAAAAACATCTCTAGCAAGAATAAAGCATCGGTCACTTATATTTTCGTCAGTTTTTACTTTTCTGAGTAGTTCCATAGCTGCATTTTCCAAATCATCAATCGAATTTGTAGTCACGACACTTCCAACATCGAATCTTGAAATTAATTCTATTAAGTCATTATCAGGATTAAGTTTGGCCAAAACTGGAAGTCCTGCTTCCATATATGACAAGAATTTTCCAGGAATATTGCTGGTAGTATGTCTGATATCTAAGGCAACCATTCCAATAGAACAGTTTTCAAGTATAAAGCTCAACTCCTCAGAAGAAATTTCGTCTTTAATAAAGACATTTAACAAACTTTCTTCTTGAACAAATTTTTTAAAATTTTGTTTCTCGGAACCTCTTCCATAGAATAGAAATTTTATTTTAGGCTCCGATTTAAAACTTTTAGCTAGTTTTCCAAATGAAAATATATCTTGTGCTATACCCATATTGCCGATGTAAACAAATGTAATTAAGCCATTTTCTTGAATTAATTTATTAAATCTTGGTGAAAAATCCGCATTTAACCAAGTCCACAATACCTCGCACTTATCTGATAAAAAACTATATTTTTCCAATAATAATTTTGAAGAAGGACTATTTACCCCAATGCGATCAGCTATCTTATATTGTAATAAAGCAAAAACATTAAGAATCCAATAGGTAAACTTATTGATAATTTTCAGATCTAAAGCCCAATTAGGAAATACATCACGGAGAATTAAATAAGCCTTACATTTAGACTTATGTTTTAAATAAAATATAAAAATTCCAAAAAATATAGACGGAGAATACCAAATAATCCCATCAAATTTTTCAACATCTACTGAAGAGTGTTTGCAGGCTTTGTAAAAATAAAAGGGGTAGGATAACTCTACAAGTAATCGTCTTAATAATGAAGATCCTTCAAAGCGAGGTATTTTGCATCTTAAAACTTCCACCTTTTCAGAAATGTTCAAAGAAGATGCTTCAGTTATTTTTTCATCAGGTGTAAAAACAAAAACATTGTGTCCTTTTTTCTGAAAAAACTTAGTTAAATCATCCATGTGTTTAGATACAGAATTTCTTTTTGGAGGAAAAGCATCACAAACAACTGCTAGGTTCAAAATTTAATCCTTCCTTTTATTTTGCAAGTTCAAATTTAAGTATATTTTCGCTTTTTATTTCCCTTTTTATCTTTAAGTCCCCTTTTTTTCCAGAGAGCACTGTGCGGCTCCTTTACCAAAATTTCACTATTCTTCCTAGGCTCCACAGTATAGTAGTAAAGGATAATAGACTTACGCTGTTCATTTTCTGGGAAATTAACTGGATCAGGTAACCCATGGAAACTTTTATCATGAGTATTAAAAATAATTAGTCTGTTAAACAGAGGATCTATCTTTTTAATACAATTGTCGCCAGTCTGGTCATAGATACCAAATTCTCCGCCCCATCCTTTTTTGTAGTTTGGGTTCAAGTATAGGATGGCGTTTAATCTTCTGTTTAGACCTGTTGCATCATGATAGTTACCATCAACATGAACATCTAGCAAACCACCTTTAGTAGTAACATTTAAACCACCGCCAGTAAAATAAGGATCTGGAATAATCTTTTTTATTCCCATCAAGTCGCTAATGGCATCCATTACAATGGATGAGTTTAAAATTTTTACCGCATCTAATATTCCTTCCGGAATATCAAACTCAGATTTCCAAGTTGTTCTATATTTCACTTCGATATCTTTATCATTCTGATGTTCCCAACAAGACTCAGAAAGAGAAGGAAAGTTTTCAAGGCAACTTTGAGCAAGCTCTTGAGGAAAAAAATCATCCAAAACAAGATGTTCATAAGGAAAATCAAAAAACTGCTTGTCAGGTAATGCTTTTCTGATTTTATAAGCACAGTCACTAGCTATGGTCTTTAATATATTATTTTCAAATAACATCACACTCTCTTTATCTACAAAAAACTTTATTCTGAAGTATACATATTTATTCAATAGCTATAACGAATACTCTTTGAGAAAATTTATTTATCCCAAATTTTTCTGTTTATAAAATCTGTATAACTTAATATGATTCTTAAAATTTTATCTGAAACATTTTTAGGCGAATAATCATCAACTAAACGTAACAGTCTATTAGATCCTTTTGGTTGAGAATCTAAAACTTTTATAGACTGATTAATTAGCTCTGTACTCAGTCCTGCCATGATGACAGAGCCTTCTTCCATTCCTTCAGGACGTTCATGAACTTCTCGAATGTTTAAAGCTGGAAAATTAAGTATTGACGATTCTTCTGTGATAGTCCCACTATCCGAAAGTACACATCTGGATTCAATCTGCAACTTTATATAATCAAAAAATCCAAAAGGTTTATAAAATTTAATCAACGGGTTAGTCTCAACTTTGAGACTTTTAAGGCGTTTTCGAGTTCGAGGATGAGTTGAAAATATTATAGGATTTTCATAGCGCGAAGCTAAATCATTTAAAACATTGATTATTTTTTTTATATTTTTATCTGAATCAACATTTTCCTCACGATGTGAACTTACCAAGAAATATTGATGAGAAACTAAGCCTAGCTTATTGACAATATCTGAAGAATCTATTTCCGAAGAGTAATACTCGAGGACTTCATGCAATGGGCTACCGGTTTTTATAATTTGATCTGGAGGAAAGCCTTCTCGGAGAAGATAATCTTTTGCAATTTCGCTGTAAGTAAGATTTATATCTGATATGTGGTCAACCACTCGACGATTTATCTCTTCTGGAACCCGAAAGTCAAAACAGCGATTGCCAGCCTCCATATGAAATATTGGTATTTTTCTTCTTTTTGCTGGAATGGCAGACAGACTGCTATTTGTATCGCCAAGAATTAATACTGCATCTGGCTTAAAATCTTCAAAAACTTTATCTACTGCAATAATAACCTGGCCAATTGTTTCAGCAGCATTTTTCCCAGCAGCATCCAAAAATATATCTGGTTTCCTAATTCCCAGATCATTAAAAAAAACTTCATTTAGTTCATAGTCATAATTTTGACCAGTATGAACTAGAACATGTTCACAAAAACTATCTAACTTAGAGATCGTTCTAGAAAGCCTGATAATTTCTGGCCTTGTTCCAACTATAGTCATTACTTTAAGCATCTAAGGCCCTCTTAACTAAAGGAAGCTTAACTAATAATTCCTTGACTTCATTAACATCAAGTTGAGTGGTATTGTGCGAAGTATAATCGTCGGCATAGGATACACTTGCCTCTCCATCGACAAAAAATTTGTTGTAATTTAAGTCTCGTACGTCAATAGGAACCCTAAAGTATTTATCCATATCTTCTGCCTTTGCCATTTCTTCTCTTGAAAGAAGAGATTCATATAACTTTTCACCATGACGAGTTCCAATTATTTTTACTTCGGAATCTGAATGAAATAATTCCTTTAAAGCCTGAGCTAAGTCTTTCACTGTTGATGCTGGTGCCTTTTGAACAAAAATGTCGCCCTGATTTGCATTCTTAAAAGCGTGCAAAACTAGATCTACTGAGTCATCTAACGACATTAAAAATCTTGTCATGCTTGGATCTGTGACTGTGAGTGTTTTTTTACTTTTAATCTGATCAATAAAAAGAGGGATGACAGAGCCACGTGAAGCCATAACGTTTCCATATCTTGTAGCACAAAGAACTGTATCATCTGAACGTTGCATTCTTGCTTTAGCAACCATAAGTCTTTCCATCAAAGCTTTGGACATACCCATCGCGTTAATAGGGTATACAGCTTTATCAGTACTAAGCATAACTACTCTCTCTACTCCGCACTCTATAGCAGCAGATATGACATTGTCAGCTCCTAAGCAATTAGTTTGTATGGCTTCCATAGGATAAAATTCACAGGACGGAACTTGTTTAAGTGCAGCAGCGTGAAAGACATAGTCAACCCCGTTCATTGCTCCGATCACAGACTGATAATTCCTTACATCGCCAATATAAAACTTGATTTTAGGATTATTCAAACTAATCCGCATATTTTCTTGTTTTAATTCATCACGGCTGAAAATCCGAATTTCTGAGAATTCAGAATCTAAAAAACGTTTAAGTACAGCATTACCAAAAGATCCTGTTCCTCCGGTAATTAGTAGCACCTTATTTTTGAACATTTTAAAATCTCCTCATGAAAATGAATTAACCAAACTCTTTCATTTTAGCAACCATTTCTTTCCATGAACTTGGTTGAAAATTTGTAGCCTCTCTAAACTTCGATGAATCCAAAGATCTATCGATTATAATTGAATCTTCCTTAGATATTTCAATTTCCTTAGAGTATTCTTTTGCAATTAGTTTTAGGAGCTCATATTTATTAATTGGGTCTGATGAAACATGATATAAACCATTCAATGATGGCTCGCAAATAACATAATCGTGGATAACCCTAGCAAGTTCAACAGTTGGAAGTCCGGAAAAAATTGCCTTACTGTAACCGTTTACACTATCCCCAGTTTGTCGAAGAAACCATTCAAGCAAACTTTGGCTTGATCCAATTTCATGGCCTATGATTGATGTGCGTAATGTTATAGAGTTATCGCTAACTACTTCACCTAGGAGTTTGGTTCTCCCATAAAGATCTCTCGCATTTGGCCAATCAGATTCTAGATACATTCCTCTTTCGCCATCAAACACACAATCTGTACTAATATGGATTAATCTAACATTTTGTAATTTACAAAGCCTATTAAGTTTATGAGGCAAAAGTGAATTGATAGGCATGCATATCAGTGGGTCATTAGATTCAGCAAGTTGTTTAACAACTCCCACACAATTAATCACAATTGAGGGTTTATATATAGCAAGAACCTTGGCAATCTCATCTGTATGTTCTGCATCAATTTCGCAAATGATGTTTTTCTTCAAATTTTCAAGTGCCGTAGGAATTTTAGAGCCTCTAATTGTTCCAAATA
Source organism: uncultured SAR86 cluster bacterium (assembly GCA_902540995.1). Taxonomy (GTDB): domain Bacteria; phylum Pseudomonadota; class Gammaproteobacteria; order Magnimaribacterales; family AG-339-G14; genus MEDG-81. Next base: position 140,529 of record CACBOY010000001.1, read on the forward strand.
CTTCGTATTTATTTCTAGAAAAAAAATATTTCAAAACAGTACTGCCAAGCATTCCTGTAACACCAAGGACTAAAACATCGCATTTTCCATTCATAAATAATTGCTCTTGCTATAGAAAGAAGAATGTCTAAAAATCTTTGGTTTTAGCATATATAAAAATTATAAGATCTTCCATTCTATGAATTTAATATTTGAGTTATTTGCTTACACCTTTTAAAACTTTTTGACGAAGTAATTGATCAGGGTAGCTTATGAGAACGGCTCTATAGATTCCTTTAAATACAAATAAACTTCCTGCAGCACATCCTATAATGCCATTTTCAGAGGTTAATTTTTTTATGTCATCTAAGCTTCCTGCGCCTCCTAGAAAAGTAAGAGGAACATGTACTTGTTTTTTTATTATTTTTGCTAATTTAAAATCATACCCTTCATTCATCCCATCACGATCTATTGAGTTTATGACAATCTCACCTGCACCATATTCTTGAACTTTTGAAACCAAAGTAAATAAATCTAAGCCTGTAGCCTGCTTTCCATTGTGTGTGTAGACCTTATATCTTCCAAAAAAATCTTTTTTTACGTCAAGGACGACAACAACGCTTTGAGTACCAAGAGCGGATGCAAGATTTTCTATCAAGGGAAGATTTCCTATTACTCCAGATGATAAAGCTATCTTTTCCACTCCTAATGCTATGATGGCACGGGCCTGTTCTACTGTTTTTATGCCTCCGCCGTAGCAAAGAGGCATCCTACATTCTGCAGCATACTTCTTAATCTTTTCATAATTTGGCTTAATATCATTGGTTGTCGAATCAATATCGAGGACCATTAACTCATCGCATTCCTTTTCGTTAAAAATACGAATGGCATTTATCGGGTCTCCTACATATTTTTTAGATGTAAACTTTTGAGTTTTTACTAGTCCTCCATCGCTTATAAGCAGACATGGAATTATTCTCGGGGAGAGCATATTTAAATTTCAGCAAAATTTTTAAGAAACCGAATCCCAAAAGAATGACTTTTTTCTGGATGACACTGCATGCCATAAATATTGTCGTTACGTATTACACAGCAGAATTCTTCACCATAAATAGCAGAACCGATGACTTCTTTTTTATTTTTTGGGACTACGAAAAAGGAATGTAAATAATAAAACCTAGAATCATCCAATCCCTTTAATAGAGGATCATCAACTAGCACTTTCAAATTGTTCCAGCCCATATGAGGTAATGGATCTCCTTTAGGAAGAGACTCTGAATCGAATTTGACGACTGTTGCATCAATCCATCCAAGCCCGCCTAAAATACCCTCCTCACTTGAATTAGCCATTATCTGTAAGCCAACGCAAACTCCTAATATTGGAACTTTCTTAACTAATACAAGCCTATCAACTTCTCGACGTAATCCCGAGT
>CACBOY010000002.1 GCA_902540995.1 uncultured SAR86 cluster bacterium
ATTTAGATTATGAAATTTCTGGTTCCGATTTAGTTGATACTCCAATAACGCAGAGACTTGAGTCTCTTGGAGCTGAGATTTTTTATGCCCATGATGCCTCAAATGTAGCAGAAAAGGATTTGGTTGTTATTTCGTCGGCTATTTCACATGAGAATTTGGAAGTATCTGAGGCTGAAAAATTAAAAATTCCAGTTATCAAAAGAGCTGAAATGCTGGCAAATTTAATGATGCTTAAAGAAAGTGTTGCAATAGCAGGCAGTCATGGCAAAACCACTATAACTTGTATTCTTGCTCATATTTTTAGCATTAATGAACTTGATCCTACATACATCATTGGCGGGAAGGTAGAATCTTTTGCATCAAATGCAAAGCTTGGCAAAGGCAAACATATTTTTACCGAAGCTGACGAAAGTGACGGCTCATTTTTATTATTAAGACCCCATAAAGCAGTAATTGCGAATATTGATAACGATCATTTGGAGGCTTATGACAACAGTCTTGAAAAATTAAAACAATCCTTTAAGGACTTTTGTCTGAAAACTCCCTTTCAAGGTCGAATATTTGCCAATGGTGATTCTCCTGAAGTAGTAGAAGTCATTGAAAATCTTCCTCGTAATGTATCTTTGTTTGGTTTTTCTGCAAACAACGATTTTCAAATATTAAATTTCATGCAAGACAAAGATGGTTCTAATTTTGTTTTATTTGATAAAGAAAAAAACAATAAAATGAGCTTTAAGACAAATATGCTGGGAAAGCATAATATTTTAAATTCAGCAGCAGCTATCACTGTAGCTCTCGATGAAGGAATATCTTATGAAGGAATAAAGCAGGCTTTAGAAAAATTCATTGTTATTGAAAGAAGGTTTCAACTCATATCAGAAAAAGTCTTTGAAAAAGATATAATTCTTATCGATGATTATGGACATCATCCAGAAGAGTTAAGCGTTTCAATTAATACAGTCAAAGAAGTTTGGCCCAATAGAAAACTATTGGTAGTTTTTCAGCCCCACAGGTATTCCCGTACAAAAGCTTTGTTTGACGATTTTGTAAGGCTTTTGTCTTCTTGCGAAAACTTAATTCTTTTAGAGATCTATCCAGCAAGTGAAAAACCGATTCCAAACTATGAAAGTGATGACCTTATTAGAGAGATACATAAGTTAAATCCATCGGCAAAATTGGTAAGAGGCATAGAGGAGGCATATGATGCAATGAAAGAAATTGCTGAGGATAATTTCATTTTTCTAACGCAAGGAGCTGGAAATACTTCATTGCTAGCAAAAAAATTTAAAAATTAATGAAGATAGAAAATCTAAGCATTGGTATTGTCTGTGGAGGCTTTTCAAATGAAAGAGAAATTTCTTTGAGAGGAGCTCAGTCAATTCATCAAACCTTGATTGCGAAAAACATAAATTCCAGACTTATTGATATCAGAGATAAAAACGAAATGCATGACAAAAAAATGTATGACGGTATTGATTTTGCTCTTGTAATGATTCATGGAAAAGGTGGAGAAGATGGAGAAGTCCAAGAGTTTTTATCGTCATTGAATATTAAATTTTCAGGAAGTGACATTACAGGCCTGAAAAATTCGTATGATAAAATACTGACAAAACAAATTTGGAGTGAAAACAAAATAAATACTCCCCAATATGTGTCGGACATTTTTGACTGGTCTGATCTTCCTGACTTTTTAAAAAAAGCTTCAAAGTTGGTTATAAAACCAAGCAAGGAAGGTTCAAGTCTTGGAGTATCTATTATAAAAAATAATTCTGAAAATTTTTCAAAGGCCATTAAACATGCAAAAAAGTTTGAAGGCACTCCAATTATTGAAGAATTTATTCCTGGAAGAGAGCTTACTATCTCGGTTTTGGGAAATTTAATATGTGATCCAATAGAAATTGAAGCTCAAGAAGAGTTTTATAATTTTGAAGCAAAATATAATAGAACTGATACATCTTATAGCTTTCCTATTTTTGCTGAAGACAAACTAGCTAAGCTTAAAAAGCTTTCAAAGAATGCTTTTGATCTTTTAGGGTGTGATAAATGGGGGAGAGTAGATTTAATTGAATACGAAGATAAATTCTACTTCATTGAGGTGAATACCGTTCCAGGAATGACAGAGACCAGTTTAGTGCCAAAATCAGCAGAAAAAGAAGGTTTAAATTTTTTTGAACTCATAAAAAAAATAATAATAGACTCTATTGATAATTGAGTTCTTTTGACTTAGACTTCGCATGTTTTCTTGAGTCTTACCTTTAAAGACTCATACCCATAAGGAGGCAAATTGAATCATTACGAAATTATTTATATTTTTAACCCTGATGAAAAAGAGCTGGGTAAATCTCTTTTCGATAAAATATTAGAAACAACCAAATCCATTAAAGGTCAGATACATAGATCTGAAGAAATTGGCTCAAGAAGATTGGCATACCCAATAAAAGATTTCTATCGAGGCGAGTACTTTTTAATCAACTTAGAGTGTAATTCCTCTGAGCTAGCATCAATAACCGACCTTTTTAAATTTAATGAAAATATTTTAAGGACATCCGTTTTAAAGAAAAAACAAGCTGAAATTGGCAAATCAGCTCTTATGGAACAAACCAAAGACTCTTCATATGAAAAAGATTCAAAAGACGAAGGCCTTGTAAAAAAAGTTTCAAATGAAGCAAAAGAAGTTTTATCAAAAGCAGAAGAAGTAGTTGAAGACGCCATTGAAGAAGTCAAAGAAGCTGCTGAAAAAGTCGAAGAGGTTGTTGAAGAAGTAGTTGAAGAGGCAAAAGAAAAAGCAAAAGGAGTTTTTGCGAAAGTTAAGAATGTTTTTAAATCAGATAAGAAAAAGTAAGATTTATGAGAAGACAAAAAGATAACAAAAGAAGAAATCAGAATCAGGATAACTTTCTAAAGCCTAAAAGAGCTTGTCAATTTACTGCAGCAGGCGTTGAAGAAATTGATTATAAAGATGTTGAGCTTTTAAAAAAATTCATAACAGAAACAGGAAAGATTATTCCAGCACGTATGACCGGTACAAGTGCAAAGTATCAACGCCAACTTACTAGAGCCATAAAAAGAGCAAGGCTTTTGGCATTATTACCTTTTACAGATAGTCATTAAAAGCATGAAGTTAATTCTACAAGAAAGCATTACTGGATTAGGTAATCCTGGAGACTTGGTCCAAGTTAAATCAGGTTATGGTAGAAATTATCTTTTACCTTCAGGCAAAGCGATTATTGCCAATGAAGAAAATATGAAGGTTTATGAAGCAAAACAAGAAGAATTGAAACTTCAGGAAGAAAAAAGGCTAGAAAGTGCAAAAGAGATTTTTGAAAAAATAAATGAAATTTCCGTCTCCCAAAATGTAGCGATTTCCGAGGAAGGCACAATGTATGGCTCAGTAGGAACGAAAGAGATTTCAGAACTTTTAGAAGCAAATGATTTCCAAATTGAAAGAAGTGCGGTCAGACTCCCTGAGGGTTCGCTCAAAGAACTCGGAAATTATGTGATTGATATCGAATTGCATCCTGAAGTTATAGCTAAAATTAATCTCGAACTAAAACCCGAAGAATCTTAAAATCTAATTGTCTTCATTCTTCAGTAGTGGGAGAATATCAGCCCTGCTATGAGAAAAGGAAACGACTTACCATCATCTATTGAAGCCGAAAAAGCTGTTCTTGGAAGCATTATTTTAGAACCAACGCTTTGGGATTCATTGTCTGTAGAAGTTGATGAAAGTGATTTTATTGCCAATGAACATAAGTTAATTTATCGAGGCATCAAAAAACTGATTGATCTTGGATCGGAGATTGACACCGTTACTTTGATTGAATCTCTTTCAAACGATAGCGATCTTTCATCTCTTTCTAATTTTGATCGAGTGAGTTATGTAAAAAATTTGGTATCTGAAACACCAGGCACAGCTAACTTTGTTAATTATACAAACATCATTAAACAGTCTTCTTCGCTTAGGAAATTAATATCAACTGCAGCTGATATCTCTTCTTTGGCAAAGGAAGCAGATACTTTTGAAAGCGAAAGCGCTCTAAGCGAGGCTGAAGATAAATTAATAAAACTCAGAGACTCAATTCAGAGAAGTTCTGGTCCAATGTTAGCTAAAGATTTGATAAAACCGGTTTACGACAAGATAGATGAGACCATAAGATCTGATGGAGATTTGGTAGGGATAAGCACAGGCTTTAGAGATTTAGATAAGCTCACAATGGGCTTACAACAAGGAGATTTATTCATTATTGCAGGTCGACCCAGTATGGGAAAGACTGCTTTTGCTCTCAGCATTGCAGGACAATTGGTAAATGATGGCATACCATCAGTCCTTTTTAGTTTGGAAATGTCGGCAAGATCAATTATGTACAGGTTGATATCCCTGCTAGGAAAAATAGAATTAAAAAAACTATTCGAAGCAAAAAATCTTTCTGATAATGATTTTAATGAGATAGAGAACTCTCTTTCTTTACTTAGTAGATCCAAATTTTTTATTGATGATACATCTTCATTATCTCCATCAGAAATTCTCTCTCGATCAAGAAAGCTTAAAAGAGAAAATCCCGATTTAGGTCTGATCATCATCGATTACATGCAGTTGATGAATGCTGATAATAAAAACGATAATCGTGTTTCAGAAATGAGTGAAATTTCAAGATCTTTAAAAGCTCTGGCAAAAGAAATTGATGTCCCGGTAATAGCTTTATCTCAATTGAATAGAGCACCTGAAACAAGGACAGGAAAAAGACCTGTTCTTGCTGACCTAAAGGATTCTGGAGCGATTGAGCAAGATGCTGATATTGTGACTTTTGTTTTTCGTGCAGAAAAATACGAACAAGATCTTGAAAATAAAGGGCTTGCAATAATTGATGTAGCAAAACATAGAAATGGGCCTACAGGTTCAGTGAAATTGCATTTTTCAGATAAATATACAAAGTTCCAAGATCTTGCCCCAGACGATCCAGCTCTAAGAAATCCAGATTTTTCAGAAGAAGATTGAATTGAATCGTCCGACATTTGTAGAGATCGATCTAAAGGCTTTGGACTTTAATCTTAAAAGTCTTAAGAGCTCTGTACACTCTGCTAAATTTTTTCCAGTCGTAAAAGCTGATGCATATGGCCACGGCATAGATAAAATTACGAAACACATCCAAAGTAAAGTTGATGGATTTTGTGTTGCAACGTCTGAAGAGGCCATAAATCTTCGTTCAAAATCAAAAAAACCTATTTTAGATTTGGAAGGGCCTTACGATTTAGCCGATATGAAGGCTCTTCTCAAAAACGATATAGAGTTTGTTATCCACTCTAGCAGGCAGCTTAATTTTTTAAAGCAAATTAAGAAATTCAAAGAAAGTCATCAGATATGGCTTAAATTTGACTCAGGAATGAATAGACTCGGCTTTTCAATTGAAGATTCTTCAATAATTTTTGAAGAAGTTTCAAAAAAAACAAACCAAATAGTTTTAATGAGTCATTTTTATTCTTTTAAAGGTAATGCAATACAACTAAAGAAATTTAAGGATCTTGAGAAAAGATGCTCATCTGATGAAATTTCTGTAAAGAAAAGCCTATGCAATTCCGGTGGCATGATTAATTATCCTGCTTCGCAGAAAGATATTGTAAGACCTGGGATAAGCATGTTTGGCAGTAGATCAAACTTAAAAGATAAAAACATTAAGCTTGAATCTGTAATGACTTTGAAATCAAAGTTCATTTCTTTAAAAGAAATTGAAAAAGGAGAAAAGGTTGGTTACGAAGGGACTTGGCAGGCCAAAAAGCGAACTAAAATAGGTATTTTGCCAGTAGGGTATGGTGATGGGTATCCAATAAACTTGAGCAATTGCGGGAAAGTATTGATTAAAGGAAAATTAGCGCCGGTAATCGGTAAAGTCTCAATGGATATGGTTGCAATTGATTTATCAAATATAAGTAAAATTAGTTATAAGGATGAAGTTATTTTATGGGGTAAAGGCCATGAAGTAGACACAGTGGCTAAATATGCTAATAATAGTTCTTATACGTTAATGACTGGAATAACAAATCGCGTAAAAAAGGTATATAAGTTATGAAAATTAAAGTTTTAAAAGAAACCCCAAGAAACATAAAAGAGTTTCCTGTTGAAAACGAATACAACCTTTCTAAGGAAGAAGTCACTGATATAGCTGAGATTTTTAGTACTCCCTTAACAGGTTCTTACAATTGGGACTATACGGTTCAAGATAATAGAATCAAAAGACTTTACGAACTTGGAAAAGATCTCAATTGGAATGCAGAAAAAGACATCGATTGGGACAGACCTTTACCTGAAAGAGGAGATACACCTCCTCCTATATTTTGGGACGATTACGAACCTTATCAAAAGCTCTCCACAGAAGATAAATTCACTTTCATGAGTCATAGAGGAGCTTGGTCTTTAAGCCAATTTTTGCATGGCGAACAAGGTGCTTTGTTAGTAGCATCGCAACTCGTATCTTGTGCTCCAACTTTCAATGCAAAGCTTTATGCTGCATCTCAAACCTTTGATGAAGCAAGACATGTTGAAGCATTTAATAAATACATCCAATCTAGAGTTGGAATTATGTATCCTGTAGGAACAGGTCTGAAGTCTTTACTTGATAAAATTTTGACTGACCCTAGATGGGACCTCAAATTCATCGGGATGCAAATAATCATAGAAGGGCTTGCTCTTGCTGCTTTTAATCTTGCGAGACAAGGTACTTTTGATCCTGTTTTTAAAGATATGCTTTACTTAATTATTAGGGATGAGGCAAGACACGTGACGTTTGGTGTAAATTATTTAGAGGAGTTTGTAAAAACCCTTTCTGATGAAGAAAGAGAGGAAAGAGCTCAATTTGCTTATGAGGCTTGTGTTGTGATGAGAGGTAGATTGATGTCTTCAGAAGTATATGAACATTTTGGATGGGATGTGGAAGATGCCATTGCTTTTCAAAGTAAGTCCGATGTTACCAACAACTTCCAACACTTGTTGTTTACAAGAGTCGTACCTAACTTAGCAAGAATTGGCTTATTAACTGATAAAGTCAAACCTTTGTATGACGAACTGGGTGTTTTGGATTATCAAGACTGGCCAACGGATGGAGAAATTGATTGGGCGTCTCTTTCAAGGCCGCTGGATCAATCGGAAGAAGTAGAAGAAGGTCAGTTTATATCCATCTAATTTATCTCTGATAAAGTTTTCTAAATAGCTTTAGACTATTCTGATATACTAGTGAACCATCTTGTATGAAAAAGATGGCTTCAAAAAATCCTAAATTCTTATTTGTAACTGGTGGAGTCGTCTCTTCTATCGGTAAAGGTATTCTTTCAGCTTCACTAGGCTCTCTTTTAGAGAGTAGAGGGTTAAAAGTTACAGTGATGAAGCTAGATCCATACATAAACCTTGATCCTGGCACAATGAGTCCTTTTCAACATGGCGAGGTTTTTGTTACAGAAGATGGTTCTGAAACCGATCTCGATCTTGGGCATTATGAAAGATATTTGAACTCTAAAATGTCGCATAAAAATAATTTTACTGCAGGTCAAGTGTATGAAGATGTTCTTAAAAGGGAAAGAAAGGGAGAATTTTTAGGTTCAACCGTACAAGTAATTCCTCATATCACCGATGAGATTAAAAAAAGAATTGCCTATGGCGCAGGCGATAATGACATCGCAATTATAGAAATTGGTGGAACCGTTGGCGATATTGAGTCACAACCTTTTTTAGAAGCAATTAGGCAAATGAAACTTGAGTTGGGATCTGAAAGGACACTATTTACACACTTAACTTTCGTACCTTATTTAGCATCATCAGGAGAAACTAAAACAAAACCAACTCAACATTCAGTGAAAAGTCTGTTATCTCATGGCCTGCAAGCAGATATTTTAATTTGTCGGTCTGAACAGAATCTTTCAAAAGCAGATTGTAGAAAAATTGCTTTGTTTACCAACGTAAATGAAGATTGTGTTTTTACATTACCTGATGTGCCATCAATATACGCAATCCCTGTAATGATGAATAAACAAGGCTTAGATCAGCAAATAGTAGAAAAACTAAAATTAAAGTGTTCTAAGCCAAAACTTAATGATTGGAAAAGAGTTACTAAACTTGAATCAGAGCAAAAAGGAGAGACTAAAATCGCGATGGTAGGTAAATATACTGAATTGGTAGATTCATATAAATCAGTAAATGAAGCTTTAATTCATGCGGGCATCCACAATAAGACAAACGTAAAAATTGAGCATATAGATTCTGAAAGATTCAATAAGGGAGTAGAAAATTTAGAAGCTGATGGCATTTTAATTCCAGGAGGATTTGGAAATAGAGGCGTCAAAGGAATGCTTAACGTAGCAAAGTTTGCTAGAGAGAATAACATCCCTTATTTTGGGATATGCCTAGGGATGCAAGTTGCGGTCATAGAATTTGCAAGAAATGTATTGAAATTGGATGCTGACAGTACTGAGTTTAAGAAGAACACCCAGCATCCAGTAATAGGATTGATTACAGAATGGCTTGATGAAGATGGACTTATTCAGTATCGGTCGGAAGACTCTGACAAAGGGGGTACTATGCGTTTAGGAAGTCAGGTATGCCATTTAAAGAAAAATAGCAAAATGGCAAAGCTTTACAAAAAACTCAAAATTTTTGAACGCCACAGACATAGATATGAATTTAATGGCAATTATGAGTCGGCATTTAATAAAAATGGTATGACTGTAGTTGGAAAGTCTGAAGACGATACCTTGGTCGAAGCAATTGAAATTAAGAACCACAAATGGTTCATTGGTTGTCAGTTTCATCCTGAATTCACATCCGATCCAATAAATGCACATCCGCTTTTCAAAGGATTTATTAAAGCTGCTAAGTTAAACTCTAAGTAAAAAATGAGTGATTTAGTTAAAATAGCAAAAATAGAGATTTCAAATTCCAACAAACTTTGCGTCATTGCTGGTTTAAATGTTTTAGAAGACGATCAGCTTACTTTCAAGGTTGCTGAAAGATTAAAAAAAATTACTGAAGCTCAGGGGAATTCATTCATTTTTAAAGCTTCTTTTGATAAAGCTAATCGCTCATCTGTAGATTCCTATCGAGGACCGGGCCTTGAAAAAGGCTTAGAAATTTTTAGAGAATTAAAAAAAAGAGACTATCAACTCATTACCGACATTCATGAAATAAACCAAGTCGAACAAATATCAGAGGTTGTTGATATTATCCAAATACCTGCTTTTTTATGCAGACAAACAGATCTTATCAAAGAAGCTTGCCAGTCTGGAAAGCCGTTAAACATTAAAAAAGGACAATTTTTATCTCCTGATCAAATGAAAAATATCATTGAAAAATGCTGCAATTTTGGCAACGATCAAGTCATGCTTTGTGAGAGGGGTACTTCTTTTGGTTATGATAATTTAGTTGTAGACATGTTGGGCATGTCTAAATTAAAAACTTTTAAATGCCCAATTATTTTTGATGTTACTCACTCTCTTCAACTCCCCGGTCAAGGAAAAACTGCCGCTGGTGGTAGAGGAGATCAAGCTGAAGACTTAGCCAAAGCCGGAGTATCTTTGGGCATAGCTGGCCTATTTATAGAAGTCCATCCCAATCCTAAAGAAGCTCTCTGTGATGGTCCATCGGCAACGCCTTTAGATCAATTTGAAACTCTTTTAACTAAAGTCAATGCTGTTGATCAGGCAGTAAAAGGTTTTTAAGAAAATGAAAATCAAAGCGATTAAAGCATTTGAAATCCTTGATTCCAGAGGAACTCCAACAATTGCTGCTTTGATAGAGACTGATGATGATTTTAAAGAAATTGGTTTCGTACCATCTGGCGCTTCTACCGGTTCCAGAGAAGCCATAGAAAAAAGAGATGGCGGTAATAATTTTAATGGTAAAGGAGTTGCGCAGGTTATTAAAAATGCAGAAGAGAATTTATTTCCAGAACTTATTGGCATGAAAATAGGTTCTCAAGTTGAATTTGATTCAAAACTAATAGAACTGGATGGGACAAAAAATAAAAAAAATTTTGGGGCAAATATTATCCTTTCTCTATCATTGGCTCACTGCAAGTTATCAGCAAGTGCAGAAAAAAAGCCTTTATACGAATATATTCATGATTACTTTAGGGAAAATTTTTTTTCAGAAGTAAAAATGAAGATGCCTCTTCCTATGATGAACATTCTAAACGGGGGAGCACATGCTAATAATCATTTAGACTTTCAGGAGTTTATGATTCAGCCAGTTGGGTTCTCTTCCTTTAAAGAAGGTCTCATTTGCGGCGTGGAAGTATTTAATTTTTTAAAAAAAACATTGAATAAAAAAGGCTTTTCCACGGCAGTTGGGGATGAAGGTGGATTTGCTCCTGGAATTGATTCAGCTGAAGAAGCGCTTGATTTAATATCCAGCTCCATCCAAGAAGCAGGATATGAAGTTGATAAAGATGTAACCTTTGCACTGGATTGCGCCGCAACAGAATTGTTAAAAAATAAGAAGTATGTTTTTTCAAATAAGGAAAAGTTATCGTCAGATGAATTAATTGAGTATCTTTCCAATTTAGCTGATAAATATCCTATTACTTCAGTTGAAGACGGACTCGATGAAAACGATTGGGTTGGATGGGAGAGTCTCACTAAAAAACTAGGTAAGAAGACTCAGTTGGTTGGCGATGATTTATTTGTAACCAATAAAGATATTCTTCAAGAGGGCATTGACAGAAATATTGCCAACTCAGTCTTGGTAAAAATTAACCAAATTGGAACAATTTCTGAGACTTTTGAAACTATATGTTTAGCTTATCAACACAACTATAAGTGCATAATTTCTCATCGTTCTGGTGAAACAGAAGATAATTTTATTGCCGATTTAGCTGTTGGTACTGGAGCTGGGCAAATAAAAACTGGCGCACCATCAAGGTCAGATAGAACTTCAAAATATAATAGATTGTTAATGATTGATGCTATGGAAGGTTTAGAATTTCTCGGCAGGCAGGAGTTAATTAATTGATAGACAAAATTAAAAATTATTTGTTCCCCGGTGTATTAGTGATACTTATTTTTTTGATTTTATTTTATATTATAGGAATCTTCTACGGGGAAAATAGCATTGGTCGGTTAGACAAAATGACACAAGAAAAAATTATTTTAGAAAATAAAATCGTTAAATTGAAGGAAGACAATAAAATTGCCAGAATGGAACTAGATAGTTTCACAAATGATCCTGAAGCTTTGGAAGGTTACGCCCGAAGTAAATTAAATTTGATCAAAAAAGGGGAAGTTCTCATTGAACTAGTACCAAATGAGTGAATACGTCGCTTTAATTCCTGCTGCTGGGGTTGGTGCAAGAGCCCAACTCAAACTTGCTAAACAATTCAATATAGTAGGAAAAAAAACCATTATTGAATTTGCCATAGATCCTTTTTTGAAAGATGAAAATTGCAAAACTATTTATGTTGTTGTCGCAGAAGATACCGAAGCTTGGGAAGCTTTGTCTATTTCGCAACACAACAAAGTTAAGACTTGCATTGGTGCTTCTACGAGGATGCTATCAGTTTTGAATGGGCTGCAAGAGATTAAAGAGGATGAAGATAAATCAATATTAGTTGCCGTGCATGATGCTGCAAGACCTTGCTTGGACCTTAAAGATCTTTTGGGTCTAATGAGCAAAGCTCAGGATGAAATCAAAGAAGATGGGGAAGGGTGCTATCTTTCTTACCAACCAACAGAAAGCGTTAACTTGGTAAAAAATGAAAAAGTACAAAAATCCTTAGATCGAAATAACCTTTGGTTGTCAGCAACACCTCAAGTTTTTTGTTTGGAAGATCTATTGTCCGCTTTAACCAAAGCCAATGATGATGAAAAAGTATTCACTGATGAAGTAAGCGCTATGCTGCATTATTTTAAAAAAGACATATCCATTTACCCCTGTAATAAAACAAATATTAAGGTGACTAAAAAAGAGGATTTGGAAACAGTAGAACAATATTTAAAGCTTGCTGGCAGAATTTAGTGAGTAATCTGAGAATTGGGCAAGGATTTGACGCTCATAAAATCACCAAAGGTTCTAAAGATTTCATCTTGGGCGGTATCGCAATCGACTCTGAGTATGAGGTCGTTGCTCATTCTGATGGGGATATCATCAGTCATGCAATCATCGATGCCCTTTTAGGTGCTTGTAAGATGGGTGACATCGGCAAATTGGCACCCTCCAATGAGGAAAACAGGGGCATCTCTAGTATTCATCTCTTGAAAAAAGTTGCCACAATGCTTTTAGAGGCAGGATACCAAATTGTAAATATTGACCTTACCTATGTTGGAGAAGAGCCTAGGCTGGAGAAATTCAAAAAAAAAATTGAAGAGAATTTAGCTAAAGAGTTAAAAATGAATCCAAATGATATATCTTGCAAAGCAACAACGACAGATGGTTTAGGTTTTGAAGGCGCTCGAGAAGGCATCAGTACTCAAGCGATTGCTCTCGTTACGAAGAATTAATTTATATGAAAATAATACTCACCAATGATGACGGATTCGACCATCCTGGTATCAAAGCTCTTTTTAAAGAATTGCATGACAAACACGAAGTATTTCTTATAGGTCCAGATCAAAATCGAAGTGGATTTAGTAGCGCGATAACTTTTTTAACGCCCTTAAGACACAAAAAATATGCGGATAATATATTCAGTCTAAACGGTACACCCGTTGATTGTGTAAAAGTGGCTAGAAACATGCTGTGTCCCTTCGAACCGGAAATAGTCGTTTCTGGAATAAACCCAGGTCCAAATTTAGGTTCCGATGCCATTTTATCCGGTACCGTAGGTGCTGCTTTAGATGGTAGGAATTTGAAGTATCCCTCAATTGCAGTGTCTGTAGCATCTTTTGAAATCAATGATTTTTCTTTCGCTGCAAAGTTTGTTGCCAAAGTCTTAGATAATCTGGACAACTTGGACATGGAAGACTTTCAAATTTTAAACATCAATGTACCAGATCATAATGAATTTCCCGATCCTGAAATTAAAATCACTAAAACTTTCCTAAACGAGGAAGAAGGTGAGAAGAATCTTGAAGTGTCCGATCGAAAGAATTTGGAAGATGGATTCATTTCAATATCTCCAATTAAGATAGACATGCATTCCAACTCTCAACAACAGGTAGTTGCAGACTGGGCAAAAAATTTATAGATCAATTGAATTTTGAATTTGCCAGAAAAGAATTAACCAAAGAACTTTCTCAAAAGGGCATTAAAGATCCGAGAGTGCTAGAAGCCATCTACCAAATTCCGCGACATGAATTTGTCGATGCAACATTTACTTCTAGAGCTTACCAAGACATGTCCTTACCAATTGGTCATCAACAAACCATTTCACAACCTTTTGTTGTAGCAAAAATGACAGAACTTTTGATTCAAGGAAATGTCTTAGACCAAAAACCTTTAGGAGCAGTTTTGGAGATCGGCACTGGCTGTGGGTATCAAACAGCAATACTTGCTAGATTTTGCAGAAAAGTATTTTCTTTAGAAAGAATCGAAGCCCTATCACTTCGGGCAGACAACAATTTAAAGAAAGTTGGTATAGACAATTACCAATTACGTTGGTCTGACGGTACTTTAGGCTGGCCAACCCCAAAAAAATTTGATGCCATCATTTGTACAGCAGCAATTTCACAAATTCCAAAAAAATTAAAAACTCAACTTGAGGTACATGGCAAGCTCATTTGCCCCGTCGGCGATGGGAAGAAACAACATTTATTACTCTTAGAAAAAAAATCAAAAAATGAATTTCATGAAACAATTTTAGATTCTGTGTTATTTGTTCCTATGCTTGAGGGAAAGGTTTCTGAATAGCTTTATTCAAGGATTAATACATTAATTTTATTTGTTTTTTCCTTCCACTCCTCGTGATCTGGCATGGGATCTTTTGCCTCAGTAATGTTCGGCCAAATCTTTGAATATTTTTCATTTATTTCAATAAATTCTATTTGATCAGCAGGAACTTCGTCTTCTGCATAAATGGCTTCAATGGGGCACTCAGGCTCACACAAACCGCAATCTATACATTCGTCTGGATTGATAACTAAAGTATTTTCTCCTTCATAGAAACAATCTACAGGACATACTTCGACACAATCGGTGTGCTTACAATTGATGCATCCTTGGCCAACAATAAAAGTCATTAATCAATTATAATTTAAATTGATGATTTCCAATGACGAACTGCAAGATTTAGCTATAAAGATAGGTCAGCTATTAACAGAGACAAAGAAAAGTGTTTCTACAGCAGAATCTTGTACAGGAGGCTGGATCGGAAAGGAATTTACAGGCATACCAGGTAGTTCAAAATGGTATGGTTTTGGGTTTATCACATACTCTAATAAGGCAAAGCTTAAAACTCTTGGCGTTAGCAAAGATACTCTTTTAGAGGAGGGAGCTGTAAGTGAAAATGTTGTGAAGGAAATGGCAGAAGGAGCTATAAAAAATAGTGGCTCAGATTTTTCAATTTCAATAAGCGGTATAGCAGGACCTACTGGAGGAACACATGACAAGCCGGTTGGCACGGTATGTTTTGGAATTGGCACTAAAACTGAAATAACTTGCTTCACCAAACTTTTTGAAGGAAATCGTGACGAAGTCAGAAAACAGAGTGTAGCTTTTGCTTTAAAAGAATTATTAAAATGTTTGCAATAACTTTTAATATATTGTTAAATACTGTATAAATATACAGTTTTATTATGCCTACAAGAAAAACAAAAAAAGACGATACAGCGTCACCAGAAAAAGGAAAATCCCTAGAAACAGCCATCTCTCAGATTGAGACCCAATTTGGTCCTGGAACCATCATGAGAATGGGTGAAAGGGAGGTTCAGAGCATTCCAAGTATTTCTACAGGTTCATTAGGATTGGATTTGGCACTTGGCATAATGGGCTTGCCTAAGGGCAGAGTAGTTGAGATTTTTGGTCCCGAATCTTCAGGAAAAACAACTTTGACTTTGCAAGTCATAGCCGAGTGCCAGAAACAAGGAGGAACCGCGGCATTTATAGATGCAGAGCATGCTTTAGATCCAGTCTACGCAGAAAAAATTGGAGTAAAAATAGATGACTTGCTCCTTTCTCAGCCTGATACAGGCGAACAAGCCCTGGAAGTTGCCGACATAATGGTTAAATCTGGCGGAATAGATGTTTTAGTTATTGATTCTGTAGCCGCATTAGTACCCCGAGCCGAAATTGAGGGCGAAATGGGAGATCATCATGTTGGCCTTCAAGCTAGACTGATGTCACAGGCACTAAGAAAAATAACCGGTAGTATAAAAAAATCAAATACTCTTGTTATATTTATTAATCAAATTCGAATGAAAATCGGTGTAATGTTTGGTAGTCCTGAGACTACCTCTGGTGGTAATGCTTTAAAGTTTTATTCTTCTGTGAGATTGGATATTAGAAGAATTGGTACAGTTAAAGACGGTGACGAAGTTGCAGGAAATGAAACTAGAGTTAAGGTAGTTAAAAATAAAGTTTCACCTCCATTCAGACAAGCTGAATTCCAAATTCTTTACAACAAAGGAATTAACCGTGCTGGAGAAATTCTCGATATTGGAGTTGAAAGAAAAATCGTTGAGAAGGCAGGTGCTTGGTACGCTTACGATGGTGAAAAAATTGGCCAAGGTAAAATTAATGCTAGTCAGTGGCTAAAAGACAACCCAAATATAGCTAAGAAAATAGAAAAACAGATTACAGACTCAATCAAAGAGACCCAATAAGTCTTTTTCAGTTATTTCAGATTTCGCCTGATCTTTTCTATTAATTATTTCGATTAAGCCTTTTTCAACGTTCTTTTCGCTAATGACTATCTGATAAGGATTCCCCATTAAATTGGAATCAGAAAATTTGTTACCTGGAGATGCATCTCGATCGTCATAGAAGACATCTACATTGTTACTCATTAAATATGAGTATATTTCCTTAGCTTTGTTTTTAACTTTCTCTGATTTTTTTTCATTGATTGAAATTAAAGAACAATCAAAAGCAGAAATATTTTTTGGAAAAACGATACCTTCATTATCATGATTTTGCTCTATAGCAGCTGCAACAATTCTAGAAACTCCAATTCCATAACAGCCCATTTCTAAAATTTTTTGACTATTATCATGTTGGACACTTAAACCCATAGATTTGCTGTATTTATTACCTAGTTCAAATATATGACCCACCTCAATTCCTTTTTTAATTGAAAGTTTGCCATGCTCACTATCAATATCAGATAGATCATTATTTTCAATTTTTTTCTCAATTTCAGTTTTTAAGGAATCTTCCAATAATTCAATATTTGATGAAAAATCTTTATCGTTAAATACCAATGTATCTTCACCAGAATCAGCTAGGACATGAAATTCTTCAGACATATTCCCACCAATTGCTCCTGAATCAGCTTTTACAATCTTGTAATCAAAGCCAATCTCATCAAATATCTTTTGGTAACACTCTTTCATAGCTTGATAGCTTTTGCTCATCCCTTCTTCATCAAGATCAAATGAATAGGCATCTTTCATTAAGAACTCTCTGCCTCGCATGACTCCAAATCTAGGTCTAATTTCATCTCTGAATTTCGTTTGTATTTGATAAAAAGTTTTAGGCAGATCTTTATGACTTTGCAGTTCTTGACGACATATATCGGTAATGACTTCTTCATGAGTAGGGCCGAGATAAAATTCCCTTTCATTACGATCCAAAAAACCCAAAAGTTCTGGACCCATTTGCTCAGACCGTTTTGTTTCGTCCCACAGTGTTTTTGGTTGAACCATCGGCATTAAAACTTCTAAACAACCATATTCATTCATATTTTTTCTAATGATAGATTCGACTTTATTAAGAATCTTTAATCCCAGGGGCATCCACGAATAGATACCGGAAGCCAACGGTTTTATCATATTTGTTCTAATCATAAGTTTATGGCTTATGAGTTCTGCGTCTTTTGGGGCCTCTTTTTGAGTTTTATAGTGAAATGAGGAAGCTTTCATTTAAAATATAAATTAATATTCGGCTTTAAAAATTAATAATACTAAAAAAAGATGCTTACAGTGAGGAATAATGCCTATTTATGAGTACCAATGCAGTAAATGCGACAAAATATTTGAAAGAATTGTTTCTGTAGCAGATTCTACAAAAACTGTATTTTGTGATTGCTCGCCAAAAGCAAAGGCTAAAAAAATTATCTCAGCCCCATCCTTTCGTTTAGAGGGATCAGGTTGGTACGAAACAGACTTTAAGACAGGCAATAAAAAAAATCTTGTACAATCAGATATTAAAAGTAAAAAACCCTCTAAGGAACCAAAAAAAACAGAAAACTCAAAACCTGCTAAAAAAGATTAAACAATCTTTCTAAATATGGAACGTACTCAAATAAAAAATATTTCTAATAAAGAAATCGATTCATCCTTTCTCATTTCTGGATGGGTTGAAAAGGTCAGGGATCATGGAGGTGTCATATTTTTAGATATCAGAGACGCATCTGGATTAATGCAAGTTGTTGTTGAGCCAGACGATAAAGATTTATTCAAAAAGTCGGAATCGATAAGAATGTCTTATGTTCTTGAAGTTACAGGAATTCTTAGAAAAAGGCCTAAAGGCACAATTAATGAGTCATTGGCGTCTGGAGAACTGGAACTGGTTTCAAAAGAAATTGATATTCTTTCCAAAAGTAAACCTTTGCCTTTTCAGTTAGATGAACATGCAAAAGTCGGTGAGGAGGTTAGGCTCAAATACCGTTACTTGGATTTGCGAAGACCGGAAATGCAATCAAATCTAAAAATCAGATCTCAAGTAAATCACATCGTCAGAAGTCATCTCATTGAAGATGAGTTTATTGAAATTGAAACTCCAATGATGGCTAGGGCTACGCCGGAAGGAGCTAGAGATTTTCTTGTCCCAAGCAGACTTTACAATCAAAAGTTTTATGCTCTCACTCAGTCACCACAGCTTTTCAAACAAATGTTGATGATTGGAGGTTTTGAAAAATATTTTCAAATTGTCAGATGCTTCCGGGATGAGGATACACGAAAAGATAGGCAGCCAGAATTCACTCAATTGGATATCGAATTGTCTTTTATTTCAGAAGAAGAAATTCTTAAAATCTCTGAAAGCCTTATAAAAAGAATTTTTTTTGAAACTTTAAATATTGAGTTTGATGATTTCCAAAGAATTAAATATCAAGAAGCAATAAAGGATTACGGCTCAGATAAACCTGACTTAAGAAACCCTTTAAAGCTCGTTGATGTAAAAGATATTTTTGAAAATTCTTCATTTAAGGTTTTTGCCGATCCTGCCAAGAATGAAAAGGCAAGAATTGTTGCGCTTAAAATTGAACAAGAAATAAGCAGAAATAAAATAGATGAGTACACTAAATTTGTCGGTAATTTTGGAGCAAAAGGACTAGCTTATATAAAAGTCAATGATTCTACTGATCTAGATAATGGGCTTCAGTCTCCAATTCTTAAGTTCCTTTCTAAAGAAGAGATTTCTAGTTTAGTTGAAAGGCTTGAACTAAGTTCTGGAGACACTGTTTTTTTTGGTGCCGATCACAGAAATGTTGTGAATGATTCAATGGGCTCATTGAGAGAAAAATTAGGTGAAGATCTTAACTTAATTGATAAAGAGGCTTTTAAATTCGGATGGATAACAGACTTTCCTTTATTTGAAGAGGATATTCAAGGGAACTTGTCTCCATCACACCATCCTTTTACTGCTTCTCAAGGAGGGCTCAAAGAACTAAAGAGAGATCCAGCAAATGCTGTTGCAAAAGCATATGACCTTATTTTGAATGGCAGTGAAATTGGAGGCGGTTCTTTGAGAATTAATAGTTTAGATGAACAATTGGAAGTATTATCCATATTAGGAATAGATAAAAAAGAAGCGGATGAAAAATTTGGTTTCTTTTTAGAAGCTCTGTCCTATGGATGTCCTCCTCATGGCGGAATTGCATTTGGATTAGATCGTTTGATCATGTTGCTTTGTAAACAAGAATCCATCAGAGATGTAATCGCTTTTCCCAAGACCCAATCAGCAACTTGCTTGCTTTCCGATGCTCCAAGTTTAATTGATCAGGATCAATTAGATATGCTTTCCATAAAAGTTCTTGAAGAGGATAAATAGTGGCGGGACATTCTAAGTGGGCCAACATAAAACATCGCAAAGGTCGTCAAGATGAAAAAAGACAAAAAGTTTTCTCGAAACTTATAAGAGAGCTTACCGTTGCTGCTAAATTGGGAGGACCTGAGCCAGGAGATAATCCTAGATTAAGACTTGCTCTAGATAAGGCCCTTGGAGCCAATATGCCAAAAGATACAATAGAAAGAGCCATAGCAAGAGGTTCTGGAGATCAGGAAGCAGAAAATTTAGAAGAAACCATTTATGAAGGCTATGGTCCCAATGGGGTTGCTATTATAGTTGAAACTTTGACGGACAATAAAAACAGAACGGTTGCTGAAGTTAGACACGCTTTTTCTAAGTACGGAGGAAGTTTAGGTACCGATGGGTCTGTAGCATATTTATTTACCAAAGTTGGTCAGATAGTCGTTGAAAATACTGATGAGGAAAAAATATTTGATGTTTCTGTATCGAATGGTGCAGATGAAGTAGAACAGGGTGACGAAGATAATCTCATCATCTCTGTTGAAGCCGAAGAATTTCATAATCTTAAAAATGTTCTAGAAGAGAATGAAATCAAAATTAACCAATACGAGTTGATTATGAAAGCATCAAATAGCGTTGAGCTTGATGATGAGGCTTCTGAAAAAGTCATCAATCTTCTTGAAAGTCTTGAAGATTTGGATGATGTGCAAAATGTTCATTCCAATGCTGAATTTTCTGAAGGGAGCTTTGCTTGATGACGAATTCAAGGAATAAGGGAGCATCATTTGAAAGAGAAATTGCAAATGCCTTGAATGATTCTTTGGAATTAAAAAAACCATTAAAAAGAATATTAGAGCAAACTCGAGAAAAACATCTTCCAGATCTTATTCTTGGTAATTGGTACATAGAATGTAAGAGATATGGGCAAGGCGCAGAACCCCTCGAAGGCTGGTGGGATCAAGTGATTGCTGCAACTCCAGAAGACAGTCATCCAGCTTTGATTTATAAATTTAATCACAGACCCATCAAGGTGAGAATTCCGCTCCATACTGTAAACAACAATCTTCCTAAAGATTTTAACAATACATGCGATTTTTCTTTGGAGAGCTTCATAGTTTTACTTAAATCTCTTTTTGAGGAAGATATAAAAAGCCATCTTTAATGTCAGATACCATAGAGCTAAGAATTTACTATGAAGATACTGATGCACAAGGTGTAGTTTTTTATGCTAATTATCTCAAATATTTTGAAAGGGCTAGAACTGAATTTCTAAGAAAGTGTGGTTACCTACAAAACGAACTTTTAGGCAAAAATATTATTTTTATTGTCAATAAATTAGACATTCATTACAAAAAACCTGTCCTATTAGATCAATTAATAAAAATAGAATCTTCTCTTTCAGAATTAAAGAAAGCTAGTTTTAGCTTTAACCAAAGAGTTGTTATAAATTCACAAATAATGTGTGAAGCTAATGTATTATGCGGCTGTGTTGATCTTGAAACTAAAAAACCCATTGCTCTTCCAGATGAGCTAAGAAAAAAGATGTTGGATAAAAAAAATGCAAGCTGAATTAAGTTTTGTAGATTTATTTTTAGGAGCAAGTTTAGTTGTTCAATTAGTGATGATTATTTTGTTTGTTCTGGCTGGAACTTCATGGTGGTTTATCTTTGATAAGTGGCTTACCTTAAGCAGAGCGAAAAAGGATATCTTTGAGTTTGAAACCGAGTTTTGGAACTCTAGAAATATTGAAAAAATATTTAATGAGCTTAACCGTAAAGAAGATAATTTTGGACTATCTCAAATCTTTGTAATTTCTCATGAAGAATTTTTAAAGTCAGAAAATTTCGAAAAGACAGCTGACCGCATCAACAAGTCAACGGAAATTATAATTAATAGACAAGAAGAAAGATTGGAAGAAGGGTTATCTTTTTTGTCTACTGTTGCATCTGTAAGCCCCTTCATAGGCCTATTTGGGACTGTATGGGGGGTTATGAACGCCTTTAGTGGTTTAGCCCAACTTTCTCAAGTATCAATAAATGCCGTTGCCCCAGGTATATCTGAAGCTTTAGTAGCAACTGCACTAGGTCTATTCGCGGCTATACCTGCTCTTGTATCTTATAATTGGAGTGTCAAGACAATTGATACCATTATTAAGAGTTACGAAAATTTTACATCTGAACTTTTGATAACTTACCAAGAATTCAATGTCCAAAAGACGACAAAAAAATAGAAAGCTTTTAACAGAAATTAACGTAATTCCATATGTGGATATTTCATTAGTTTTGCTGGTTATTTTTATGGTAGCAACACCATTTATGATTCAAGGAATTGACCTTGATCTGCCCAAAACCGAAGCTCAAGCTCTAAATAAATCTAAAGACGATAATTTAACCATTTCAATCAGCAAAGAGGGGTTTTATTCTCTTGATTTGGGTGAAAAGAATGAAATCTACGAAAGTTTTCAGTTATTTGCAGAACAGTTAGAAAAAATTTTAAAGAACAACCCAAAAGTTGAGATATTTTTAAGAGCAGATAAGGAAACGCTTTATGACAATGTTGCTAAAACAATGTCTTTGATTAAAAAATTTAAAACAGATTCTATTAATCTCATAACTGAACCCATTGAGAATGAATAAGGCTTTAACAAGTTTAAATACTTTTTTTTTGATTCTTTTATTTCTATCTTTGATTTTTTCTATGTTTTCTATCCCAAAACTCAATATTGATGAGACACAATCAATCAAAGTAAATTTTTACGAGTTAATTCAAGAAGATGACATATTGTTCGATTCATCTATCCTAAATACAACCATTAAAAAAGAAACAAAAAAAGCTTCTGTAAATGATAAAAAAGCAGAACCGTCAGAAGCAGAAATTCTTTCAAAATTTAAAATAAATAAATCAGATATCAAAAACGAAATCAGTAAAATTAAGCTTTCAAAGGAAAGAGAAGATATTTTGAGAGTTTCAGCTATCATTCAGGCAAGTATTTCTTCAATTTGGATTAAACCTAATTCTTTAAGTGAATCTTTAATAGCAAAAGTATCAATAAATCTTGCTCCCTCAGGAGAAATATTAAATTTTGATTTGATTGAGCCAAGTTCTAATAATTCTTTTAATGAATCTATTTTAACGGCAATGAATAAAATGACTTTTTTAGAAGAAGTTAGTTTTCTTGATAGAAAGCTATTTGAAGAAAACTTTAGAAACTTTAATTTAGTTTTTAAATCATCTGGGGAGATAGAGTGATTAAGTTTTTCTTCATGATAGTTTTTTTGGTTTCTAACCATATATTTTCTATCTTAGAAATTGAAATTTTAAAAGGAAGCGATAATTTATCAAAAGTTGCATTTGTTCCTTTTGGCATTGAGAGTGGCATTGAAGAAAATTATGGCATTCAGATATCTAGAAATATCGAAAAGAACATGCTTTTGTTTGGTGAATTTGAAAATCTTGCTGTGAATGAGATGCTCTCATATCCTTCCTCGGAAAATGATTTTTATTACAGGGATTGGAAAGTACTCGGGGTGGATTATTCTGTAATTGGAAAAATAAATTCTGTTAATGCTTTAGGAAATCTCAATATTTCGTATTCTTTATTTAACATAAATAGAAGAATTAAGATTTTAGAAGGCGAAATTGTTGGCAGTGAAGATAATATTGAGGGAATTTCAAAAATTATCAGCAATAGAATTTATGAAGAAATTACTGGTTTAAAAGGGATATTTGATACGAAATTAGCATATGTCATTAATTCTGATGCTGACACTTATCAAATGTGTATTTCAGATATCGATGGCAAAAATGAACAAATTCTTTTCACCTCCAAAGCGCCAATAATGTCTCCTGATTGGTCGCCTGATAGAAAAAAAATTGCTTACGTATCATTTGAAAATGGTTTGGCTGAAATTTTTATTCAGGACTTACAATCTGGAGAACGAGATTCTATTCAGGCTCTAGGAATGACAAATAGTGCTCCAGTTTGGTCTCCAGACGGAAAAAGTCTAGCTTTGGTTGTTTCTTTTTCAGGGAATCCAGACATTTTCTTATATTCCATCAGAAATAAAAGATTGGTAAGGCTTACAAATCATTATGGTATTGATACTGAGCCTTCTTGGTCCCCAGATTCAAAAAAAATTATTTTTACGTCTGACAGGTCTGGTTCTCCGCAGCTTTACGAAATCAATACAAAATCGAAAAGAAAAAAAAGACTTACTAGAGACGGAAATTACAATGCAAGAGGAAGATACTTTCCCGATGGGAAATCTATATTCTTTGTTCATGGAAGAGATGGAAATTTTCAAATTGCAACAAAAAAACTCTCTAGCAGATACATTGAGACTTTAACTTCAACTTCATTAGATGAATCACCAACTATTTCTCCAAATGGAAATATCATCATCTACGCAACAAAAGATGGGTCAAATGGTTATTTAGGAGGTATTACCTTAGATGGAAAATCTAAATTTTCATTACCAGTTAAAAATGGATCTGTAAGGGAACCAGCTTGGTCACCATTATTAAATTAAACAAACTAAATATAAAATTTCTTGTCTAAGAGAAAAGTATTATAATTGCACCTCTAGAAGGAGCTTTTTATGAGGAGACTATTTATGGAACCAATTGGAATTTTTATTTTAGCTATGCTTTGCCAAGTTTATTCTTGTGCAGCAAATGTGTCTGATTCAGTTGAACGAATGCAATATGCCTCTGTAGCTGGAGAAGAGTATCTTCAAGGGGATAAGCTTGAAACCAATCTAGATGACAAAGTTTATTTTGACTTTGATAAATCTGCTTTAGATGCGGAAGACAAAAACTTACTTGAGCAGTATTTACCTGAAATCAAAAAGGCAAAAATAGTTCGATTAGAAGGCCATTGTGACGAAAGAGGAACTAGAGAATATAACTTAGCACTTGGGGAAAGAAGAGCACTTGAGGTGAGAGACTTTCTTGTAGTAAAAGGAGTGTCTGGTAAAAAAATTAGGGTGGTTAGTTTTGGAGAAGAAAAACCCCTCAAAAGTTCATCGAATGAAAAAGCTTGGGCTGAAAATAGAAGGGTAGAAATCTCTCTTTACTAGATTGAAAATTCTAAAAAGCTTTATCTTTTTTGTTTTTTTGGGTTTTTCTAGTTTTGCAGTTTTGCAAAATAATGAATCCATAGAACTTCTTCTTGAAAAAATAAATCTTTTAAAAAAAGAAATTGAATCTCTTACGGCCTCAATAGAAACGAATAACTTAACCATTTCCAGGTTGGAAGAAGCAAACCAAATTAGATATGTTGATCTAGATAAAAGAATTCATCTTTTAGAGACAAAGTTATTATTTGAAGAAACACAAGCCGAAGAATCTTCAGAACAGTCTATAAATCCTTTGTCGGGGCTTGTAGAAGAAGACATCGACTCAGGAGAATTTGGTCTTTGGTCAAATTCTATGAAGCTGCTTGATAATTCTAGATATTCAGAAGCAGCAGAAAACTTAAGGCTCTTAATTCTTTCCTATCCTAACGGAACCTATACAGGCGATGCTTATTTTTGGCTTGGTGAAATATATTTAGTCCAAGAAATGTTTGAAGATTCCTCTGAAATTTTGAATGCCTTCTTAGCAAAGTTTGATGATCATCCTAGAAAGGCAGACGGTCTGTACAAACTTGCTCTTGCCAAAGTTAATTTAGAAGAATTGGAATTAGCTGAGACACTTTTACAAGAAGTTATAAGTAATTATCCAAACTCTGGAGCTGCTTTACTTGCAGAACAAGATTTAATTAAATTAAATTCTCAATGAGGGTATAATCCTTTCTTTTTGGGTCGTTAGCTCAGTTGGTAGAGCAGTTGGCTTTTAATCAATTGGTCATAGGTTCGAATCCTATACGACCCACCAAGAGTTATGGTTTATCTTTTAATTGGAGTTGGAGCTTTTTTTGGGGCAATTTCAAGATTCCTTTTAAGCTCACTTCTTTCAAAATTAGTTTTCTTAGGATTCCCCTTAGGAACATTAACCGTAAACTTAATCGGTTGTTTCTTTATTGGAATTTTTTTAGCTATAAACCTCTCAAATAAAGAGCTTATAAGCCCATTGATAATTATTGGTTTTTTAGGTTCTTTCACAACTTTTTCAGCCTTTACCAAAGAAGTTTTATTATTTTCAACCACAAGTGGAATTTTTATGGCATATTTTATAGCTCTAGTAATTACATCTTTCTGTTTACTCTCAACTTTTATCGGATATAAGATGTTTGCTTAAGATGACTAAAACAATTTTTGAAAAAATTATTGATAGAGAGCTTCCTTCGAATATTGTTTATGAGGACGACAAATGTATTGCAATTGAAGATATTGCTCCAAAGGCTCCAATTCATATTCTGATAATTCCAAAAAAATCAATTCCAAAGCTTTCAGAAGCTAAAATAGCTGATGAAGTTTTATTAGGTCATTTAATGATGGTACTTAAAAAAGTTGCTGAACAATTGGATGTACAAGATGCATTCAATGTAGTCATAAACAATGGTGAAAAAGCTGGGCAAACAGTTTTTCATCTCCACATACATCTTTTAGCTGGAAAAAATTTTAGTGATCTATTTCCAGGTTAGGATAATTCTGTCAAAGCTTTTTTTGCAGCAAAAATCTCTTCTAAGCGTCTAATTATACTTTCTCTTACTTCAAAAAGATTTTGTGATAAAGATAATGCCTCTTTTAGTTGGAAAACTGCTGCATCATGCCTACCAGTTAGGATGAAATATTCAGCTCTTGATCTATGCAATTCAAGAATATTACCTGATAGACCCTGTGCCTCAGCAAGCCTGAACCATACATTGGGATCCGTTTCTCTATTTTTTGCTAACTCTTTTAGAATTTTTTCTGCTACATCCGATTGATTATTTTCAATATAGGCATCAGCTAGAAGAATGGATGCAGCATAATTGTTATTATGAATTTCTAAAATATTTTTTCCAAGCGAAATAGCTTCATAATAGTTTTTTGCCGATAAATGAATCTCCATGAGGCTAGATTCTAATACAAGGTTATTTGGGCTTTCTTTAATAAGCTCTCTTAAAATTTTAAAGCTTTCTTCATAATTTTTTTCTTTTTTCAATGCTAAAGCCAAGCCATATTTGCTTGAAAGAGAAACATTTTTTTGATCAGATTTTAAATCCTTTTTGTATTTTTTTATCAGTTCTTTTGTATCTTTTTCTGCCCATATTTCAGATCTTTTTTGCATAAAATAAAAATCAAGATTATCTCGAAATGATCCTTCAGATGGCTTCGAAATATTATCAGCTCTAATTCTCATATCTGTTAATCTTTCACTAGGTAAAGGATGAGTCATAAGATAAGAGAATTGTTCAGAGTCTTCTCTCTGATATTTATCTTGCATTCTTTGAAACATCATTGTCATATCGTTTGGATCAAATCCAGCTTTTACCAAATTATTAAAACCTATTCTGTCTGCTTCTTTTTCATTGCTTCTCGTATAGTTAATTGACATCTGTTGCATTGCTGCTGGAGCAATCATTATTGCCTCTGGATTCCTAGATGCAGCTGCAACTGCAATGCTTCCTAAAATCATTAGCGCATTTGCCAAAGGAGAACTTCTATTTTGAGACCTTGCATAGTGCCTTTGACTCAAATGAGCCAACTCATGACACATCACTGATGCAAGCTCACCTTCTCGTTTGGTGTTTAGGAACATACCTAGATTTATACCAATTATTCCTCCAGGAGCAGCAAAAGCATTTATAGATTCATCTTCCAGTATGATAAATTCAAATCTCCTGTCCCTTACTTCGCTTGTTTCAGAAAGACGATATATCAAATCTTCCAAATAGGTCCTCATCAATGGATCTGAATGTTCCTTTGTAGATCCTCTGTACATTGCAAGCCACAGCCTTCCCAATTCATATTCTCCTGATAAAGATATCGAAGCGGATGAGTAATCGCCTAGAGTAGGGAGGGGATCTTCTTCAACAATCGAATAAAAATATGAAGAAAGAAACAATGTAATAAGTAATAAATATAATTTATTTATCATTTAGAAAGTATAATTGATTAAAAGTAAAGGAAACAAATGTTAAATTTTTTAAAAAGTTTTTTTGACAGGTATTTTTATGACGATGAGCATTATGCTGCTTTATTTATTCTATCAATTGGAATAGTTATTCTTTATTTCATTGGAGGCATAATTGCCCCTGTTCTGGTAAGTATTTTAATTGCTTATATTTTAAATGGATTAATGAGTTTTTTAGAAGAAAAGGGCAATAGTAGATCATTGGCTTTAACAGTAACACTCATCGTTTTTAGTTTATTTTATTTATCAATATTTATATTTTTACCTTTTTTATCCAGGCAGATTTTGCTTTTGGTATCTGACATTCCGCAAATCTACGATTCAGTAAACGTTTTTATTTCAAACCAATTAGCAAATTATACAATCCAATCAAATCAACTGGAGGAGATTGTAATTAATGCATTTTCATACATACCCAGTTTATTTCAAAATGCTTTGCTGCAGCTAAATTCAGGTTTTGCGGCCGTAATGAATGCGTTACTTTATTTAATCATTGTTCCTTTTTTAGTTTTTTTTCTTTTGAAGGATAGGGATGTTTTTTTGAACTACGCGAAGGTTTTGCTTCCAAAAAAAAGGGATTTGTTGTCTAAAATCTGGAAGGACGTGAATATCCAATTATACGGATACTTAAGAGGCAAAGGCCTAGAAATGATAATTGTCTCTTTAGTAACAGGAGTCGTGTTTTCTTTACAAGATGTAAATTATTCAATTATTCTAGCTATCCTGGTAGGGCTTTCTGTTTTGATACCTTACGTTGGGGCTATATTAGTAACTATTCCAGTTATCTTAATTGGTCTTTTTCAGTGGGGATTAGATTCAAATTTTTATATTTTCTTAATCAGTTATTTAGTTATTCAAGCTTTAGATGGCAATGTTCTCATGCCTTTGTTATTAGGAAGAGAAGTCAACTTACATCCAGTCTTAATCATCACCGCTGTGCTGATTTTTGGAGGTATTTGGGGGTTTTGGGGGCTACTTTTAGCAATTCCTATTGCAACTTTTCTAAGAGCAATTATGGTTGCATGGCCCACAAAAGAAGATTTAGTAAATTAGTCTATACTTGATAGGACATCTTCAGCATGTCCTTTTACTTTTACTTTTCTCCATTCTTTTAAAAGCTTTCCATCTGAATCAATCAAAAACGTACTTCTTTCAATACCCATATATTTTTTACCGTACATACTTTTTTCTTTGATGACATCAAAAATTTTACAAACTTTTTCATCAGGATCAGAAATTAATTCAAAAGGAAAATTGAACTTATTTTTAAAGCTTTCATGAGATTTTAAGGAGTCTTTAGATACTCCAAAAATTTTTGTATTCTTTTTTTTAAATAACTTGAAATTATCCCTAAAATCTTCGCCTTCGGAAGTACATCCTGGCGTGTTATCTCTGGGGTAAAAATATATTACGATTTTTTGACCTTTATAATCTGCCAAATTGAAATCATTTTTTCCTGACATTTCTGCCTTAAAATTTTTTATTTTTGTTCCTATTTTCATATTTTTAATTAAGATTTGTTAAGTTATGAAATAATACCATTTATTAAAATTTCATAAAAACTCCAATGTTAATCAAAGGATCAATAACAGCTTTAGTTACTCCAATGAATGAGAAAGGAGATCTAGACTATGATTCTCTTGAAAAGCTTATTAACTATCAAATAAATTCAGGAATTTCTGGATTGGTTGCAGTTGGAACAACAGGAGAGTCGGCAACTATAGATTTTAAAGACCATATCAAGCTGATTGAATTTTTTGTAAAAATTAATAAAGGTAGAGTTCATATCATCGCAGGTACTGGAGCGAATTCAACAGAAGAGGCACTTCATCTGACCAAAGAAGCAAAAATTGCTGGTGCTGATGCAGCTTTATTGGTCTCTCCCTATTACAACAAACCTCCTCAAGACGGTATCTATTACCATCATATGAAAATTGCAGATGAAGTAGATATTCCCCAAATTCTCTATAATGTCCCTTCGAGAACTGCCAGCTTTATTGAGCCTGAAACTGTTCTTAGGCTTTCATCACATAAAAATATCATCGGTATAAAAGATGCTACTGGAGACATGAAAAACCATTCTGAGGTCTTAAAATTATGTAAAAAGGAAATTGAAAACCACAATTTTTCATTATATTCAGGAGATGATTTTTCTTCGTTAGAATTCTTGAAAAATGGAGGTCATGGAACCATTTCAGTTACCTCAAACATTGTCCCTGATATTATTTCGGAAATATGCAAGGTCGTCGATAATAATTATTCTAAAGCTAAAGAACTTGATGATAGTTTAATGGCTCTTAATAAGAACTTATTCTGCGAATCTAACCCAATTCCTGTAAAATGGGCTCTATACAAAATGGGATTAATTAAAAGGGGAATTAGATTGCCTTTGCTAGAACTTAGTGATTCCTTTAAAGAGCCTTTAGAGAACTCTCTCAAAAAGCTTAATTTGATATAGTTTAATAAATGAAAATATTAATAAGTTTATTGCTTTCTTTTTTTGCATTTTCATG
This sequence comes from uncultured SAR86 cluster bacterium, assembly GCA_902540995.1. Classification (GTDB taxonomy): domain Bacteria; phylum Pseudomonadota; class Gammaproteobacteria; order Magnimaribacterales; family AG-339-G14; genus MEDG-81. The sequence continues at coordinate 29,674 of CACBOY010000002.1, forward strand.
TGCAATTGAAAAATCAGAAAATACCATAGATAAGAAAAGGTTTGTTGATTCTTCGAAGACCGAAAATATTCTGCTCAATAAAGATGTTTTACAAGACTCTTCTTTTATCATCGATAAGTATCCTATTCTTGGAGAAGTTGAAGTCTTTGATAGTCAAGAAAAAATAACAACACCAAGACCGAAACAACTCTTTTCTGCTGCCTCTCCAAATGAAATTAGACTTCATAAGCTTGGTGAAATCAGATGGGTTTACTTAGGCCAAGAACCAAGTGCTGCCTGGCCGATGACAATAGGTTTTTTGGAAAATAACAATGATTTGGGTGTAGATTCTTTTGACGCTAACTCGGGAACCATAAATTCAAAAATTTTTAAACATGAAAATGTAGATTCAAAATTTGTCTTCAAAATCGAAAGAGGATTGCAACAATCAAGTTCTGAAATTTTTGTTTCTCAATTAAAAAGAATAGATAATTCATGGCAAATTATTCCATCTGAAGAGAGTAAGTTAGATGAATTAACTAATGAATTCTATGAGTACTTATCGTCTTCTGGCCCATCTACAGGGACTTCGCTAGTTGCTTTAAATTTAAATGCAACAAATAAAACTGAAGTAATTACAGACGACATAACCGGCTTATCAAAAATAAAATTAAAAATAAATTTTCCTCGAGCCTGGGCTGCACTAAGAAGATCTCTATTATTTGCTGGCTACAAAATAATTGATGAAGATAGAAATCAAGGTAAATTTTATTTAGAATATTCCCTAAAGAGATCTTTGCTTGACCGTAGGGCAGATATTACGAGTGTAGAGATCATTGTTAAAGAACTGAGCTCTAAAGAGTGTCTAATTTCTACCAGTTTGGATAAAGAAAACCTGGACCTATCAGAAGAGATTATTTCTCAAATTAATCAATCATTGTCATAATTTTTAAATGGAAAAGAAAGAATTACTAACAAAAGGAAAAGCCAAAGAACTTTATAAAACATCAGATGAATCTAAGCTTGTAATGGATTTTACTGATGACACCTCTGCATTTGATGGAAAAAAAATTGAACAATTAGCCGGAAAGGGTACTGTCAATAACAGATTCAATAACTTTATTATGAGTCATTTAGACTCCAAAGGCGTAGCTTGTCATCTTCTAGAAGAACTAAATGATCGCGAGAGCTTGGTTTTGTCTTTAGACATGTTTCCAATTGAATGTGTCGTGAGGAATTATGCTGCAGGAAGTATTTGTAAGCGCCTTGGTCTTGAGGAGGGAAGGAAATTTGAAAATCCTATCTTCGAATTCTTTTACAAAGATGATGACTTAGGTGATCCAATGATAAATGATAATCACATAATATCTTTTGGTTGGGCAGAAGCAGATGATATAGATGCTTTAAAAAAACTCACATTAGAAATTAACGATCATTTAGTAGATTTATTTCTTAAAGCGGATCTAATCCTTGTAGACTTCAAATTAGAGTTTGGAAAAAACTCAGGAAAAATATATCTTGGAGATGAATTTACTCCTGATGGTTGTAGAGTATGGGATAAGGAAACTAAAAAGAAATTAGATAAAGATAGATTTAGACTGGGTCTTGGAGACGTGGTTGAATCTTACCAAGAAATTGCACACAGACTTGGCGTAAATTTAACTTAAACCTTTATTTATTTCTTCCAATATTTCGCTGCCAGGACAAAGTTCATCTTGTTCCAGAGTGTTAAGAGGTTTATCAGGCAAGTCCATTATTTCAGTTAAAGGCTTGCATTTATTGTCTACATAAAGCAATCCGGTGATAATTTTTCCTTCTTTATCTTTTTCCCTAATTAACTCCAAAGATTTCCCGGCATCCGTGGGATCAAAATTATGATCTATTTTTTCTAATGACAGTCTTGAGCCATCATGAAGCTTTACTTCTACACTCGAACCGTCATCATAATTAGTCTTAATTTCCTCTCCTAGGGGAACAAAATCTGTTTTGCCCATAGCTTCATTGTGATTTCGAATGTAATCGTAACTTTTAGTTGAAGAATCATGATTATTGAAGGTCACACAAGGACTAATAATGTCTAAGAGTGCAAAACCTTTATGTTGAATTGCACCCATAATTAAAGGAACCAACTGATCTCTATCTCCAGAAAAGCTTCTGGCTACATAGGATGCTCCCATCTGTATTGCCATTGAAGTAAGATCAATTGGCGGGAATAAATTATCTTCTCCATATTTATTTTTAGATTCAAGGTCATTTGTTGCGGAAAATTGTCCTTTTGTTAAACCATATGTTCCATTATTTTCAACAAAATACACCATATTCACTTGTCTTCTTATTGCATGAATAAATTGACCTATACCAATTGAAGCACTATCTCCATCTCCCGATACTCCCAAATAAAGGAGATCTTCATTAGCGCAATTTGCTCCTGTTGCTATAGAAGGCATCCTTCCATGAACAGAATTAAATCCATGAGAAGCATTTAAAAAGTATGCCGGAGCTTTTGAAGAACATCCAATCCCAGACAATTTAGCTACTTTGTATGCTTCTATATTTAACCTAAAACAGGCTTCAATGATACAAGCGCTTATTGAATCATGGCCACATCCAGCACATAGAGTAGAAACGCCACCTTCATAATCTCTTCTAGTGAGACCTAACTTATTTTTTTCTAAATTGGGGTGTTTATTTATTGGTTTAAAGTAACTCATGTGATTAATGCCTGTTGTGACTCTCTTTCATATATTTTCTTAGCAATAAATTTTGCCTGAATTGGATCCCCATTGAACCACACTAGTGATCTAAGTTTTTCTGCTGAAATTCCACCTTCAGCCATTATTAAAGTTCTCATTTGACTATCCCTATTTTGTTCAATCACATAGATAAGGTCATGATTTTCGATAAATTCCCATACATCTAAATTGAAAGGGAAAGATCTAATTCTCATTAAATCTACCTCAATGTTATTTTCATTGAGAATATCTTTAGCCTCATACATTGCTGCAGATGTACTTCCATAAAAAATTACTCCAGAACTTCCTTGTTTTTCAGAAAGATTAATAATTGGATCGGGAACTAATTCAGACGCAGTCCTAAACTTTTTAACCAATCTTGTTAAAGTTTGCTCATTAATATCTCCATTTTCGGTATACCTAGCATATTCATCATGAGATGTCCCTCTTGTGAAGAATGCTCCCTTCTCAGGGTGAGTTCCAGGATAGGTTCTATAGCAGATACCATCATCATCAACGTCTAAATATCTCCCAAAATTATCCATCTTGTCTAAATCTTCAGCCTTAAGAACTTTTCCTCTGTCATATTTCTGTTCATCGTCCCAGTCAAATTTATCTGTAACCCAATCATTCATTCCAATATCTAAATCACTAATTACAAATACAGGAGTTTGTAATCTTTCTGCTAAATTAAAAGCTTCAGCAGAAAATTCAAAACACTCCTGAGGATCTTCTGGAAATAAAAGCACATGTTTAGTGTCACCATGTGAAGCATAAGCACAAGAAAGTATATCTGATTGTTGAGTTCTAGTTGGCATTCCAGTTGAAGGTCCACCTCTTTGAATATTGAAAATAACAAGAGGTACTTCTGCAAAATAAGCTAAACCTAAAAATTCACTCATTAAGGAAATGCCAGGGCCGCTTGTTGCAGTGAAGCCTCTTGCGCCATTCCAATTTGCACCTATGGCCATTCCAACTGCAGCTAATTCATCTTCTGCTTGAACACTTATATAATTATTTTTACCTGTCTGAGGATCAACCCTATATTTTGAAGCGTATTTTTCAAAGCCTTCAGCAACAGAGGTTGATGGCGTAATTGGATACCAAGAGCAAAATGTAGCTCCTCCATAGACCGCTCCCAATCCACATGCGTCATTTCCGGAAACAAGTATTTTATCCTTTAGTTTGTCCTCCCTTTTAACGTTAATTCCTAGCGGATAAGGTAAATTCTTTAAAACGTAATCTCTTCCAATATTTAAGGCTTTTATATTTGGTTCGATCAGTGCAGGCTTGCTTACAAACTGTTCTGAAATTAATTTCTCAAGAACTTCATATTCAATTTCCAAAAGAGGCGATAATGCTCCTACATAGGCAATATTTTTAAATAATGCCCTTTGTTTAGCGTTAGTAAAGGAATCTACACAAAGTTGCGTTAAAGGTATTTCGATAACAGTAATGTCATCCCTATTAAAATTTCTTTTCCAAGTAGAATCGTATAAAAGGTAACCACCTTCTGAAATTTCCTCAACGTCTTGAGTATAAGTTTGGGGATTCATAGCAACAGCAATATCTACACCACCTCTACTTCCTAAGTATCCTTTATTATTTACTCTGACTTCAAACCAAGTAGGCAAGCCTTGAATATTTGAAGGAAAAATATTTTTTGGACTAATAGGTATGCCCATCCTAAAGATAGATTTAGCAAACATTTGGTTAGCACTTGCAGAACCTGTTCCATTTACATTTGCAAATTTAATGACAAAGTCATTAAGCGAATTAATGGGATCAACTTTTACAGGATTTTCCACTAAGCAACTTCCTTGGCTTTAACTCTACTTTTGTTTAAGTTATGCGCTTCAATGTAATTATTTTTTTGTATGTCCCAGGCTCCAGTCGGACACCTTTCTGCACAAAGTCCACAATGAACGCACATGTCCTCATCTTTGATCATGACCCTTCCAGTGGCTAGTTTTCCTGAAACATAAAGATCTTGATCTAAATTCAAAGCCGGCACTCTAAGTTTTTCCCTAACCTTTTCTTCAGTATCATTTGTAGTAAATGTAATACAGTCTGTTGGACATATATCAACACAAGCATCACATTCTATACAAAGCTTCTCTTGAAAAACTGTCTGCATATCGCAATTCAGGCATCTCTGTGCCTCATCGAGTGCGAGTTTCTCATCAAAGCCTAACTCAACTTCCATTTTAAGATCATTAAGTGCTTGTTTTAAATCTGCATGAGGAACTTCCAGACGAGCTTCTTGTGAAACGTCGTTATCATACGACCATTCATGAATTCCCATTTTTTGACTTACTAAATTTGTAAGAGGCGGGGGCCTATCGAATAGATCAACTTCACTACAAAAATTATCTATGGAAATTGCAGCTTGATGGCCGTGCGCTACAGCCCATATGATATTTTCAGGACCCCAGGCAGCATCACCACCAAAAAAGACTTTTGGATGGGAAGACTGCATTGTAGTTTTGTCAACAATAGGACAATCCCATTCATTAAAATCAATTCCGATATTTTTTTCTATCCATGGAAAAGCATTATCTTGACCTATTGCCAAAAGAACGTCGTCGCACTCAATAATTATTTCTTCGCCAGTAGGAATCAGCTTTCTTTTGCCATCGGTATATTGAGCTTCCATTTTTTCAAATTTCATTCCCTTAAGCTTGCCTTCATCATCTAGTAAAAATTCTTTTGGAGAAGTGTTGTCTAGAATAGGAATTCCCTCATCAATAGCTTCTTCTAACTCCCAATCAGATGCTTTCATGTCTGATTTTGGACTTCTAACAGTCACCTTAACGTCATCTGCTCCTAATCTAATGGCTGTTCTACAACAATCCATAGCTGTATTTCCACCACCAATGACAATTACTTTCTTACCTATTGATTTGGTATGTTCGAAAGCAATACTAGTTAACCAATCGATTCCAATATGAATATTTTCACTAGCTTCTTTTCTGCCAGGTATTTCAAGATCTTTACCCTTAGGAGCTCCTGTGCCAACGAATACAGCATCAAAAGAATCTATGACTTTTTCCAGGCTATCGATGTAAGAATTAGTTTTAAGTTCAGCTCCCATTTTTATTATTCTATAAACCTCTTCGTCTAATACTTCTGCAGGAAGCCTAAATGACGGAATATTAGTTCTCATTAATCCACCAGGTTTATTATCTTTCTCAAAAATAGTAACTTCATATCCGAGGGGTAATAAGTCTCTGGCCACTGTCAAGGAAGCAGGACCTGCACCAATAAGGCCAATTTTTTTACCATTTTTAACTTTTGGAATATCAGGGAGATAAGGATCAATGTCATTCTTATAATCATAAGTGACCCTCTTTAATCTACAGATAGCTACTGGCTTATCGTGAGTTCTCCCTCTACGACATGCAGGTTCACATGGCCTATCACATGTTCTTCCAAGTATTCCTGGAAATACGTTAGATTCCCAGTTAAGCATGTAAGCATCATCGTATTTTTTTTGAGCAATCAGACGAATATATTCAGGAACATTGGTGTGAGCAGGACATGCATATTGGCAATCAACTACTTTATGAAAATATTGCGGATCAGAAATATCAGTTTTTTGCATGTGCTCAGTTCCTCGAAGCACGATACCTTTATCATCTGCATTTACTTTCCTTATTTGAAATTCAGTTTTGAATTCTTCAATAATTTTATCTCTAATAGGTATGGCCTTATCTAAATCTTTCTCACCAGTAGTTCTTCTTAGATCATAGCCTAATTCACTTCTTAGAGACAAAGGTACAGCAAGTTTCACCCACCATACATTGTTTCTTTTAAATAAATATTTTTTATCAGACATTTAATGTGTACCTTATCTTCATCTCACAGCGCTATAGATAAAGAATTATAGTATTTTTAATTAAAAGGTACAATACTAAGTAATATGTTTATGAAATGTTAGCTTTTAATTAAATGTACCTTTTTAGATTATTGTTTTCGTGGTACCATTCACGCGAAAATTTGATGAAATGAATACTTATTATTTTGATTATGCTTCTACTACTCCAGTTGATTCATTGGTAGTAGATAAAATGAAAGAATGTTTATCAGTCGACGGAGCCTTTGGTAACTCTGGATCTAGATCACATGTTTTTGGCTGGAAAGCTGAAGAATTGGTTGAGGAGGCTCGAGGAAATGTTGCTAATTTAATTAACTGTGATCCCAGAGAAATAATTTGGACTTCTGGAGCTACTGAATCAGATAACTTAGCAATCAAAGGTGCAGCATATTTTTACTCTGATAAAGGCAAACACATTATTACTTCTAAAATTGAACACAAAGCCGTTTTAGATGTATGTAGACAACTTGAAAGCGAATCTTATGAAGTTACTTATTTAGAGCCAAACAATGACGGAATTATTACGCCTGAGTCTGTTGAGGCGGCCCTAAGAGAGGATACCGTTTTAGTTTCTTTAATGCACATCAATAATGAAATAGGCGTTATAAATGACATTGAGGCCATAGGAAAAATTGTAAAACAAAATGGGAGTATTTTTCACGTTGATGCAGCGCAAAGCGCAGGGAAGATACCAATTGATATTGAGAATTTAGAAGTTGATTTAATGTCATTTTCTGCTCATAAAATATATGGTCCTAAGGGGATTGGAGCGTTATACATCAGAAGGAAGCCTAGGGTACGTCTACAACCTTTATTTCATGGTGGGGGCCAAGAAAGAGGTATTAGGGCAGGAACTCTCCCAACTCATCAGATTGTTGGAATGGGCGAAGCTTTTAAGCTTGCCAAAGAAAAAATGTCAGAAGATTTTAAAAATCTTTCTAAATACAGAGATATTTTATGGAACGGATTAAAAGATATGGAAGAAGTTTATATAAATGGAGCGATTGATAATACATTTCCAGGTATTTTTAATATGTCATTTAACTTTGTTGAAGGCGAGTCTCTAATAATGGCATTAAAAAATATTGCAGTTTCATCTGGCTCTGCCTGTACATCTGCTAGTCTTGAACCTTCTTATGTTTTAAGAGCCTTAGGAAGAAAAGATGAACTTGCTCATAGCTCGATACGATTCTCTTTTGGAAGGTTCACAAAGGAACAAGAGGTCAAAGAGACTGTAGATCTTGTGAAAGATTCTGTTAACAAACTTAGAGAAATCTCTCCGCTATGGGAAATGTATCAAGATGGCGTAGATTTAGATAAAATAGAGTGGGCATAATTTGAAAATTTTAACTGCGAGGAACTAATGGCTTATTCACAGAAAGTAGTAGATAAATTCGAACAAACACTAAAAAACCCCAAAGAAGCAAGTGTGGGAAGATGGAAGCCTGGAGACAAAGACTTTCACAGAGTTGGTACAGGCATAGTTGGCGCTCCTGCTTGTGGAGACGTGATGAAGCTTCAAATTAAATGTGAAAACATAGATGGCACTAATAAAATTGTTGATGCCAAGTTCAAGACTTATGGCTGTGGTTCAGCGATTGCCTCAAGCGGAGAGCTTATTGATATGCTTAAAGGAAAAACTCTAGAAGAGGCTCAAAACATCTCAAATCAAGAAATCGTGGATATTCTTGAATTACCCGCTATAAAAATTCATTGTAGTGTCCTTGCTGAAGAAGCTATCCATAGGGCGATAGATGACTTCAAAAGCAGAAGAAATAATGACTAATGCCAAAAATCAAAGTATTGCCGCATGCTGAAATATGTCCTCAAGGCGCAGAATTTGAAGCAGAGTCAGGTATCTCTGTTTGTGAAAATCTTCTTAATCAAGATATAGATCTAGAACATGCCTGTGAACTCTCTTGTGCTTGTACTACTTGTCATGTTGTCTTTACAGAAGGTTTTAATTCCTTAAATGATTCTTCAGATGATGAGGAGGATCTATTAGATAAAGCTTGGGGTTTGGAGCCAAGATCAAGATTAAGTTGTCAGACAATAGTAGAAGACACTGATTTGGAAATTCAAATTCCTAAATACACAATAAATATGGTTTCTGAAAATCACCCAAAGTCTACTAAGACCTCAACCAAAGAAATTTCTTCAAAAGATTTTGATATTTCTAATACTGCTGCCAATCATTTAACTGAAATGATCAAAGCAAATAATTCATATGGCGTTCGAATATCTTTAAAAGATTCGGGCTGCTCAGGCTTTGCGTATCAACTTGATTTAATTGATGAAAAAGACAAAAACGATCTCGCCGGTCTAGTAAATGGAGTAAATTTATTTATTCACGATAAAAGTTTTGTATTTCTTAAAGGTACTAAACTTGATTTCGTTAAAAAAAACTTAAACCAAGAATTGGTTTTTTTGAATCCAAACGTTTCAGCTGAATGCGGTTGCGGTGAAAGTTTTAATTTTGACAACGAGCTTGTAAAAGATTTATCTAACAACTAAATACAATGGATTGGTCAGATACCTATGACATCGTAGATAGTCTCTGTGAAAAATATCCAAATGAAGAGCCTGAAAAGTTGCTTTTTTTGGATCTAATGAATATGGTTACGTCTCTTGAAGGGTTTGAAGGAAAGAAAGAGAACTGTAACGAAAGAATTTTGGAAGCTATTCAGGCTATCTGGATAGAGGAGAAAGATTAATGTCAGAAAAAACCTTATGCATAATTAAACCAGATGCAGTGGAAAATAATTTTGTAGATCAAATAAATGAAATGATTGAATCAAAGGGATTGAGTATTTTAAAAAGCAAAAAAACTAATATTTCTTCTGAAATTGCTAAGCAATTTTATGCAGAGCATTCGGAAAAACCATTTTTCAATGAACTTGTGGATTTTATAACCTCAGGACCTGCGGTTGTCCAAATTCTTGAAGGTGATGCATGCATAACAAGCTACAGAAGTTTAATGGGGGCAACCAATCCGGAAGAAGCTGAAGAGGGAACTATTAGAAAGAAATTTGCTGAGTCAATTTCTAAAAATGCGGTACATGGTTCAGACTCACCAGAATCTGCAGACAGAGAAATTGAAATAATGTCTGCTTTGTTTTAGTTTAAGGTTATGGAAAGCTGGAACGAACAGCTAAAGACTAAAATTCTTGAATCTGAATTTTCGATAAAAGAAATATCAGATAAAACAAAAATTCCCACAAAATTCATTGAAGCAATTGAGAAAGCTGATTTTAAGAGTCTTCCAGCTGAAATTTTTGCCAAATCTCAAATAGAGCGCCTTTTTAAATTTTTAGGAATTGATCCCAGTGAAGCGTTAAAGGATTATGAAGAATTTATATCTCCACCAGAAATAATATCTGAAGAAGAGCCTTCTATAGATTCAAAGTTTAATTTCCAAAATCTCTTGAATAATTTAAATGTCCCGAGCGTCAGTAACTCTTACCTCAAATATGGAGGTATTTTATTTATTTCTATTATTTTATTGTTCTTAATGTTTGATATTGCTGATGATGAGGAAATTTACTTATTAGACAATCTAGAAAAGGAGAACGACTCAGAATCCTTGGAAACTGAAAATCAAGATTTTTTGCTCAGTTCTTCTGAGGAAGTATTATTTAATGAGAATCCAATTAACAATGAATCATTTTCAAATGGGGAAATCATAGATGATGTGAGTCCAAAAGATTTAATCAGAAAGATTGAAATTATTATTGAAGGAGAAAGTTGGGTAGTAGTTTTTGATAAAAATGAAAGGCTTCTATATGAACTGATGCAAACTGGAAGTTATGAGCTTTCAGGAATATCTCCGCTGAGGTTTAAAATAGGCTATGCTCCTGCAACAAATTTATATATCGATGATCAAAAAATTAGTTTTTCTAGAGCAATTAAGGGTGCAAGCAACTATGCTCATTTTTGGGTAAACGAGGTAAATAAAGTTGAGTCAATTAGAGATTAAACGAAGAAAAAGCAGACTGATTCATGTTGGAAACGTTCCTGTAGGAGGAGACTCAGATATAACAGTTCAGAGTATGACTAATACTTTAACAACTGATACAAAAAAAACTTTAGAACAAATCAAAGAGCTAGAAAAAGTTGGAGCAGATTTAATAAGAGTTTCTGTTCCTGACGAAGATTCTGTAAAGGCCTTTGGAATAATAAAAGAACAAGCGAATGTTCCATTGATTGCTGATATTCATTTCGATTACAAGATTGCTATTCAGGTTGCAGAACAAGGAGCAGATTGTTTGAGAATAAATCCTGGAAATATTGGTAACGAAAATAAAGTAAAAGAAGTAATTGCTTGTGCATCTCATCATAATATTCCGATTAGGGTCGGAGTAAATGCAGGCTCTCTTGAAAAAAAGTTGCAAAAAAAATACGGAGAACCAAATGCTGATGCATTAGTGGAATCGGCTATGAATCATGTAAATATTTTAAAGAAACAAAATTTTGAAAATTTTAAACTTAGTATCAAGGCCTCAGATATCTTTATGATGACAGAAAGTTATAGAAAAATTAGCTCTTTGATTGACCAGCCTCTTCACTTAGGACTGACAGAAGCTGGTGGCCAAAGAAGTGGAACTATCAAATCATCTATAGCAATTGGACAACTTCTTTCAGAGGGCATAGGCGATACTATAAGAGTATCATTAGCTTCAGACCCATGCGAAGAAATCAAAGTTGGTTTTGATATTTTACGGTCACTAAAATTAAGAAAGAAGGGTATTAATTTCATCGCATGTCCAAGTTGCGCAAGACAAAATTTTGATGTCATTAAAACCATGAATGAACTTGAATCTAGACTTGAAGATGTAACAGAAAATATAGATGTTGCGGTTATTGGTTGTTATGTAAATGGACCTGGAGAATCTAAAGCAGCAGATGTTGGTTTAACTGGAGCTTCACCAAATAATCTTGTATACGTAGATGGAAAGGCAGATCATAAACTCTCAAACGAAGACCTCGTCGACTCCCTTGAGAAATTAATTAGGAAGAAAGCAAAAAAAGTTAAACAATCTCAAAGTAAGCTTTCCATTAAAGAGGTCTAAAAATCATGAAAAAGATTTCAAAGTTGCGAGGAATGCAAGATACAGATCCTATTGAAACAACCAAAATTAATTTTGTGGAAAACAGCTTTAACGAAATTTCCAAAAGTTATGGCTATCAAGAGGTGAGATTCCCAATCATAGAAAGCACAGATTTATTCAAAAGATCCGTTGGAGATCAATCCGATATAGTCAATAAAGAAATGTTTACTTTTGAAAGTAAAAGCGGGAAATCGATGACGCTTAGGCCAGAAGGTACAGCTGGTTGCATGCGCATGGCTATAGAAACCGGATTGCTTGATGCTGGTCAACAAAGATTGTCTTATAAAGGCCCAATGTTTCGATACGAACGTCCCCAAAAAGGTCGATCTCGCCAATTTCAACAACTTAGCCTGGAGGCATATGGTTTTAATGATTGTACGATTGATTTAGAAATGCTTGAGATATCAAATTTTCTTTTTGAAGAACTCTCAGTAAAAGAAGAAATGACTTTAGAAATTAATTCTATTGGCTCACAAAAGGATCAACAAGAATACTCCCGAAAACTAAAAGATTATTTTTCAAAATATAAAAAAGATCTAGATGAGGATAGCTTAAAAAGATTAGAAAAAAATCCTTTGAGAATTTTAGATTCAAAAAATCAAGATTTAGAGAATCTTATTAAAGAAGCTCCAAAGATAGATAAATCAATTTCAAAGGAATCTCAAGATAAATTTTCTTCAATAAAAAACTATCTAGAGGATTTAGAAATTCAATACAAAGAAAATCCCCTTTTGGTCAGAGGATTGGATTATTACAACGATTTAGTCTTTGAATGGAAGTCAAATTCAATTGGGTCTCAAGATACTATTTGTGGAGGAGGAAGATATGATTCTTTATCTAAAATTATTGGCGGAAGAGAAACTAATGCAATCGGCCTATCAATAGGTCTTGAAAGACTATGTTTATTAATTGGAGATTCAATCATAAAAGATACAAAATCATTACTAATAGTATCTCTTGAAGACTCTTTTTTTCTAGATGGAATGAAACTAGCTTCATCTCTTAGAAAGAAATTAAAAAACCTCTCAATACAATTTTCTGGTAAAGAAAAAAATTTAAAAACCCTCCTAAAAAAAGCAAACAAAAAAAATACTGATTTCATGGTTATAATTGGCCGAGAAGAGATTAAAAATAATTCTTTTACCTTAAAAAAACTTTCAATGAATCAAGAAATGAAAATCGATAATTTTGATTCTTTATTAAATAATCTGAAATAAATTAAATGGACTTTCTTAATAAAATCTATGCTTGGATTCTTAAAAATTATATTAAGGTAATTTCATTTCTCCTTATCATAGGATTGGCTTATGGAGCTTATCTTTATTATTTTTTCCAGGCTCAAAAAAAAGATCAAGATGCAGGAGATTTATTTCTCAGTTTCTATAATTCTTATTCAGTTTCAGACTTCGATGAAGAAGAATATAAAATTGTCATAGATGCAATTTCTCAAATAGATGGTGCTTCAATTTATCTTGCAATGCTTAAGTCTATAAATGCCGCTGAGTCAGTAAAAGTTAATGATCTTCAAAAAGCTTTAGCTGAACTTTTGAATGCTAAAGAAATCTTAAGCTCAAAAAGCAATAATTTTAATTTTCTAAAGGAAATAATTGATTTAAGAATGGTAAATATTTTTATTGATTTAGAAGATTTAGAAAGAGCTAAAAAAATTCTTAGTAATAACTTTACAACCTATCAAACTAACAAACTTATTCTTCAAGGAGATATTTTTGCAACAGAGAAAAAGTTCAAAGATGCTAAGAAAAAATATGTTGATGCCTTAGCAAGATCTGAAAATGAAACTCAAAGAAACCTTATTAACTTAAAAATCTCTACCTTAACTGAATAATGAATTTTAAATCTTTAACATATATATTTCTGTTTTTGCTTTTTGTTGCTTGTGAGACAGGAGTAAAAGAAGAAGAAAAGCCAAATGAATTGAAAAAAGAAATTAACGAAAGATTTCTTTTTAAAAAGCAATGGTCTGCTAATGTTTTTAAAAATCCCCCGCTAGGCAAAATTAAAATATCATTTGATGAGGAAAATATTTATGTTTTTGACTCCAGAGGAGAAATTAAATCTTATTCATATGACGGAAAAAAAAATTGGACTATTAAATTAGATTCAGATATTTCAACAGGCATTAACTTGGCTTTTGGAAAACTTCTTCTTAGTTCTTCTAATGGAGATATATTTTGCTTGTCGAAAGCAACTGGAAATACCATCTGGAAATATAGTTCTTCTGGTGAGGTGCTAGCGCCTCCATCAACTAATGGTGACATAGTAGCGGTACAAACTATTGATGGGAGGGTAACAGCTTTAGACTTAGAAAATGGCGAATTTAGGTGGGATTATAGAAGCGTTATACCTAATTTAACGATTAGAGGGACTTCTGAACCTTCTTTTCATGAAAGATTTCTGTATGCAGGATTTGCCAACGGAAATTTAGCAAAAATTGAACCTAGATCTGGAATAGTTCAATGGGAGATTCCAGTAACTATTTCTAAGGAAACATCCGAAATTGCAAGACTGGTTGATATTGATGGAAATTTTGTATTCTCAAATAACGTTGTATTTGTTGCAACATATCAAGGAGACATAGCTGCAATTGATACTAGATCAGGTAGAACTTTTTGGAGAGAGAAGACATCAACAGTTAATGATCTTTTATACTCAAGAGGAAAAATATTTCTTGTTGATGAAAGTGATAACGCAATTGCTTATTCTCAAAATTCTGGAAATTTAGAATGGTTCAACAAAGATTTTTACTTAAGAGATTTAACTTCACCCAGCAAAATTAAATCGTTGATTGTTTTCGGTGATTTTCAAGGATATCTCCATGCATTAAATACTAGCGATGGTGAGCAAGTTGCCAGAAAAAGAGTCTCTAGGTCTAAAATTATTTCATTGTCTTCTTTCGAAGATAATGTCTTAACATTGGACGCAAAAGGAAAACTTTCACTCTTTACTTTGCAATGATATTGTCCCCACCATGGGACCAATAGTAGCAATAATAGGTAGGCCTAATGTAGGTAAATCCTCTCTTTTTAATAAAATAATCGGAGAAGATAAAGCCATAATTGCTGATTTTTCAGGATTGACTAGAGATAGGCTATATGGAAATTTTTCATTTAAATCTCGAAACTTCTCAATAATTGATACGGGAGGGATTTCAGACGAAAGAGAAGAAATGAATCTTCTCATACTCAAGGAAATAGATAAGGCCATTGAAGAAGCTGATGGGTTTATTTTTTTAGTAGATGCTGACTATGGTTTAAGCCAAGATGATTATAGGATCAATGAAATTCTCAGAAAATCTGGAAAAAAATATATTCTTGCCTTAAATAAAGCTGAACTTAAGTCTTCAGAAAAAAATATAAACGACTTTTATCAGCTTGGAGTTAAAAGCTTCATCAAAGTATCTGCTAAAAACGGTTTAGGTATAAAAAATCTTAAAGAGGAAGTCTTAAATCAATTTCACATTGAAACAAGTTCCAGCCTTGAGGACGAATTTGTTAGTCAAAGTATCAAGGTGAGTATTCTAGGAAAACCCAATGCTGGAAAATCTACCTTTTTTAATTCTTTAATTAAAGAAAATCGTTCTATTGTTTCAGCCAAGGCAGGCACAACAAGAGATGCCATTTCTAAATCAATTGTTTTCAAAAATGACAAGATTGAACTTTTTGATACAGCGGGTTTGAGAAAAAAATCAAAAATAAATCAAGCAATAGAAAGTTTTTCAGTTTCTAAAGCTATTTCTAGCATGAGATCTTCTTCTGGAGTTCTGTATTTAGTTGATGGAAAAGAAAACATTACTGATCAAGATTTACATCTTATTTCTTTAATTGTTTCTTCTGGAAAACCTATGATTTTAGGAATCAACAAATCGGATAAACTTTCTCAATACGACAAATCAAATTTAACTAGATCCATTAATAAAAAATTAGCTTTCATATCCGGCATAGCCATCCACTATATTTCCGCAAAACAAAATAAAGGTACTGCAAAGGCATTCAAAGAGCTTATAAAGCTAATAAAAAAAAGTGTTAAGAAAATCGATACTTCAAAGTTGAATGACTTGGTAGAAGAAGCATCAAAGTTAAATCCCCCTCAGATGTCTGGCAGGTTTAGACCTAAAATTAAATACGCAAATTTACTTTCATCCCAGCCAACAATTATCAGGATTCAGGGAAACAACTTAGATAAATTAACAAAACAATATCAAAAGTACTTGGAAAATTTTTTAAGAAAAAAATTGAACTTTGAGGGTATTCCAATTAAGTTGGTTTTTAAAAATAATACTAATCCTTATGGGGAAAAGAAAAACAAACTTACCAAAAAGCAATTAGCTAAGAGAAAAAGGATAGCAAGGCGCTAATAAAATAATTTATACAATATAATGCAGATTTTGAGATGAATTCGCCTAGATATCTAAATCTATTTAAGATCGCTTTACCTTTACCAGGGGTTTCTTCCATTTTGCACAGAATTACTGCAATTGCTATTTTTGTTTTATCCCTTCCAATGATGGGGATTTTAGTTTTTTCTTTGAGTTCTGAGACTAATTATCAAATCATTAATTCATTATTTGAAAATTTTCTGTTTAAGAGCTTGTTTTCCCTTTTCGTCACGGCAATTTTTTATCATTTTATTTCCGGCCTAAGACATTTAGTAATGGATTTTGGATATTGGGAAACACTAAGAGCTGGTAGGATGTCAGCTCTTGCTACTTTTATTTCCACTGGATTATTTTTCTTTTCTTTTCTGTATTTGGCATGGTAACGAAGTTATACAGATTAAAGAAAACAGGAATCTTTGATTATGTTTTTGTAAGAATCACGGCAGTAATTCAGGCAGTATATTTTTCAGTTATAACCTTCTATTGGTTAGTCAATAGGGACTTTAAATACGAACAACTAGCTGGCTTTTTTGATATTCTCATCATAGAAATTTTTACGATAATCGTTGCCATTTCAATTGCTTATCATTCAGTACAAGGAATTTGGAATGTGGCGACAGATTATCTTACTCAAGCGCAGATTGGTGCTTCGGCTAAACTTCTTAGACCTGCAGTTATAGGTTTTAGCTGGTTCCAAGCTCTTGGATTAATTATTTGTAGTTTTTATATTTTAGGTTAGTAAATATGGCAATGAATGGAAAAGGCACTCTTTTGGATGCATCTACTTTACCCGTAAAGGAATTTGATGGAATTATTGTTGGTGGTGGCGGTTCTGGAATGATGGCTTCTCTTCAGCTTGCTAAATCCGGAATGAATACGGCTGTTGTTTCTAAAGTTTTTCCAACTCGTTCACATACCGTTTCTGCTCAAGGCGGCATCACCTGTTCAATTCAAAGTGCAGATCCAGATGATGACTGGAGATGGCATATGTTTGATACAGTCAAGGGTTCTGATTTCATTGGAGATCAAGACTCCATAGAATACATGTGCAAAGAAGGACCTGAAGCAATATTTGAATTGGAAAACATGGGATTACCATTTTCTAGAACTGAAGAAGGAAAAATTTACCAAAGAGCATTTGGAGGTCAGTCAAAAGATTATGGAAAAGGGGGGCAAGCCGAAAGAACTTGCGCTGCTGCTGATAGAACGGGCCATGCTCTTCTACATACGCTTTTTCAAGCAAACGTTAAAGCGGGGACCAACTTTCTTTCCGAATGGTTCGCAGTTGATCTTGTGAAAAATCAAAACGACCAGGTCGTTGGAGTTATTGCTTTTGAAATTGAATCCGGTGAACCATACTTTTTAAAATCAAAAGCTACTGTTTTAGCTACTGGAGGAGCAGGAAGAATATATCAAACAACTTCAAACGCTCTCATTAATACCGGTGATGGTACTGGAATGGCATTGAGAGCCGGATTCCCAGTGCAAGATATGGAAATGTGGCAGTTTCATCCAACAGGTATCCATGGTCATGGAACTTTAGTAACTGAAGGTTGTAGAGGAGAAGGAGGTTACTTGGTCAACAAAGATGGCGAACGATTCATGGAAAGATATGCGCCAAATTATAAGGATCTAGCTAGCAGAGATGTTGTTGCAAGATCCATGTTTACTGAAATCCTAGAAGGCAGAGGCTGTGGTCCAGATGCTGATCACGTTTATTTAAAACTTGATCATTTAGGGCCAGAAATCGTTCACAAAAGACTGCCTGGAGTAACAGAATTATCAAAAAGGTTTGCTCATGTTGATCCTGCCGAACATCCTATTCCGGTTGTTCCCACATGTCATTATGCAATGGGAGGTATTCCAACTAATGTTCATGGTCAGGTTATTTCTCAAAATCCTGACGGTACGGATAAAATCATAGATGGTCTTTATGCTGCAGGAGAAGCAGCTTGTGTCTCCGTTCATGGCGGTAATCGTTTAGGAGGAAATTCTCTTCTAGACCTTATTGTTTTTGGAAGATCTGCTGGATTACACATTGAAGAAAGTTTTAAGGCAGGCATTAAAATGGATGATCCTTCATCTGATGATGTCGACTACGCTCTTAGAAATCTCAACAGAGTGAATGTCAGCCAATCTGGTGAAAACTTTGTAGAAGTTAAGAAAGACTTACAAAAAACAATGCAAATGAATTTTGGAGTATTTAGAACTGAAGAATTGATGGAAAATGGAATTAAAGAAGTATCTGATCTCAGAGATAAATCTCAAAACATTCATCTTGCCGATAAATCTTCTCAGTTTAATACCGCCAGAGTAGAAGCTTTGGAACTTCTTAATCTAATCGAAGTTGCTGAGGCCACCGCAATCAGTGCAAACGAAAGAAAAGAAAGTAGAGGAGCTCATTCTAGAGAAGATTACCCAGATAGAGATGATGAAAATTGGCTCAAACACTCTATTTATTTTTCTGATACCAAGCAAGTTTCTAAAAGAGACGTTAATTTTAGGCCTAAACAGGTTCAAGCTTTCCAACCAATTGTCAGGACTTATTAATGAATGCAATTTCAGCAAGTGAGATCAAAACTCTACGATTGAGTATCTACAGATACGACCCCTTGAAGCAAGAAAAGCCTTACATGCAGGACTTTGATATCGATATACCGGCAGAAAAAGATTTAATGGTTTTAGATGTCCTGATGCTTGCAAAGGAACAAGATCCCTCAATCTCTTTCAGAAGATCTTGTCGTGAGGGAGTTTGCGGGTCTGATGGTTTAAACATAAACGGTAAAAATGGGCTTGGATGTATTACCCCTTTATCTGATGCAATCAAATCTAACAAGCTCTCTATCAGACCTCTACCAGGTCTACCTGTTATTAAAGATTTAATTGTTGATATGAAACAATTTGTTGATCAGTATAAAAAAGTTAAACCATATCTGATCACTGATAAAAAAGTCGATACTAGAGAAGCCATTCCTCAAACAATTGAAGAAAGAGAAAAGTTAGATGGCCTATATGAGTGCATAATGTGCGGTTGTTGCTCTACTGCCTGTCCATCCTTCTGGTGGAACCCTGATAAATTTTTGGGACCGGCAGCTCTATTACAAGCATACAGATTTATTGCTGACAGCAGAGACACTGCTACAGAAGAAAGATTAGAGCAACTAGAAGATGCTTTTAGTGTTTTCAGATGTCATGGAATTATGAACTGTGTTTCGGTCTGTCCTAAAGGCTTAAACCCTACAAAAGCAATTGGTGAAATTAAAAAAATGTTAGTTAAAAGAGCTTTATAATACTAACACTTTGAATTTACACGAATATCAGTCTAAACAACTCCTAGAAAATTTTGACCTACCAACAGCTAAGTCTGTAGTAGTTTTTTCAGAAGAAGAAATTTCCAGTCTTATCAGTGAGTTAGACGGCGAAGAATTTGTTGTCAAAGTCCAAGTTCATGCTGGCGGTAGAGGGAAAGCAGGTGGAGTTAAAATAACAAACAATATTGATGAGATTATAGAATTTTCTAAGGATTGGCTTGGAAAGAAATTTGTCAATCACCAGACTGGCGATGAAGGAAAGCCAGTTTCTGCAATAATGATTGCAGAAAGTACTGCGATCCTAAAAGAATTTTATCTAGGTGCTGTAATAGACAGAAGTTCTCAATCTTTGGTGGTGATGGCCTCACCAGAAGGAGGCGTGGATATTGAAAAAGTTGCTGAGGAAAGTCCTGAGAAGATTTTTAAGATCAATGTCAGTAAAAATAAGAAAGAAGATTTTGATGTTTTACCTCTTGTTAATGGCCTCGGGTTGTCTCCCAACCAAACCGAAGAATTTATGAAAATAGTTTCTGGATTGGTAAATTTATTTTTTGAAAAAGATCTTTCTTTGATTGAAATCAATCCTTTGGTTATAGATCAAAATGATTCTCTCAAATGTTTGGATGCAAAAATAAATATCGATGAAAATGCTTTGTTTAGACAAGAAGATCTTTTAAAACTGCGAGATTCTTCGCAAGAAAATCAAAAGGAAATCGAAGCAGCAAAATGGGATCTTAATTATGTAGCTCTGGATGGAAATATAGGATGTATGGTGAATGGAGCTGGTCTTGCAATGGCAACAATGGATATCATTAAGCTTTCTGGGGGATTTCCAGCTAATTTTCTAGATGTCGGAGGTACTGTAGATAAAGAAAGGGTAGCCGAGGCTTTTAAGATCATTCTTTCTGATGAAAAAGTTAAGTCGGTTTTGATAAATATTTTTGGTGGAATTGTAAGGTGTGATGTTGTTGCCTCTGGGATAGTTTCAGCTGTCTCAGAAGTTGGAGTTGATATACCTGTCATCGTGAGGCTTAAAGGTAATAATTCAGAAGAGGCAAAAAAAATTCTATCTGAAAGCGATCTTAATATTATTTCTGCGGATGATCTCTCAGAAGCTGCAGAATTAGCAGTTAAAAATTCAGGATGAGTATCTTAATTAACAAAGAAACTAAAGTAATTTGTCAGGGATTTACTGGAGCACAAGGCACATTGCATTGCAGTCAAGCGATAGAGTACGGAACCGATATTTTAGGTGGCGTGACTCCTGGTAAGGGCGGGCAAACCCATTTGGATCTTCCAGTCTTCAATTCCGTAAAAGAAGCAAAACAAGTCACTGAGGCAAATGCTAGTATAATTTTTGTTCCCGCCAAATTTTGTAAACCTTCAATAATTGAGGCAATAGAAAGCGGTATTGAATTGATAATCTGTATAACCGAAGGTATCCCAACTTTGGATATGTTAGAAGTTAAAGAACTAGCAGATAAGGAAGGCATAAGAATTATTGGTCCAAATTGTCCAGGAATAATTACGCCAGGCGAATGCAAATTAGGAATTATGCCGGGTTTTATTCATAGTCCTGGGAAGGTAGGAATTGTCTCAAGGTCAGGAACTCTTACTTACGAAGCAGTTGATCAGACTACTAGGGTAGGCCTCGGACAGTCTACTTGTGTGGGTATAGGAGGAGATCCGCTTCCCGGCACAAGCTTTATTGATGTTTTAAAGCTTTTTGAAGAAGATCCTCAAACGGAGGGAATTGTTATGGTAGGAGAAATTGGGGGTTCAGCTGAGGAGGAAGCCGCAGAATATATCAAAGAAAACGTCTCTAAGCCTGTTGTAGGTTATATTGCAGGAGTGAGCGCACCTCCCGGAAAAAGAATGGGCCATGCAGGTGCAATAATTTCTGGAGGCAAAGGAACTGCAGAAGACAAATTTAATGCTTTAGAAAGTGCTGGGGTAAGGACTGTTAAAAGTCCATCTGAAATAGGACAATCTATTTTAGAAGAAATGTCTCTTTAAGATTTTTTATTCTAAATCTTAAAATCCGTCTTCGTTAAGAAACAAAATCCATAGGACGATAGATTTAATTTTTTTGAGTCTTGCCTGATCTGCTGAGATGGGAGAAAAGGTATGATTTTCCCATAAGTATTATCTATCGCAATTTCTCTTTGGGATAAATTAAACATACAGCAAATTTCTTTCTCATTTCCTCTATAAAGAATCAAAACTTCATTATTATTTTCAAAATAAATTTCTTCGGTAAAGAAGGATATTTTTTTTCTTAAAGAAATAAATGTTTTATAAAAATGATAGGTTGAGTCTCTATTTTTTAATTGCTTTTTAACAGAGTTGATAATTTGTTCTTTTTTAATTGGAAGCCACGGCTTTGCACTTGAAAAGCCAGCAAATTTCTTACTTTCATCCCAAATCATGGGAGTTCTACATCCATCTCTACCAAAATCCATAGGCCAGAATTTTTTTCCAGGAGGATCTTTTATTTCATCAAATTCAATTTTGGTTTGAGTTTGACCAAGCTCTTCGCCCTGGTAAATGCATGGTGTTCCTTTCAATGACATGAGTAACGCACAAGTTAATTTTGCAAATTTTTGTCTATCTTTTTTTGTTTTATTCCATCTAGACAAATGCCTCACTACATCGTGATTGGAAAAACTCCATGTCGGCCACCCATCTTTAGTTTCTTTAAAAAATTTAGAAACAGTATTCCTTATGTGTTTTGGAGAAAATTCATCTCTGAGAAGATCAAAACTGTAAGCCATATGCAGCTTGTCATTGTTCGCAGTGTATTTGGCTTGTAATTCAACATTTGAAATTTCTCCAATCATCGTCGTTTCTTTATATTGATCTGTAAGCTTCCTTAGCTTTTTTAGGAATGCAAAATTATCCTTTTGATTAATTGAATATTTTAAATTTTGATAATAGTAAGGATTTTTTCCAGAAGCTCTTGATTTGATAGCAGGATTATTTCTTAATTTTTTATCATGAAAATAATAATTAGCAGTATCAAGCCTAAAGCCATCAACGCCTTTTTCTAGCCAAAACTTAACAGTTGAAAGTAACCATTTCTGAACTTCTAAGTTATGGAAGTTAAAGTCTGGTTGTGACTTTAAAAAATTATGTAAGTAATATTGTTCTCTACCGGTATCCCATTCCCATGCAGAACCTCCAAAAACAGAAAGCCAATTGTTTGGAGGAGAGCCATCAGGTTTAGGATCAGCCCAGACATACCAATCCGATTTTGAATTATTTTTATTTGATTTACTGAGCTTAAAGAAAGGATGAGCATCAGAACTATGTGATAAAACTTGATCAATTATTACTTTAATTTTATTTTCTTTGGCTTTTTCTATGAGTCTTTCAAAATCATGAATATCTCCGAATAAGGGATCAATGTCAGTGTAATTGGAAACATCGTAACCCATATCTTTCATAGGAGAGGTAAAAATTGGCGAAAGCCATAATGCATCAACACCTAACGAAGATAAGTAAGAAATTTTTTTGGATATTCCTTTGAGATCACCAATACCATTTCCAGAAGTATCATTGAAAGAACGTGGATAAATCTGATAAATAACTCCTTTTTTCCACCAAGGGAGGTTAGTTTCTGAAGAAAGCTTTTTAGTCACTCACTTTTATAAGTTGTTTTCCAAAATTCTTACCGCTTAATACATCTCTTAACCCCTGAGGAGCATTCTCGATACCTTCTAAGACGGTTTCTTTGTATTTTATTTTACCTTGACGCATCCATTCGGCTAACTCACGTGTTGCCTGTTCCCAGTTTTTATTAAATTCTGTAACCACAAAAAATCTATGTTCAGGCGCTGGATCTAAATTCCCAAAGATATCAAAGGGAGTCTCAGGCAACTCGCTGCTTTCTGAGATATTTGAATTAAAGGAATTATAAGCTGAGATAAAGCCACAAATTGGAACTCTCGCTCCAGGATTGAGAAGCTCAGCAACTGCTTTTGAAACTTCTCCACCAACGTTTTCAAAATAGATATCTATCCCATCTGAAGAAGCCTTAGATAAGTCATCTCTAAATGTTTTTGATTTATAGTCAATGGCAAAATCTAATCCCATCACATCCTTAACAAAATCACATTTTTTCTTTCCGCCAGCGATACCTATTGTTTTACAACCAATAAGTTTAGCCATTTGACCAACGACAGAGCCCACAGCTCCAGAGGCTGCAGATACAACTACGGTATCACTTTCCTTTACCTTTCCTACTTCTTTAAGTCCAAAATAAGCAGTTCTACCTGGCATGCCTGCTGGTCCTAAAAAAGATTGTATTGGAGCCAAGTCAGGATAAATTCTCATTAATGCAGGATTATCATCATTACATCTAATGAAAGACTGCCAACCCAGGTGAGCTGCAACATAATCTCCAATTTGGAATTTCTCTGATCTGGATTGAATTACTTGTCCAACACTTTCGCCTGTCATTACCTCTCCTATTGCAACAGGCTCTGTATAAGATTTCATATCGTTCATTCTGCCTCGCATGTATGGATCAATAGAGAGATACATCACCTTTATTAAGATTTGATTCTCATCAAGATCTTTTATAGAAGCCTCTTCTAATTTCCAACATTCATCTTCCGGCATGCCTTCAGGTCTTTTTGCTAAGACCCATCTCTTATTAATTTTTTCCATGTTCCTTATTCTCCCTTTTTTACTCTGAATATAATGATTCCGTCTTCCTCAGAAAAAGATATCAACGAATGATTAAGATATTCACAGAACTTTTTAACATCTTTAATTGCAGTAGGATCTGTGGCTATGAGAGTCACTTCATCACCTTTTTTAGCTTCATGAATAGATTGATGAAGAAGCATTATTGGCTCAGGACATTTAAGACCTTTGGCATCTATTTCAATCATTCAAGAATTTAAGACAAATCTACTTCTACCTCTACCAGTAGTATAATTAACTCTTGCAATAACAAAAGCTGCCGAAACAAAAAGGCCAACAGTCAAACCAATCCACATACCTGGTGCCCCAATAGGATCAGAAAAGAAGTCGGTCATTGACAGGGAATACCCTATTGGCATTCCAATAATCCAATAAGCGATGAACATAAAAAAGAATAAAATCTGAGTATCTTTAAAGCCCCTCAAAGCACCAACGCCAGCAAAGTTTAGCCCATCTGCAATCTGGAATATGGCAGCAATTATTAATAATGTAGCTGCTAAATTTACAATTTCGATATCTGGATTGAAGAAGCTTGCTAAGTAATTACCAAACTCTATGAGGATGAAGGTATTTATAATTGCCAAAAACAAGGCAAAAAACATAGCAAAAAATGAAGAATATCTTGCTCTATCTAATGAGTTTGACCCTACTAAATTTCCAACTCTAACATTAGCTGCTAAGCCTATTGATAGGGGCAACATAAAAGTTAAGGTAGTTACTTGCATGGCAATTGCATGAGCAGAAATAACATTCTCACCAAGCCTACTTAAAATCAAACCTGCTCCACTAAAAACAGCTATTTCTATGAATAGGGTTCCACCAATTGGTATTCCAAGTTTTATGATTTCAGAAATTTGTTTTGGATTAGGAGCTTCAAAATTCTCAAAAAATCTAATTTCTTTAAAGAACTTTGAAAAATAAATGTATCCAAGAATGATTAAAAGAGAAGACCACGAAGAAATTAAAAATGCTATGCCACAACCTTTACCACCCAATTCAGGGAAGCCAAACTTACCAAAAATCAAAACATAATTCACTAGAGCATTTATTAAGACCATCACAACATTTATGTAAGTAATAGGAAGTGGTTTTTTCATACCCTCACACATGGATCTTAAGGGTTGAAATAAAAACATTGCCGGAGCACCAATCATCAACCCAAATAAATAATCCTTTGTAATGGTCTTTACTTCTTCGGGAGTACCTAAAATATTAAGAAGTGAATCTGCATTTAACGTGTAAACGACAAATAAAAGAATTAAGGGGATTGCTAGCCAATAAGATTGTTTTACGATGGGTCCAATTTGCGCAATTTGCCTTGCGCCATAAAATTGAGCAACAAAAGAAGTAACAATAAACAATACTCCTGCGATCCCAAAATAAGCAGGCCAAAAAAGCATATTACCTATAGCAACAGCAGCTTGATCAACAGTATTGTAATTACCAGTCATTAAAGCAGAAATTATTCCAGTAGCGTGAGCTGCTAATTGAGTCAAAAGCATTGGAGTAGCTAATTTAAAATACTCTTTGGCTTCTTCTGAAGCCATTGAATTTTTTATGACGCTATCTTCTGTAGAAGTGTTGAGGGTTTCTTTCATAGAATCGCTGTATCATACATGATGTAAAAATATCTGGAGATTAAAAATTAGAAAAGACAATAGACCTTTTTGGCTTAAAAGAATTCATTGGTGGTTTGATCAACAATACATAAAAAAAATTATCACTCCTCAATTTGATCATTTGGGAACCAGCCCTCTTATTTTGGGTGTTAAATATCTTCACGTATCTGGTAAAAACATATCGGTTGGAGATTTCGCAACTTTTATAACATCCCCAGATGCTCATGTTCACATTACTACATGGAATGCAGACAAACACGATGGAAAAATAGAAGCAGGCAAGTTTTGTTTGTTTAGTCCAGGAGTAAGAATTTCTGCAGCTACTTCAATAAAAATTGGAGATTCATGTATGTTTGCCAATGGGGCATACATTTCCGACTCTGACTGGCATGGAATTTATGATAGAGCTTTGCCTGTTGGAAAGTCTTTAGAAGTAGTTCTAGAAGACAACGTTTGGATAGGAGATAGTGCAATTGTTAACAAAGGGGTGAGAATTGGAAAAAATAGCATTGTTGGCGCTGGATCAATAGTGGTTAAAGATGTTCCTCCAAATGTTGTAGTTGCCGGCAATCCTGCAAAAGTAGTAAAAGAATTAGATGAGAATGAAAAAATGATATCAAGAGCAGATATGTTTTCTTCCCCTAAAGAATTGGATGATTTATACCTCAAAATTGATCAAATCAGTCTTAAAAACAATTCTTTTTTTGGCTGGATAAAAAGTAAGTTGCTGCCCAACAAAAACAATTGATGAATATTGTTATTAATAAAGACTTGCACGAGTTAACTAAGACATTTGAAAGTAATTCTAAATTCAATGTTCGAAGCCTTGCCTCTCACGAAATCTCAAATCAAGCTATCAAAAATTCCGATGCTGTCTTTTTAAGATCTACGACGAAAATCAACGAAGAATTGTTAGATAACACAAATGTAAAATTTGTCGCTTCTCTAACTTCAGGAGAAGATCATATAGATCAAGATTACTTTAAAAACTCAAATATTCATCTTTCTACAGGCAAAGGCGGAAATGCATTAGCTGTCATTGAATATTTATTAAGTGTCTTATCTGTCTTGATTATTGGCAATAAAATTAAGCCCTATGAGACAAAGTTTGGCATTATCGGATTTGGCAATATTGGTAAAAGATTCAAAAATATTTTGGATGAAATTAATTTTCCTTGTTGTATTTATGATCCATATTTTCCCGAAGTATCCTCTTGCCTTGATGAAGTTTTATCCTCAGAGGTAATTTCCTTAAACTGTTCTTATTCAAAAACTGGAAAATTTCCATCTCATAATCTTTTAGATGTAAATTTTCTGAATGAAATGAAAGATGATCAATTTTTAATTAATTCTTCAAGGGGCGAAGTTTTAAGTGATGAGTACTACTTATCAAAAAAATCAGATAATTTTATTTTTGATGTATGGCCTAATGAACACAATCCTAACTTAACAAAGTTTAAAAAGCCTTATATTGCGACTCCCCATATTGCTGGAAAAACAATGAGCGCAGAAAATAAATTCAATGAAAAAGCTTTAAGTGAATTTAATAATTTCTTTAATGAAAATCTAGAGGCAATCGAACCTAAGAGATTTATAGATTTTACAATAGATAACTCCATAGAAGAGGAAATGGATATCTTTGGAATTCCACCTTCAATCTTTCTAAAAATTTATGATGTTAAAAGAGATGATTTCGCCTTTAAAAGTTTTTTCAAAACAAAAAAAGATCCAAGGGATTTTCAGGAATTAAGAACTTCACTCAAAAGGCTAGGTTTCAATAATCATAAAATAGTTGGTGATTTAGGCAGTGCAGCCAAAACAAAATTAGAGCTTTTTGGATTCAGACTTTAAGAAAGGCATGAATTGTCTAGTATAATAAACCGATGATTAACCCAAATACTCTTCTTTCTGAAGAAGAAATTGCCATTTTGAGAGATCCTAAGGATTGGAGGAATTATTTAGCTATTTTTAGTATTTGGGCTCAAATTGCTCTTGGTTTTTTCATTTTTTCTTTTTCACCAGGTATCTTAACCTTTTTGGTTGCCGCTCTTATTATCGGAACCAGGCAGTTTGCCCTGGTAGTAATGATGCACGATGGCGCTCATAATTTGATTTCAAAGAATAAAAAGATTAACGACTTTATTTCTCAGTGGCTTTGCGCCTATCCAATGATGACAGAAACGATAAGTTATAGAAAATATCACTTAATACACCACAAACATACGGAAACTGATTTAGACCCTGATAAAACCCTGACCGATCCTTTTCCAGTATCAAAAAAAAGCTTTTCTCGAAAAGTATTAAGAGATTTAACTGGCATATCTGGTTTGAGGCGTTATTTTGGATACTTGTATTCAGCATGGGGCGTAAATGAAAATACTTTTTTTGGACATCTTAAGCATTTTGTTTCTTCACTTTATGGTTTCTTAATTTGTCAGCTAATAATTTTTTCGACATTAACTTTTTTTAATGTGCCATGGCTATATTTGCTTTTGTGGTGGATACCAAAATTAACAATTTTCAGTTTGTTTTACAGGTTAAGAAGCATCTCAGAGCATGCTTGTACATCTGGACAAGATGACTTTACTCATACCAGAACAACCTTATCTTCAAATTTTGTAAGATATTTCATTGCGCCTCTGAATGTAAATTATCATCTTGAACATCATCTATTTATGTTTTGTCCATGGTATAACCTTCCTAAAGCTCACGAAATGCTAAAAGAAAAAGATTTCTACAAAGATTTAGAAATTGAAAATGGTTACTTCAACGTTTTTAAAAAAGTAATTATCTAGAATGAACAAAGAAGATCTCAAAGGTAAGATTTCTAAAGCATCTTACATAGTCACTCAAGAGCATGGAACTGAAGCACCTTTTTCTGGTGAACTTTTGGATACAAAAGAGGAAGGTATTTTTACTTGTGTTTGTTGCGGCAATGAGCTTTTTTCCTCAGATACAAAATATGATTCCGGAACTGGATGGCCAAGCTTTTGGGATGTTCTTAATGAAAATTCTGTTGGTGAAGAAATTGACAAAAGTCATGGGATGATTCGAACAGAAGTGCATTGCCAAAAGTGCAATGCTCACTTAGGACATTTGTTTCCTGATGGGCCGATGCCTACAGGAAAAAGGTATTGTATGAATTCTGTTGCAATGCAGTTTAAAAAATCTGATAAATAAAGTTGGATTCCTCACAAAGTCAAAAGGCTAAAACTTCTCTTAAGACTCTAGTTGTTTCATTTTGGACTTTTATTTCGAGAATATTTGGAGTTTTAAGAGACATAGCAACCACATATATTTTAGGAGCTGGAGTTGCTCACGATGTATTTGTGGTGATGCTAAAAATACCCAACTTATTCAGAAGGCTAGTTGCTGAGGGTGCTTTTAGCCAAGCTTTCATTCCTGTCTTAACGGAATACAAGAATAACCAATCAAAGGAAGAGCTAAAGAAGCTGATAGATTTAACTTTTACTGCAATTTCGTCATTGGTTTTATTCCTTTGTATTTTGTTCATGATTTTTGCTCCAATCGTGGTTTTTATTTTTGCTCCAGGGTTTTATTTTGATCCGGCAAAAAAAATTCTTGCGATAGAAGTCTTAAGAATTACTTTTCCTTACCTATTTTTTGTATCTTTGGTTGCTTTTTTTGGGGCCATACTGAATTCTTTTAGCTTTTTTTCCATCCCAGCTGCAACTCCTATTGCTTTTAACTTAAGCATTATTATTGGAGCAATATTTTTTACAGATTACTTTCAACTTCCGGTTTTGGCTATTGCTTGGGGAGTTTTTGCCGCAGGACTCATTCAATTTTTTATAAATATAATTCCTATTCTCAAACTCAAGCTGTTTCCAAAATTAAAATTGGATTTTAATCATCCTGGATTAAAAAAAATTTCAATATTGATGCTTCCAGGAATTTTAAGTGGTGGAATAATTCAAATTAATATCCTTATAGATACAATTTTTGCATCCCTACTAAAAACCGGAAGTCCAACTTGGCTATATCTTTCAGATAGACTAATTCAATTACCTTTAGGAATTTTTGCTATTGCTGCAGCTACAGTTATTTTGCCTGCTTTATCAAATGCTGCTGCTCTAAAAAATGATTTGGAATTCAATGAAAAATTTAATTGGGCTTTAAAATTCATATTTATTGTAGGTATCCCGTCATCAGTTGGGCTTTACTTTTTAAGCTCGGAAATCATTAGCATTTTATTCTTGCGAGGTGAGTTTTCAACTTCAGATGCTCTTATGACAAGTTATAGTCTAAAAGCATTTTGTTTTGGGTTGATTGCATTTATGGCTATAAAAATTCTCAATGTAGGTTTTTTTGCAAGACAAGACCCCAAAACTCCAATGTATGTTGCTCTAGTATCCTTGATCCTTAATGTATTTTTTAATTGGCTTTTTGCTTTTAAGTTTGGTTATGGTCATATTGGTTTAGCAATTGGAAGTGTTATAGCTGCGATAGTTAGCTTTTTTATTTTGAGTTTTATACTTATAAAACGATCCATATTAACCCTAGAAGGAGATTCAGTGATTTTTCTTATGAAAATTATTATCAGTTCTTTGGGTTTATTTATTGGACTTCTTGGCTTTCAAACATTATTTCCTAACTTTTCCGACTGGAGTTTGTTAGTTCAAATTTTTAATTTACTCTCCATCATTTTCTTTGGAGCATTTATATATTTTGGTTTAATGTTTGTACTCGGCTTAAGGATGAGTTTTTTTAAAAATTAAATGTATTTGATAAGAGGAGTAAAAAACTTACCGCTATTCAATGAGAGATTTAGCGAAGAACAACTCGTAGTTACTATTGGCAACTTTGACGGCCTCCATAAAGGGCATAAAAAAATTATTCAGGAAATGAAAAATATTTCTCAAAATTCAAGTGCTAAAACAATGGTGATATTTACTGAACCTCATGCAAAGGAATTCTTTTCTATGGATAAAAACATCATGGAGCAGCCAGCAAGAATCTCCCCTTGGCGTGACAAGTTTAAAAATTTAGAAAATGAAAATATAGATTTTGCCTTTTTCTTAAAATTCAATAAGTCTCTTCAAACAATGAGTCCAGAAATATTTATTGAGAAAGTTTTAGGACCATTAAATATTAGCAATTTAATGATAGGAGATGACTTTAGATTTGGACAGGATAGAAAAGGAGATTTTTTGATGCTTAAAGATTGGAGTGAGAGTCAGGGTATTTCATTGTCAAAATTACCTACTTTTTCAATCGATAACCGTCGCGTTAGCAGTACTTGGATTAGAGAAACACTATCTTTAAGTGATTTTTCGACAACAAAGAAATTATTGGGCAGACCTTACTCCTTTGAGGGAAAAGTTGTTCATGGAAACAGATTGGGGAGATCAATAGGATTCCCAACCGCAAATATATGGCTTCCGAAAAATAATTTGCCTATAAAAGGAGTGTTCTCTGTAAAGATTTCAATAGATGTGTCAGAATTTGAGGGTATTGCCAATATTGGAATCAGACCTACGGTTGGAGGTACCTCTCCAGTACTAGAAGTAAATATTTTTGATTTTAAAAAAGAAATATATGGGAAGCGTATAAAAGTAGAATTCGTTAAAAAAATAAGAGATGAAAAAAAGTTCGATAGTCTTGATGATCTAAAAAAACAAATTGCAAAAGACGTAAATACTGCCAAAGAACAATTACTAGATGAAAAAAATTAAAGATACTTTAAATCTGCCTAAAACAGGATTTTCCATGAAAGCCAATTTGGCTCAGAAAGAGCCAGAGATGATTAAGTATTGGGAAGAAATTAAGCTTTATGACTTGCTGCAAAGTAAAAATAAAGATGGACCAAATTTTTTATTACACGACGGACCACCTTATGCAAATGGTCCGATTCACCTTGGAACTACAAATAATAAGGTATTGAAAGATATCATTATTAAATTTAAACAACTTCAAGGGTTCAACTCTCCATACATTCCAGGCTGGGATTGTCATGGGCTTCCAATCGAATTGAATGTTGAAAAAAAGATTGGAAAGGTAAATGTTGAAGTTCCCGCTGATAAATTTAGAGAAGAGTGTCGAGAATACGCTAACCAACAAATTGCCATTCAAAGGAATGATTTTAAAAGGCTTGGGATTCAAGCGGACTGGAAAAATCCTTACAAAACCATGTCTTTTGATTATGAGGCGAATACCATCAGAGCGCTTGGCAAAATAATTGAAGCCAATCATTTAGTAAGAGGAGAAAAGCCTGTCTACTGGTGTTCAGAATGCAAGTCCGCACTTGCTGAAGCTGAAGTTGAATATTATGACAAAGAATCTAAAGCGATAGATTTCCTCTTTCCAATGCAAAAGGAAGTTCTTGAAAATTTACTTTCATTAGAAATTAATTCTCCAACTTTTGCTGCATCATGGACTACTACTCCTTGGACAATTCCAAGCAACCAAGCAATCTCTTTCAATCCTGAGTTTCAATATGAATTAATAGAATTTGAACATGAAAATAATCAAATAGCTGTATTAGTTGCTTCAACTTTAAAGGAAAGAACTTTAGAGAGAGTTGATGTTAGTTCACACAATGTTTTGGGTAAGTTACCTGGAAGTGCATTAAACGAAATCGAAGCAAATCACCCTTTTTTAAAGAGACGATCTTTATTTATTTCTGGAACGCATGTAACCGATGAAATGGGAACAGGACTCGTTCATACAGCTCCTGCTCACGGTATGGATGATTATCATGCTTGCATAGGTAAAGACTTAGATTTTCGAAGCCCGGTTGATGAAAAGGGTGAATTTATCAAAAGCCAAAAATTTGTTGGTGGACTAAATTTAGAGGAGGCAAATAATAAAATTATTGAATTATTGGCTGAAAAATCTTTATTGCTTAGTAAAAGTACTTATAGACATAGTTTTCCAAATTGTTGGCGTCATAAAATTCCTGTTTTTTTTAGAGCAACACCTCAATGGTTTATTTCCATGGAAAAGAACTTCCTCTTGCAAAACTCTGAAGAAAAAATAAATGAGATCAATTGGCTTCCAGAGTGGGGAAAATCAAGAATTGAAGGAATGATGCAAGAAAGACCAGATTGGTGTATTTCAAGACAACGCTCTTGGGGGGTACCGCTTCCTTTGTTCACAAATAAAGAAACTGGAGAACTTCATCCTAAGACCCTTGAAATTATAGAAAAAGTTGCACAAGAGGTAGAAAAAATAGGCATCCAAGCTTGGTATGATATGGAACCAAGTTCGTTAATTGATGACTATGAATTATATGAAAAATCTTCTGACATCCTGGACGTCTGGTTTGACTCTGGCGTAACGCATCATTGTGTTTTAGAACAAAGAGAAAATTTATCTTATCCTGCTGATTTATATTTAGAAGGTTCAGATCAACACAGGGGGTGGTTTCAGTCTTCTTTATTGACTGGCATGGCTATTAATAACGAGGCTCCGTATAGATCAGTTCTCACGCACGGATTTGTAGTTGATGGCGAAGGAAAAAAACAATCCAAATCTCTGGGTAATACTGTCTCACCTCAATCAGTCTGGAACAAGAAAGGAGCTGATATTCTGAGGGCATGGGTAGCTTCATCAGATTTTAGAAATGAAATTTATTTTTCAGATGAAATCCTCGATAGAACCGCGGATTCTTACAGAAGAATCAGAAATACGATTAGATTTTTGTTATCAAATTTATATGATTTTGATCATCAGCAAGAAGTCAGTTTAGATTCAAGAGTGGAAATAGATATATGGATTCTTAAAGAGGCTGAAAAACTCCAAAATGAAATTATTGAAGATTATTCAAATTATGAGTTTCATTTGGTTTATCAAAAAATTCTAAATTTTTGTACCAACGAATTAGGTAGTTTTTATTTAGATATTCTCAAAGACAGACTCTATACCTCAAAAAAATCTGGTTTTGCTAGAATTTCAGCGCAAGCAACAATAAAAAGCCTGTTGGATAAATTATTGTTATGGATTGCACCAATTTTAAGTTTCACCGCAGAAGAGGCTTTCAGAGAGTTATATAAAGACAAAAAGTCTATTTTCCTAGAAAGTTTTTCATCAGCTCAAGAAGATATACTCCTAACTTTAGACGAAGATTCTTGGAAAGTGTTAAATGAAATAAAAATTGAAGCAAATAAACTTTTGGAGGAAAAAAGAAATGACGGAATTATTGGTTCTTCCTTAGATGCTGAAGTAAAAATCTTCTGTAACTCTGAGACCTTTTTAAGATTAAGTCCTTGTATTGATGAGTTGAAATTTCTTTTAATTGTTTCAGATGCTTCCTTGGAGGTTGCCGATGACGATGGTCAATCTTCTATTTCAATTGAAGTAAAATCCTCCGATAAAGAAAAATGTGATCGTTGCTGGCATCATACGGGTAATCTCAAAAAGATTTTAGATTCAAGTCTATGCCCAAGGTGTATAGATAACGTTGAGGGCGAGGGTGAAAAAAGAAAGTTTTTTTAAAACACAAAAATTATTCTTTCTGACTGCATTAATTATTTCTTTGGTCTTTTTTGATCAATTCTCAAAATACTTAATTGAGGCAAACTTTAATCTTTATGAGTCTACAAACATAATTCCGTTTTTAAACTTCACTTTTATAAAAAATTTTGGCGGCGCTTTTAATTTATTTAACGATGCTTCTCTTAACTTAGGATTAATATTTATTTTGTTAGTTTCTTTAATATGTTTTTATCTTCTTTTAGCAATTTTTACCAATCTTGTATTCAAAGAAATTCTTTTCAAAGAAAGGGTTTTTTGGAGCTTCATTCTTGCTGGTGGCTTGGGAAATCTTTTAGATCGAATCTCTAGAGGCTATGTTGTAGATTTTATTGATATAACATTTAATCCTTATGTATTTAATTTAGCTGACTGCTTTGTGACATTAGGTATAATTTTTTTATTGTTTGATTCCTTTTTTATGCATAAATCTGATGCAGAGTAAGACCATTAAGCTAGCTAATCCTAGAGGCTTTTGCGCCGGGGTAGATAGGGCAATAGATATCGTAAACATTGCTTTGGATAAGTTTGGACCTCCTGTTTATGTAAGGCATGAAGTTGTTCACAATCGAAAAGTTGTGCAAGACCTAAAAATTCGTGGAGCTAGATTTGTTGATAATCTTGATGAGGTTCCAGAAGGGTCTGTCACAATATTTTCAGCTCATGGGGTATCTGAAAAAGTAGAATCTCAAGCAAAAAAATATAATTTAAACTTTTTTGACGCTACTTGCCCACTTGTTACTAAAGTACATATGGAAGTCATTAAATATGCTCAGCAAGGAAGAGACGTCATCATGATCGGACATAAAAATCATCCTGAAGTTGAGGGAACTCTTGGCAGGTTTCCAAATGATAGTTCAGGAAAAATATATCTCGTTGAAGATGAAAAGGATGCTCAAAACATAAATATTTCTCAGCCGTCTAATTTGGCTTTAGTTACTCAGACAACTCTCTCGGTAGATGACACGCAGCTAATCATTGAAATACTCAAGAAAAGATTTCCTGAAATAAAATCACCAAATGCAGATGATATTTGTTATGCAACACAAAATAGACAAGATGCTGTAAAGCAGCTTGCTTTAGAAACAGACTTTATAATTGTTGTTGGTTCCGAAAATAGCTCAAATTCAAATCGATTGAAGGAACTAGCAGAGCTTATGGGAACGGAATCATGCTTGGTAGACCATGTTTCGCAACTTTCTGAGGACTCTTTGAAAAACATCAGTAAATTAGGAATCACATCAGGAGCTTCAGCTCCTGAAGAACTCGTCAAAGAAATAATTTCTTACTGCAAAGGTTTTGGGTTTTCTATAGTTGAAGAAATCCAAGGCCTTAAAGAAAATATATCCTTCAAACTACCAAAAGAGCTTAGATGAAAAGTGACATAGCAATTATTGGAGCTGGTATTGCTGGTATAACAACAGCATATGCACTTGCTAAAAAAGGTCACAAAGTTACTTTAATTGATTCCAGAAGATATCCTGCAATGGCAACAAGTTATGCTAATGGAGGTCAATTAAGTGCGAGTAATTCCGAAACTTGGAATACTACAAAAAACATACTTAACGGAATTAAGTGGATGTTCAAGAAAGATGCTCCGCTTCTTTTTAATCCTTCGCCTAGTATTCAAAAATACAAATGGATGATAGGTTTTCTTTTAGCCACATTTAATGGCAAACACAAATCGAATACTCAACAAACTATCGAGTTAGCCAAAAGAGCCAGAGAAATATACTTCGACATAGCAGACTCTGAAGGTATTAAGTTTGATCTTTTAAAGAAAGGCATTCTTCATTTTTACAATGACGAAAAAGAATTTAGTTCGGCAGCAGACAAAGCTTCTTGGCTAGATCAGGAAGGCATGGAATGGGAAGCTTTATCTTTAGATGAAATTGAAGATTTGGAACCTGCATTCAAGTCTGCAAGCAACGAAAAGAAAATAGTCGGGGGAATTTATACAAAATCCGATGCAAGTGGCGATATTCATAAATTTTGTACAAATATGATCAAAACCCTGGAAGAAAAATATGGTGTGGAAACTTTTTTCAATACCGAAATAGAAACAATCTACAAGGACAAAGATAAAGTAATTCTTTCTGCGACAGATCAAGCCAATTCAAAAGGATATGTTTTTGATCAAGTTGCAGTTTGTGCTGGCGTTGAAACTCAAAAGTTTGCAGATATATTAGGTGATGGCATGAGGGTTTATCCTGTCAAAGGTTATAGTGTGACCATCTATCTTGACGATATGATTTCTCAACAAGCTGCACCACAAGTTTCTTTATTGGATGATCCGGTAAAAATTGTTTCCAGCAGGCTTGGTAATAGACTTAGGGTTGCAGGAACTGCAGAATTGGCTGGAAAAAATAAAGATATCAGACAAGATAGAATTCGCCCTTTGCTTAATTGGGTAAGAGAATATTTTCCTTCTGTAAGCACGGAAAACTATACGCCCTGGGCTGGTCTGAGACCTATGACGCCTGACATGATGCCTTTAATATTTGAGAGTAAAGTTAAGGGTATATTTTACAATACGGGACATGGCCACTTAGGCTGGACTTTAGGCGCAGCTACTGGCGAAATATTGGCTGAAAAGATGGGAAATGATCAATAAAGAAGGTTGGCTTACAAACGCGGAAAAACATATATCTCCAAACTTTGATCAAAGACCAAAAAATTCTGAGATAAAGCTCATCGTTATTCATAACATAAGCTTGCCACCAGAAAACTTTGCGCCTGAAAATGTCAAAAAATTCTTCAAAAATGAACTTGATTTCGAGTCCCATGAGTTTTTTCATGAGATAAGAGGCCTAAAAGTATCTAGTCACTTTGTAATTGATCGAACAGGGAAAATTTATCAATTCGTTTCGGTTTATGACAGGGCATGGCACGCTGGCGCATCTTCTTTTAAAAACCAAGAAAATTGTAATGATTTTTCATTAGGCATTGAACTTATTGGCAGTGACAATGCTCCCTTTGAAAATAATCAATATGATTCTCTAATTAAGCTTATTGAAATTCTTTGCAGCTCTTTCCCAGAGATAAAAAAAGAGAATATCGTAGGCCATTCTGAAATAGCACCAGATAGAAAGACTGACCCAGGACCCTTTTTTGATTGGTCGAAGATAAGATAAAATACCTTTATGCCATCTTTTGATATTGAATCCAAAATTGATAACCATGAGTTATCAAATGCAATAGACCAAACTAATAGAGTTATCACCAATAGATACGACCTTAAAGATGCAAACGCCAATGTGGCTTTGCAAGAGAACGAAATTAAAGTTTCCGCTAATGATTCCTTTCAATTGGATCAAATTATCCCAATTCTAAAAGAAAATTTAAGTAAACGTAAAATTGACTTAAAAAGTTTAAAAATAGGCGAGACTTACGAAGCCAACAATTCAGCCTCAGTAAATATTGAACTTGTTCAAGGTATTTCGAGTGAAATAGGAAAAGAAATTAATGCACTTATAAAATCAAAAAAAATGAAAGTACAGAGCTCTATTCAAGGAGACTCCGTAAGAGTTTCTGGAAAGAAAAGAGATGATCTTCAAGCTGCAATCACACTAATAAAAGAACAAAATTTCAATATTCCTCTGCAATTTCAAAATTTTAGAGACTAAAAAATGACTTTTATAGATTCTTTGAGGAATTATTTAAGTCCTCAAATTTTAGTAATTTTATGCTTGGGTTTCATTTCCGGGGTCCCTTATGGGGTCTTAATGGATCCCTTGAACTACTGGTTATCAGAAGAAGGCATTGAAAAATCTACTATTGGTCTGCTTTCTTTGGTTTTTTTAATTTATTCCTTAAAAGTATTTTGGGCTCCTTTAGTAGATCGTTTAAAAATACCAAGACTTCATAGGTTAGGGCAAAGAAAATCCTGGTTGTTTTTATCTCAGTTTGTAACTGGTCTAATAATATTATCAATAAGTTTTGTTGAGCCTAAAGAAAGTTTAAATATCTTTGTATATTTGATTCTTGCAATTGGGTTTTTTTCTGCGACGCAAGACATATGTGCTGACGCATTAAGAATAGAACTTGTCGAAAAAAGAGAGTTAGGTGAGGCATCAGCAGTTTTTGTTATTGGTTGGAGAATCGGAGCTATTTTACTTTCTGGGGTAGCAACTTTTTACTTGGCTGAATTTTTTGGATGGAATTTTGCTTATCAAATGATTGGCATAATTGTAATCTTTTTGTCTTTTATTTTTCTAATCCTCATAAAAGAGCCAACCAGAGAGATTAGACCGCCAAAAGATTTTTTTAAGGAACCTCTTGGATGGTTTGAAGATTCTTTTTTAGCTCCTTTAAAAGATCTTTATTTAAGATATAAGAACCATCTATTGCTGTTACTTCTTTTAATATTTACTTATCGACTGAGCGATATGTTTTTAGGTCCAATGGCTATGCCGTTCTACAGAGAAACAGGATTTACAAAAATTGAAGTTGCTGAAATAACTAATTTTTATGGACTTATCATGACCATCTTGGGCGGTCTATTTGCTGGAGCTTCAGTCTATCGTTTTGGCCTTTCAAAAAACTTGGTTGCAGGAGCCATTCTAACTCCTTTAACAAATCTGCCTTTTATATATCTAAACATGATTGGTCATGATGTGAATTTCCTGATATTGACGATCACTTTAGATAACTTTACTCAGGGATTTGTCAATGTGATGGGTGTTACTATTCTCGGTACCATTGTTTCGAAAAGTTTTACCGCAACACAGTTCGCTTTTTTAGTGGCATTGGTTTCAGTGCCTCCAAGAATTGTTTCAGGAGGTTCGGGAATAATTGTCGATAATATGGGGTTTCATGAGTTTTTTATTATTTGCGCTTTACTTGGAATTCCGGCAATTATTTTCTCCATAATGGCCCACAAAAGAAGACAGGAACTGGGTTTTGAATAGAAGCCTATATTTAAATAGATGGTTAAATAGTTTTTATATTCTATTTTTAATTTCCTTATTTTTATTTTTTGCTCCTTTCAAGGAAGGTCCAGAAATTTTTTCTCATACAGATAAAATTGGACATTCTTTTATTTTTTTCTTAATGACTGTCTTTTTAATATTCGGAAGATTAAAAAGGTATTTCGCACTAATTTTCTGCATTTTCTATGCTTTGTTTACTGAAATTGTTCAAACTTTTCTAAATTATAGAACCGGAAGTATTTTTGACTTTGTTTCAGACATACTAGGTGTAACTTTTGCAATTTTTTTTGTTTTTTTCCTTGAAAAAAGAGCTAAGGAACATAAATAAATAAATGTTGTGAATTGAGCATTCGTTTAATAGAATGCGCATCTCACATTTGTTTAGTTATTTTTAAGGAGTGCTAATATGAAATTTAATCCATTAGGAGACAAACTTCTCGTAAGAAGAAGTGAAGAGGAAGAAACCACTGCAGGAGGTATTGTTTTGCCTGGTTCTGCAGCTGAAAAGCCTTCCCAAGGTGAAGTGTTAGCTATTGGACCAGGAAGAGTTCTTGATTCAGGAGAAAAAGTTGAAGTTCCAGTAAGTGTCGGAGACACAGTTGTTTTTGGTCAATACGCAGGAAGCAACACTATAAAAGTCGATGGTGAAGAATTATTAATTCTTAGTGAAAGTGATCTTCTTGGAACGGTTTCCAAGTAAACAATTACATATTTTTTTAATACGAGGTAAAAAATGGCAAAAGACGTAAAATTTAGTGATTCAGCTAGACAATTGATGCTTGATGGAGTCAATGTACTTGCTGATGCAGTAAAGGTGACCCTGGGCCCTAAGGGAAGAAACGTAGTTTTAGATAAATCTTTTGGAGCTCCTACAGTAACAAAAGATGGAGTTTCTGTAGCTAAAGAAGTTGAGCTACAAGATAAATTTGAGAATATGGGTGCTCAAATGGTTAAAGAAGTTGCTTCGCAAACTTCAGATGCAGCTGGTGATGGAACTACCACTGCTACTGTTCTTGCTCAAGCAATTGTTAATGAAGGCTTAAAATCTGTTGCGGCTGGTTTCAATCCTATGGATCTTAAAAGAGGCATAGACAAGGCAGTAACAAAAGCTGTTGAAAGCATTCAAAGCATGTCTGAGCCCTGTGCCGACAGTACCGCTATAGCTCAAGTTGGCACCATTTCCGCTAATAGTGACGGTGAAGTTGGAGACATCATTGCTGAAGCTATGGAAAAGGTTGGAAAAGAAGGCGTTATAACAGTCGAAGAAGCTAGCGGTATTGAAAACGAATTAGAAGTTGTCGAAGGAATGCAGTTTGATCGTGGATATCTTTCTCCATATTTCATAAACAACCAAGATAAAATGATTACCGAATTAGAAGATCCTATGATTCTTCTCCACGATAAGAAAATTTCAAATATCAGAGAACTTTTACCTTTGTTAGAAGCTGTAGCAAAAGCTGGAAAATCTCTTCTTATTATTGCAGAAGACGTTGAAGGCGAAGCCCTTGCAACGTTAGTTGTTAATAACATGAGAGGTGTTGTAAAAGTATCTGCCTGTAAAGCACCAGGTTTTGGAGACAGAAGAAAGGCTATGTTGGAAGATATAGCTATTCTTACTGGAGGAACAGTAATTTCTGAAGAAGTTGGTCTTAATTTAGAAGGAGCAACTATAGAATCTCTTGGAACAGCTAAAAAAGTAGTTCTATCAAAAGAAAATACTACCGTGATTGATGGCGCAGGCTCTCAAGACAATATTTCTGGCAGAGTTAACCAGATTAGAGCTCAAATTGAAGAAACTTCATCAGATTATGACAGAGAGAAACTTCAAGAGAGAGTAGCTAAGCTAGCTGGAGGAGTTGCTGTAATTAAAGTCGGAGCAGGTTCAGAGATTGAGATGAAAGAAAAGAAGGCTAGAGTTGAAGATGCTTTGCATTCAACTAGAGCAGCTGTCGAAGAGGGAGTTGTTCCAGGCGGAGGAGTAGCTTTAATAAGAGCATTACAATCATCCGAGGGCCTCAAAGGAGATAACGAAGATCAAAACATAGGTATTTCAATTGCTTTAAAAGCTATGGAAGCTCCTATCAGACAAATCGTACTCAATGCAGGTGAAGAAGCATCGGTTGTAGTTGATAAAATTAAATCCGAAAAAGGCAATCATGGGTTTAATGCTGCAACCTCTGAGTATGGCGACATGATTAAGATGGGCATCTTAGATCCAGCAAAAGTTACAAGAACTGCTCTACAAGCAGCAGGTTCAGTTGCTGGTTTGATGATCACCACTGAAGCCATGGTTTCTGATATTCCTGAAGAAAATGCTGGTGGCGGAATGCCAGGCGGCATGCCTCCAGGAATGGGTGGTATGGATGGAATGATGTAAAAATCTTCTATTGAAAAAAAAGAGGCCATGCTAGGCCTCTTTTTTTTATTTTACGGTTTTAGAATATAATAAAGCTTTAAAGAGGGAGATCTAATGGAAATAGAACTATATTTATACAATGTCCTAGTGAGATGGGGACACATCTTAGTTGGTATAGCCTGGATAGGGCTTTTATATTATTTTAATTTTGTGCAAACAGAATATGTAAAAGTCGCAGATCCTGATGCTAAAGCAGATGTTATGAAAAAATTAGCACCCAATGCGCTTTGGTGGTTTAGATGGGCTGCTTTTTTAACTTTTTTAACAGGTTTATATCTTTTGTATGTTCAAGAACGAGCAATTACAACGGCTATAACTTTAGGGTCATTAATGGGGATCATCATGATGTTAAATGTTTGGGGAATCATTTGGCGTAATCAAAAGATTGTTATCGGCCTTAAAGAAGGAGATGCAGCGGTTGCTGGTGCTAAAGCTGGTCTGGCCTCAAGGACAAATACTTTACTTTCTTTGCCAATGCTTTATTTCATGGTTTCTTCAGCTCATGGTGGAACGGCATCTTACCCAAAATCGTATCTTTTAATTGATCAATCTGCTGCGGGGGGGCCCATTGCAGGTTATTTAGGTTATGATTTTTGGATTGTAGTAGCTGCGGTTCTTTTAATTGAGTTGAATGCAATTTATGGAAAAATGTTTCCCGTAATTGCATCTGTAAGATCAGTTATAACTTCAAGCTTTATCTTAACTATTATTTTTTCTGGCTTAGTTTTTTATATCTAAGTTAATCATCGCTGAGTTCTTCATCTTCTTGTTCGATTTGAAGAACTCTTGCGATTTTAATCATATTATTTCTAATCAATACAGTTTCGATAGAGTAATTTTCTATTTCTATTTTGATATTGTTTTCAGGAATCGTTTCAACTTGGTCAATAATTAATCCATTCAAGGTTTTAGCTCCATTTATTGGAAGCTGCCAATTTAGTTTTTTGTTTAGCTCTCTCAAAGGGATCGAAGCATCAATTAAATAACTTCCATCTTTTTGCTCCATAATTTCTACGGTCTCTCTATCGATATCCGTAGCAAGCTCACCAACAATTTCTTCAAGGACGTCTTTGATTGTAACCAGTCCTTTAACAGAACCATATTCGTCAATGATTACAGCAACTGTCTTTTTATTTTTTTGAAAATTGAAAAGTTGTGTGCTTAAAGGAGTATTTTCTGGAATAAAATAAGCTTCGTCTAAAGATTCAATTAAACTTTCAATTGATTTGTCTTCATTTGAAAGAAAAGAAGTGATTCCATAAAGATCTATAACTCCTCTTAGATCGTCAAGAGATTCATTATAGACAGGCAAAAAATCTTTTTGATTATTTTGAAGATTACTCAGAATATTTTCTATTGGTTGATTTATATCTATTCCAATTACTTCACTTCTTTGTGTCATGACCTCATCTACAGAAACTTTATCTAGCTCTAAAACACTGATTAACATGTCTTGATATTTTTTTGGAATTAAATCTCCAGAGTTTTCCAAAACACTCTTTAATTCTTCAGGAGATAAATCTTCATTGATTGTTGTTTCTTTTGTTCCC
The DNA here is from genome assembly GCA_902540995.1 of uncultured SAR86 cluster bacterium. Lineage (GTDB taxonomy): Bacteria > Pseudomonadota > Gammaproteobacteria > Magnimaribacterales > AG-339-G14 > MEDG-81. The sequence continues at coordinate 72,796 of CACBOY010000002.1, forward strand.
AATAGCCTCATAAAAAAGTTTGAAAAGAAATTAACAAATAAAACCAAAGGTCTGAGAATTTTTTGCAAGTATTTAAGGATTAAAGATGCTGGAAGAGCAACTTTTTCTGAATTCAATGCTGCAAAAGTCTTCGGAGTGATTTCAGCGAATACTAAAATTATCAAAGTTAGGACAATAGAGCCAATTACAACGCCACTATCTCCAAATAAATTTAAACAAAGGACAGTCGTTAGCGAAGCTGCAAGAATATTTACAAAATTATTACCTATGAGAATAACACCAAGTAATCTATCGGGTCTCTTTAAAAGTTTATCAGCTCTAATAGCTCCTTTATCGTTTTCCTTAACCAAATGTTTAAGACGATACCTATTTAAGGACATCATAGCCGTTTCAACTCCAGAGAAAAAAGCAGAAAGAAATAGCAGAAAAACGATGCTTGAAAAGAGCATCCAGGGATTAACGTCAGCCAATTGTAGGAATTATGTGAATTGTTTGCATTTTTTTACAATTATAGGAAGGTTTTACTTGAATACAAAATTAAATTACTTAGAATACCTTTCTCAAAGAGATTTATGGTAACTATAAGACTAGCCAGAGGAGGCGCCAAAAAGCGTCCTTATTTTCATATCACAGTCGCGGATTCACGCAGAGCTAGAGATGGTAAATACATCGAAAGGGTGGGTTTTTTTAATCCAATTGCCTCAGCTCAAAATGACAGACTTAACATTGATCATGAAAGATTGGACTATTGGGTAAGCAAAGGAGCTCAAGTTACCGAGAGAGTAAAGACCTTGATAAAAGAGTCAAAACTTTCAACAGAAGACTTCAATCAATTAATTGCAAAGAAAGAAAAACTCAGGTTAGTGAAACTTGAAAAGAAAAAATCTTCAGCCTCTGAAGCAGATACTGCAGAAAGTCCATCAGAAGGAGAAGAAGTCTCGGCTGAGACAGAAAATACAGAACCAAAAAGTACCAATAACAATAACCAATCAAATAATGAGGATAATCTAATGGAAAAAACCGAAGATATTATCGATAAGGTTGCAGAAGGTACAAAAGACGTAGCCGAAGGCGCTGCTGAAGCTGTAACAGATGTAGCTGAAGGCGCAGTTAATGTTGCTGAAGAAGTAGTAGAAACTGCAGAAGATGTTGTTGAAGACGCTGCTAAAGCAGTAACAGATGTCGCTGAAGGAGCTGCTAATGTAGCTGGCGATGTTGTTGAGACCGCTGAAGATGTTGTTGGAGACGCAGTTGATGCCGTTAAAGATGTTGCCGAAGGTGCAACTGATGTTGCTGGCGATGTTGTTGACACAGCAAAAGAAGTGGTAGGCGATCTTGCTGAAGGCGATGTTGTTGAAGCAGTAAAAGACGTAGCTGAAGGCGCAGTAGATGTTGCCGAAGACGTTGTCGAAACTGCAGTTGACGTAGCTGAAGATGCAGTTGAAGCAGTAAAAGACGTAGCTGAAGGCGCAGCTGATGTAGTTGAAGACGTTGTCGAAACTGCTGAAGATGTTGTTGAAGACGCAGTTGATGCTGTGAAAGATGTTGCTGAAGGCGCTGCTGATGCAGTCGGTGATGCAATTGATGCTGTCAAAGACGCATTCACATCTGACGACTCTAAAGACGATAAATAAATTATCAAAATGACCTACCAAGATGATGATTTCATTTTGGTAGGAAATTTTGGTCGTCCAATCGGTCTTAAAGGAAGTATCAAATTAAATTCCTTCACAAGACCTCCTGAAAATATAGAATCCTATAACTCTTTCTTTATGAAAGAAAGTTCCCAATTTGTTGAATTAGAAGTAAAAAAAATAACTACTTCCGGAAAAAATTTAATCATCTTCTTGAATAATTGTAATTCTCTTGAAGAAGCTGAAAAAACTTTTAAAGGTAAAGAAATATTCATTCCTAAATCAGATCTCCCTGAAACAGAGGATAAGTTTTATTGGAATGATCTAATTGGTTTAGAGGTAATCATACGCAGCTCAGAAAAATCTTTAGGTAAGGTCCATTCTCTTATGGAAACTGGCTCTAATGATGTGCTAATAATTAAAAACCCCAATCAAGAAGATATTTTGATTCCTTTCATCTTGAAACGAGTAATTCTAGAAGTAACAAAAACAAGCATTTATGTAGATTGGGAGATTTAAATGAATTTTACTTTTATTTCCTTGTTTCCCGAAATCATAAGATCTTCATTGAATGAAAGCATAACCAAAAGAGCTATCGAAAAGTCTTTGATCTCTTTTGAAACGATAAATCCTAGAGATTATCTTAAGACCAAAGAAAGAATTGACGATAAAGTTTATGGCGGTGGTCCGGGAATGCTTTTGAAATCTGAACCTTTAATGAAAGCCATAGATGATGCAACTTCTAAATTTGATAGAACAGAAAGCAAAATCATTTATTTATCTCCAAAAGGTAAGCCATTTACTCAAGAAACTGCTGAGACTCTGGCTTTGGAGAAAAATATAATATTCATTTGTGGTCGCTATGAAGGAATTGATCAGAGAATCATCGATCATTATGTGGATGACGAGATTAGTATTGGTGATTATGTTCTTTCCGGTGGAGAGCTGCCAGCTTTAGTAGTATTTGATGCTATCGTAAGAAATATCGAGGGAGTCTTAGGAGACGACGCATCTCTTGAGCAAGAATCCTTTTCCGGAGGACTATTAGAATACCCTCAATATACCAGGCCTGAAAAAATGAAGTTGGGCGATGTGCCAGAAGAATTATTATCTGGAAATCATGCGGTTATAGAACAATGGCGAAAGAAACAGATGCTAGGAATTACCGCTTCGAGAAGAAAAGATCTTCTAGATAAAATCAAATTATCATCCGAAGAAAAAGCTCTTTTGGAAGAATTTTTTGATGAACTTGAGTAATAATCTGATAGAATTCTTTTCCTTGTAGATAAGCAGTAACAGAAATGAGCAGCAAAAGAACATCTGTCCAAGTCGTAGAGGCAGCACAACTTAAAGACAACGTCCCTAATTTTAATCAGGGGGATACTGTTTTAGTTGAGATTGTAGTTAAAGAAGGAGACCGAGAGAGAACTCAACCTTTTGAAGGTGTAGTAATTGGCATTAAAAACAGAGGTCTAAATTCTGCTTTTACAGTAAGAAAAATTTCCAGTGGTGTTGGCGTTGAAAGGACATTTCAAACTCACAGTCCATTAATAAAATCTATCAAAGTGAAAAGGAAAGGTAAGGTAAGGCAATCTAAACTTTATTACTTAAGAGAACGCTCTGGAAGATCCGCAAGAATAAAAGAAAAAGTATAATCTCATAATGAGTGATTCGGATAGGCAAATTCTTGATGCCTTTATCGATAATATCTGGATTGAAAAAGGATTGAGTCAAAATACATTAGACTCATATAGAAGTGATCTTGAACAATTTTCCAAATGGCTTGAAAAAAATAATCTTAGCTATATAAAAACTTCCAAGAAAGAAATTCTATCTTATTTGTCTTTTCTTTTTCAAAAAGGGTTAGGAAGTAAAACAGTTGCTAGAAAACTTTCTTCATTAAAATCTTTCTTCCGCTATTTGGTCTTTAAATCCATCATTCCAAACGATCCCTCAAGCGAGGTAGAAACGCCAAAATTATTAAAGTCCATTCCCAAATCTATTTCAGAAAAAGAAGTTGAAGCATTGTTAGCTGCACCTGATGAAAAAACAGATATCGGACTCAGAGATAAAACCATGATTGAGACTTTATATTCTTGTGGGTTGAGAATTTCAGAATTAACAAATTTAGAATTATTAAACCTTAACTTGCGCCAAGGAGTGATCAGAGTAATTGGAAAAGGCCAAAAAGAAAGATTGGTTCCAATGGGCGATCAGCTTATTGCTTTATTGGAACTCTACATTTCCTCTTCAAGGAAAAATCTTCTCAGTAAAAGACACTCTGACTTTTTATTTTTATCAACAAGAGGACAAAGAATGACTCGTCAATCCTTTTGGTACAGGATAAAAAACTATTGTTTGGCCTCAGGTTTTGAGCCAGATAAAATTTCTCCTCACGTACTTAGACATGCTTTTGCAACCCACCTTTTAAATAATGGAGCTGACTTAAGAGTGGTGCAACTTTTACTCGGACATAGCGACTTAAATACAACGCAAATTTACACTGAGGTTGCTAGACAAAGATTGAAAAGACTTCATACTGAGCACCACCCGCGAGGCTAGGATATGATTATTTTTAGGTTTATTGTTTTGTTATTTTCTTTGCAGAGTTTTGTTTTAGATAAAGAGGAAATAAAAGCAAAATTAAATGAAATTATTCCTTACGAAATATCGGTAGATATAGTCGAAGATACTTATTCCCCAAACTTTTTTTCGGTTGAATTATCTGACGGATCTTCATTTTACGTAACTGCAGATGGTGAATTCATCATCAATGGCGATCTTTATCAAATTGAAAAAAACTCTTTGATAAATTTTTCAGACATCCGAGATTCTAAGAAAAGAATTAATAGAATACTTGAAATAAATCCAAGTGAGTTTATTACCTTTAGGCCTAAAGAAAAGAAAACAGACATCTATGTTTTTACTGATGTTGATTGTGGGTATTGTAGAAAATTGCATTCTGAAATCACAAACTATCTAGAAAATGGCATACAGGTTAATTATTTAGCATATCCAAGAGAAGGTTTGGAAAGTGAGACTTATCAAAAAATGAAGACTGCCTGGTGTTCAAACGATCCTCAGGTAAGTTTGACGACTTTAAAACTTGGAAAAACCATCAAAAGCGATGATTGCACTAAAAAAACTGTTTCAAAGCATTATAATTTAGCCAAAGAATTTAATGCCCGAGGAACTCCTACTATAATTCTTGAGAACGGTTTCTTATTAGCAGGTTATCACTCTGCTGAGGAGATATTGAATTTTTTAAAAAAATAACTATGGATAAAAACTTTTCTTCAATAGATCGACTACCTCCTTATGTTTTCGAGGAAATTGGCCAACTTAAAATGGCGGCTCGAAGAAGGGGCGAGGATATTATTGATTTTGGAATGGGAAATCCTGACGGTGCAACTCCTGATTTTATTGTCGAGAAGCTTAAAGAGGTTGTTATGCGACCCGATACCCATCGTTACTCTCAATCAAAAGGTATACCCAAATTAAGACAAGCTATAAGCGATTGGTATGCCAGAAAATTTAATGTTGCATTGGATCCCGAAGATGAGGCAATAGCCACCCTTGGTTCTAAAGAAGGCTTGAGTCATTTAGCCATTGCCACAATGGATAAGGGAGATGTAATTTTGGTACCAAACCCAGCTTATCCAATACACCCTTTTGGTTTTGTAATTGCTGGAGCGGATATTCATCACGTTCCAATCGGACCAGGCATTGATTTCTTTAAAAGTTTAAAAGATGCAATAAAAAACTCTTTTCCGAAACCTAAAATGTTGCTCATTAATTTTCCTAGCAACCCAACAACGAGTTGCGTAGATTTAGATTTTTTTAAAGAAGTTATCGCAATTGCCAAAGAGCATAACATTTGGGTTGTTCATGACTTGGCTTATGCTGATCTTTGTTTTGATGGTTATGAAGCTCCTTCAATTCTTCAAGTAGAAGGGGCAAAAGATATAGCTGTTGAGTTTTATACTCTGTCAAAGAGCTACAATATGCCAGGTTGGCGCTTAGGCTTTTGTTGTGGCAACAAAGAACTCATAGCTGCATTAGCAAGATTAAAATCTTATTTTGATTACGGTCACTTCACACCCATTCAGGTAGCTGGAATAGAAGCTTTAAATAATGGCGATAAAGAAGTAGAAAAGATTTGCCAAACTTATAAATCCCGAAGAGATGTACTCTGCGATGGTTTGAATTCATTTGGTTGGAGCATTGAAAAACCCAAAGCAACTATGTTTGTTTGGGCAAGAATCCCTGAATCGTTTGAAATGAAGTCTATGGAATTTTCTAGGTTCTTATTGGAAAAGGCTAAAGTTGCTGTTTCTCCAGGCTTGGGTTTTGGGGAGTATGGAGATGACTTTGTTAGATTTTCTTTGATTGAAAATGAACAAAGAACAAACCAGGCAGTCAGAGGTATAAAAAAAGCCTTCAAAGAGTATCTATAATGACAAATTTAAAAATAGGTTTGTGCGGCACTGGAAATGTCGGATCAGCTTTTATTGAAAGTATCGTTTCTTCGGAATCTCTTATAAATCAAAATTATGGTTTGAACGTTTCAATATCTTTGATTGGTGCAAGAAAAGGTAAGGTATCTGGAGTCTCTGATATTCCAGTTATTACTGACATTCAAAAAGTTGCCAAGTCAGATGATGTTGATGTTGTGGTGGAGTTGATTGGCGGGGTTGAAGACGCATATAAACTAGCTATTTCAGCACTTAAAAATAAAAAACATTTTGTCACAGCAAATAAAGCCCTCATTGCTGCTCATTCAAAAGATCTTTTTGAATTGGCAAAGGAAAATAAGGTTCACATCGGTTTTGAGGCTTCCGTAGGTGGGGGTATTCCAATTATTAGAACCATTAGAGATGGTTTAATCAGTAATCAAATAAATTCCTTTGCAGGAATATTAAACGGCACTTCCAATTTTATTTTTTCTAAAATGGCTGACGAAAAGTTATCTTTTGATACTGCATTGGCTTTGGCTCAAAAAGAAGGGTTTGCTGAACCCGATCCTACTTTTGATATTTCGGGTCAAGATGCTGCACAAAAAACAAGTATCCTGGCGACACTTTCCTTTTTTCAAAACTCCTCAATGGAAAATGTATATTTTGAAGGAATAAATAAAATTTCTCCTGATGACATAGAATACGGCAAGCAATTGAATTTTGTTTTGAAGCCTTTATCGGTTGGCATGCAAAATAAGGACCAGATTACTCTTGGTAGTTTTCCTGCTTTTGTAAAAACAGATTCGCTTTTGGCTTCAATCCAAAATGAAAATAACGCAGTGCTTGTAAATGCTGAAAATGTTGGTGGCACGATGTATTCTGGACCAGGTGCAGGAGCTAAGCCAACTGCTAATTCGGTCTTATCAGACGTTATTGATATAGCACGAGGAAAAATTTTCGATTACGGAAAATTTGTAGAGCAAAACCTTTATTCAAGTTTTGATAATTTTTCCTGCGATCGTTACCTAAAACTCCAAGTAAATGATAAACCTGGAGTAGTCGCAAAAATTTCTACTTTGTTGGCGAAGAACAATCTCTCAATTGATAATCTCATTCAAAAGGAATTAGAGAGAAGTGATGACCAAATACCCTTGGTTATGGTGCTGAGTAACTCCGATGAAACGACTATCCAAGAGACTATTAAAGAATTGGAAGCTTTAGATGAGGTTTCAGGGCCATTAACTCATATTAGGATTTTAGATATCTAAAATGAAATACTTCAGCACTAGAGGAAGTTCAGAAGCACTAAACTTTGTTGATGTGCTTACATCAGGTACGGCAAAAGATGGTGGATTATATGTGCCAGAAAATTTTCCAAAGTTTTCAAAAGAAGAAATCGCTGATTTTGAGACTGCAAGCTATCAAGACCTGGCTTCGCATCTTTTGTATCCATACGTTGAAGGTTTTTTATCAAAAGATGACTTTGAGCAAGTTGTAAAAAATGCATATGAATCTTTTACTATTCCTGAAGTTGTAAAGTTAGTTGAAACAAAAAACATTGGGTATGTCCTTGAATTGTTTCATGGCCCAACTTTTGCTTTTAAAGACGTAGCTATGCAACTGTTGGCGGCTTTATTGGATAAAGCTGCTGAAAAAACAGATAAGAAAATTATTGTTCTTGGCGCCACTTCTGGCGATACAGGTTCTGCTGCTATAGAAGCATGTAAAAAATTCAAAGACATTGATATTGCCATTTTATTTCCCCATAAGAAGATATCTCCTGTGCAACAAAGACAAATGACAACTTCAAATGCAAAAAATGTATTTCCTTTGGCAGTGAAGGGCGATTTTGATGATTGTCAAAATTATGTAAAAAAAATGTTCATAGAGAACAACAATGAAGAGGTTAAGTTTGTATCAATTAATTCAATTAATTGGACAAGAATCATGGCACAAAGCGTCTATTTTTTTTCCACCAAACTTCAATTGAAAAAAGATTATATAGCTTCTATCCCCTCTGGAAATTTTGGACATGCGTATGCTGGCTGGACGGCAAAAAATATGGGTCTTTCTTTTAAAGGAATCAATATTGCAACCAACAAGAATGACGTCTTACATAGACTTTTCTCTGATGATGTATATCAAAAAAAAGAAACATCTGCTTCGCTTGCCCCATCTATGGACATTTCTGTGGCGAGTAATTTTGAACGATTGTTGTTTGAGATTTACAAAAAAAATGGCGCCAAGCTTAGCGATACTTTCTCATCATTTCCTGCAAAATCGATAGATTTCAATCAATCCGATGAAATATGGCAAGAAGTGAAAGCTTTTTTTCAAAGCTCTACTTGTGATGATAAAGAAATTGTTGAAACAATTGTAAAAAGCTTTGAAACAGAAAATATTTTGTTTGATCCTCATACTGCAACAGCAATAAAGGGAAACAAAGATCTCAATCTTGACCCTTCGGAGCTTGTAACCTTTGCTACAGCACACCCAGCTAAATTTCCAGATGCAATAAATAAAGAATTGGATATTTTAGATGAAAATACTCCAAGCTCCTTGAAGGAAATTATGACTAAAGAAGAAACTTTTTCAGTGCTTGAAAATAATTTTGAGGACCTGAATAATTATCTTAATTCGGAGGTTCTTAATTAAATGGTTGAACTGTCTTTAGGCGAAAGAATCAAAGTTGCTGCTAAGTCTCTAGCTGAGCTTAGGGGGTACCTTTGACTTTGAAGAAAAGAAAAAACGCTTAGACGAAATCAATACCAGACTTCAAGATCCTGAGGTTTGGTCCAATCAAGAAGAAAGTCAGAAATTAGGCAAGGAAAAAGCTTCCTTAGAAAAACTCGTTGATTTGGTAGAGGGATTAAATAATTCCGTTGAAGATCTGAATGAATTATTTGAGCTAAGCGAAGATGAATCGGAAGCAAACCAATTAAAAGAGGAACTTTTTAATGTTGAAGAAAAAATTGCTGATTTGGAGTTCCGTAGAATGTTTTCAGGAAAGATGGATCAAGCAAACACTTATCTTGATATTCAGTCTGGTTCGGGGGGGACGGAAGCTCAGGATTGGGCAGAAATGCTTTTACGGATGTATTTGAGATGGGGCGAAAACAAAAGTTTTAAAACTGAATTAATTGAAGTCTCTCCAGGAGAAGTTGCAGGAATTAAAAGCGCCACGATTAAATTTGAAGGCGATTTTGCTTATGGTTGGCTTAGAACAGAATCAGGTGTTCATCGACTGGTTAGAAAGTCTCCTTTCGATTCTGGAAATCGTCGCCATACCTCTTTTGCATCAATTTTTGTATCGCCAGAAGTAGATGATGATATTCAAATAGATTTAAATCCTGCAGACATTCGAATCGATACTTATCGAGCTAGCGGTGCAGGCGGACAACACGTAAATAAAACGGATTCCGCAGTGCGCTTGACTCATATGCCTTCAGGAGTAGTGGTGCAATGTCAAACGCAAAGATCGCAACATAAAAACAAAGATAGTGCGATGAAGCAGTTACGCGCAAAGCTCTTTGAGATAGAATTAAAAAAGCAACAGCAAGAAATGGAAAATTTAGAAGCAACGAAAGCAGATATCGGTTGGGGAAGTCAAATTAGATCTTACGTATTAGACTCGGCAAGAATTAAAGACCTCAGAACAGGCGTAGAAACAGGAAACTGCAATGATGTGCTAGATGGTAATTTAGATTTATTTATTGAAGCCAGTTTAAAGCAGGGAATTGAATAATGTCTCAAGACAAAGAAGAAAATCATTTAATTGAAGAAAGGCGAAAGAAACTTGCTGAGCTTAGAGAAGCTAACAAAGCTTTTCCAAACGATTTCAAAAGAAAACATTTAGCTCAAGAGTTAAAAAACGAGTTTGATGAGTTTTCCAAAGAAGAATTGGAAAAGAAGAAGGCAAAAGGAGTAGTTGCTGGACGCATCATGCTTAGAAGAATGATGGGCAAGGCAAGTTTTACAACCATTCAAGATTTTTCTGGAAGAATTCAGCTTTACATCAGAGCTGATGAAATTTCGAACTACGATGAATTTAAAAATTATGACTTAGGGGATATTGTCGGTGCAGAAGGTACAATATTTAAAACCAATACCGGTGAACTCTCGATACATGTCAAAAAATTAAAACTCTTAACAAAATCCTTAAGACCATTACCAGAAAAACACTTAGGTTTAACCGATACCGAAATACGTTATCGTAAACGTTACCTGGACTTATTGACCAATCCAGAAAGTTTAGAAGTCTTTAAAACTAGAGCAGAAATAATAAGCAACATTAGAGCTTTTCTGCTGGCTGATGACTTTATTGAAGTTGAGACTCCTATGATGCATCCCATTCCAGGTGGAGCTACAGCAAGGCCTTTTGTTACGCATCATAACTCTTTGAATATGGATCTATTTTTAAGAGTTGCACCAGAATTATATTTGAAGAGATTGGTTGTTGGCGGATTTGAAAAAGTGTTTGAGATAAATAGAAATTTCAGAAATGAAGGGCTTTCAACTAGACACAATCCAGAATTCACAATGTTGGAATTTTATACCGCATATGTTGATAGTGACTTTCAAATTAACTTTGTAGAGAAGATGTTCAAAGCAATTACAAAATCTCTGCCTCATAAAACAAATATATTCAAAAAGGCTTTTCATAAATTAACTATGGACGAAGCAATATTGCAATTTACTTCTCTGAAGAAAAAAGACTTAAGCGATGCCAAGAAGCTCAGGGAATTTTGCAAGGCAGAAAAAATAAAGACGAATATTAAGGGTTCATTAGCCATAATAAAAAACGAAATATTTGAAGCATTGGTCGAAGAGAAACTCATAGAGCCTACCTTTATTACTGAATATCCAATTGAAGTTTCACCTTTAGCGAGAGCTTCGACTGTAAATCCTGAGGTGGCAGAAAGATTTGAACTTTTTATAGACGGTAAAGAGATTGCTAATGGCTTTTCTGAGTTAAACGATCCTGAAGAACAAGCAGAACGTTTCAAAGATCAAGTAGCTAAAAAGGATTCGGGTGATAATGAAGCGATGCATTTTGATAAAGATTACATCGAAGCTCTAGAGCATGGGTTAGCGCCATGTGCCGGAGTTGGTATTGGCATAGATCGATTAACCATGTTAATTACTGGTACCGAATCTATTCGAGATGTTTTATTATTTCCTCAACTAAAAAACAAGTAAGAATTATGAGTAAAGATTGGACAAAAATTAGAGCAAAGGTAAAAGATTTCATTGAAAGTGAAATTTACCCTAAAGAAACTGAGCTAGCTAAGGGTACCCCCGAGGCACGAGAAATGCTTGGTTCATTAATGCAATTGGCAAAGGATGAAAAAATTTGGGCATTGGGACACCCAGAAGATATTGGTGGAGGCGGGATGCCTTTTATGGAATACGTATACGTGAATGAAGTCATTGGTAGATCTTCTTTTGCCATGGTGGCATTAGGCACACATTCTCTACAAGATTCAATAATGCTTCGAGAATTTGCTTCCCCACATTGGCGCGATCAATATCTCGAACCCTTAGTTCAAGGAGAAATCTTTCCAAGTTTTGGCATGACTGAGCCTGATGTTGCAAGTTCTGATCCTACCCAATTACAAACCACAGCTATCCTTGAAAATGGTACGTGGAAAATAAATGGTACAAAATGGTTTACCACTGGAGCTGCCAGAGCTGCCTACACTACAGTGATGTGTCGAACCGAATTAGACGCTCCCAGTCATGGCGCTTTTAGCATGATCATTGTGCCAACAGATAACCCAGGTTATAAAATTGTTCGAGAAACTCCTGTACTTGGTATTAATGGTGGACACTACGAAGTTAAATACGACAACGTCGAAGTTCCTGAAGAAAATTTATTAGGTCCAAGGGGGCAAGGATTTATCATCGCACAGAAACGACTTGGGCCTGGAAGAATTTTTCATTGCATGCGCTGGTTAGGCCAAGCTCAAAGAGCTTTTGACCTGCTTTGTGAAAGAATGCACGAAAGAGAGACTTTCGGTACTCCTTTAACAAAAAAACAACTGCTGCAAAAATTTGTTTTCGATAGTGCTTGCGAAATTCAAGCTTCTCGTCACTTGACCCTTGATGCTGCTAAAAGAATTGACCAGGGAGATGATGCGAGAATTGAAATTGGTTTGATTAAAGTGGTTGGGGCAGAGATGCTACACAATGTCATAGATCGAGCCATCCAAGTTCATGGCGCGAAAGGACTCACTGACGATACTCCATTAAGTCTTATGTATAGACATGCTAGGGAGGCAAGAATTTACGATGGTCCTGATGAAGTTCATGTCCAATCCGTTGCCAGACGTATTCTTAAGAACTATGAAAATAATGGTCCTGGGTGGGATTTTGGCGAGCGAGATGCATCCCTAGTATCTTAAGATGTCAGACTTTCAGGAATTTTTAGAAAATTCTCTGCAGCAAAAAATCAAGCAACTGATTCCTCTCACAGGAGGAGCTTCTGCAGATATCAATCGTATTGTTCTTGCTAATGAGGATGAACTTATAGTTAGAAGAACTCTGTCGCAAGAAAAATCCGTTATGGCAATTCCAAAAATCTTAGAAGCAAAAATACAGAAAGTTGTTAAAAAAAATGGAGCGCCTGTGCCAGATATCATATTTGAGTTTTCTGAAGGCGAAGAAATAGGTGAAGGTTATGTCATGGAAGCAATTCCAGGAGAGACTATTCCTCGTAAAATTCTTAGAGATGACAAATTTTCAACTGCTCGAGAAAAACTTCCTTTTGAAATCGGTAAATCTTTGGCCAAAATCCATCAAACACAATTAGAAGATTTAAAAGCTCTTGATCAGGTGACCTTTTCAGACTCTTTAGAAAAACTCTTTCAGGTATATCTAAGCTTTAACCAACCACAACCAGTCTTTGATTTAGCTTTCAAATGGCTTGAAGCCCAAGAACTCAAAGACTATGGAGAAGTTTTGGTTCATGGCGATTTTCGTTTTGGCAACTTCATTATTTCGGAAGAAAATTTAGAATCTATTATTGATTGGGAGTTAGCTCATATAGGCAACCCTATGGAAGATCTTGGATGGCTTTGCGTGCGTTCTTGGCGATTTGGTAATGTTGAAAAAAGAGTAGGTGGTTTAGGAGATACCAAAGATCTCATTGCTGGTTATGAATCCAACTCTGATATAAAAATTGATGAATCTCAGCTTGATATATGGCAGCTCTATGGTTCATTGCGCTGGGGAGTTATTTGCATGATGCAAACTTTTGCCCATCTAAGTGGAATGGTTAATTCAGTAGAAAAAGCAGCGATTGGCAGAAGAGTATCCGAAACGGAATTTGATTTAATGAATATGATTAAGCATAAAAATTTCTTATGAGTGTTTTTGATAGACCAACTCCTAAAGAACTTTTAGAGGCAGTAATTGATTTCATCGATGCCGAAATAAAATCGGATTCTTATCCAGCAAATATAAAGTTTAAATTTCAGATTGTTTTAAATGTCCTAAATATTGTTAAGAGGGAGGTTGAAACTGGAGAAGAAATAAATAAAAAATTTTCTGAGCTAGGCTCAAAGCTTATTGGAAAAAATGAGTTCACCATAGAAAAATTGTCCCAAAAAATTAGAGATAAAGAATTCGATCATGAAGACAAAGATCTTATAGATTTTCTATATGATCTTACAGAGGAAAAAATTAAAATAGACAATCCCAGGTATAAATAAATGGATTACTTTGTTATTTCAATATTGATTATTTATGGAGTTTATCTAGCGTGGTACTTTTTTAAACCAAAGTCCAAGACAGAAAAATTTCATATCGTTCACGATTACGATGAAGAGACTGACGTAAGTTATGTGAGCAAAGAAATAGTTGAAATTGATAAAAAAGATTCCAAAAATTTTGATTAATAATATTTAAAATATTAATATCATTTTTTCAAAATTTTTATGGACTTTGTAGTAAATAACCTTCAGTTAATATCGGTAGTAATTTTAGCAATAGTTTTTGCAGCAGGTTTTTTAAACCTGAATTCTGGCAATAAATTCTGGCAATCTTTTTCTGCTAATGCTCCAGCTTACCTAACTAGCTTAGGGATATTTTTTACTTTTGTTGGGATATTTATAGCTCTCTTAGCATTTAATGTTGAAGACATAAATAGGTCTATTCCAAGACTTTTAGAAGGATTACAAGTTGCTTTTCTATCTAGTGTTGCAGGCATAGGGGGATCTGTGATTTACAGAGTCTTAAGGCCTATCAGACAAAATGCGATTGAAGCAGATGAAGTTTCTGCAGGCGAAATTTTAAACGAGCTTATAAATTTGAATAAAGGTTCAGAATCTATAAAAGAAGCTCTTGTGGGCGAGGGTGATGCGAGTCTTTCTACTCAAATGGGAAAACTGAGAAATGACTTTAGAGATTTTGCAGAAAAAGTTTCTGAAGATGGGTCAAAAGCTCTTATAGAAGCTCTTGAAGAAGTAATGAGAGATTTCAATGCAAAAATAAATGAACAGTTTGGCGATAATTTTAAACAACTTAATGAAGCAGTATCTGCTCTACTGGAATGGCAAAAAGAACATAAACAGCAAGTTGAAAATCTGACAGAAATATTTAGAGAAACGCAAAAGGGCATAGATCTAGTTAAATCTAATATTGAGCTTATTGAGAATTCGACTGGTAAGATTCCAGATCAAATTTCTAAAGTTGAAAATGCTTTTGAAGCAACTGACAAGCGTATGGAGGAGTTGTATACAGGACTCGGTTCATTATCTGAAATGAGATCAAAGGCAGAAGAAGCCCTTCCTCACATCGAAAAAAACATTAATAGAATGACCGAAGGGTTAGAAACCAATGTAAATAAACAAATGGAAAGTGTTAAAGAGATATTTGAATCTCAGGCAAATCAGTCCAATCAAATGCAAGAAAAATTTACAGGTGTTGTGGATAGTTTGAATATGGCTGCAGATGATCTACTAAAAACTACACAAAAAACTTCAGACCAAGTAAAAAGTATTATTGATGATTTTCAAACCCAACAATCTAATTTATCGAAAGAATTACAAGATACTCTTCGAAGTTCCGTAGGAGATATTGAAAATGTTTTGAATCAGTCAGTGTCAAGCTTGGATCAGTCTATGCAGCAATCTTTACAAAGATCTTTAGACATGTTGGGAAATAACCTAGTAAGAATCTCTGATAGATTTGTTGAAGTCTATGAGCCCTTTGCAGAAAGAATTCAAAGAATAATGAATAAAACTAATTAAAAAATGTCAGATTTTTCAACTATCTTAAATACAAAGAATGATAAGGATGAAGAATCATGGATATCAATTTCAGACATGATGACTGGATTAATGATGATTTTTTTATTTATCGCAATCATTTATATCCAAGAGATAAGGATGACATTTGGAGAACTAGATGCGGTTAGAGAAAGAATATGTTCTCAGCTTGAAACAGAATTCTCTCAGGACAAAGAAAATTGGAAAATGAGCATATGCGAAGGAGGACTTTTAGTAAAATTTAATAATGATGGTTTCTTTTTAGCAGATAGCCCTGAACTTACCGAAGAGTTTAAAACTTTGTTGACGGACTTTTATCCTAGGTTTAAAAAAATCTTATGGAAGCACATTGACAGCATAGAAGAATTAAGAATTGAAGGGCATGCGTCGAGCGAAGCAAAAGGTCTTTCAAAACTAGATGCGTATATTTATAACACAGAGCTCTCACAAGGACGTTCTTTTAATGTTATGAACTTTGTTTTAGGTCTCAACGAAATTAATAGAAGGTCAGATTTTCTGTCTTGGTCATATAATAATTTAACTGCTCATGGGATGTCCTCTTCAGAACTTATTCTATCTTCAGATGGAATAGAGGATTCAAAAGCTTCTAGAAGAGTTGAATTTAGAATAAGAGCAAAAGCGGAAGAAACTTTACTAGATCTAATAAAAGAAGAATTCAATGAAGCTTAAAATCCCAGATACTTTTTATCAGATTAGGAATCTTAGAGAGAGGATAGGGGCATCTGAAGGAGATGAATCTTTTTTAGAAAAAATGGATCCTCTTGAAGAAATTGTAATTAAACTTGAAGAAGGAGAAATTCAAGTTGAAAGAAATGAAATTGTTTCTCATGGTCCTTTTTTATTATTTAAAGGTGAGATTCTTGCAATTCTATATATCTATGATTATCGAGCTACTCAAGAAGATCTATTAAGTGAATCTGTTGATAAAAAAGCACCAAAATTTCACTTTTCATGGTGTAGAACTCTTCAAGAAATGGATAAGAAGGGCAAATTTGCCAGGTATATTTTCTCAAGGAAGAAAGTAAATCGATTCAAGGTTCAGGCTACAGAACGAGACCCAATTATGATTAGAAAACTTGGAGAGCATCATGAGATGGAAGATGTTTTGCTTTATGCATGTAAAAATTGTCTTAATGAAACAGGCTATAAAGGTTATAGCAAAGATTTATCTGCTCAAGAAAAGAATGAGAAAGTTAAGTCTTTCAAAATTGACGAATTTTTATCTGAGAATGAAGCCACAGTAATGACTTCTAAATTTTATTTAGAATCACAAAGAGTAAAATTTTCTGATGAAACGGTTCAACCAATGATTTATTCAAATGACTTTCCAGAGATTTCAAGAAAATTAAGAGAAGAACACTCTTGGACATGCTCAAAATGTAAGGTAGACATGTCTAATATGAGAGCAGGCTTACATACCCATCATAGAAATGGAGTTAAAAATGATAATTCTAGAAACAATTTACAAGTCTTATGCGCACTATGTCATCAAAGCATTGATGAATTTCATAAAAATATGCACGTCTCAAGAAAAATCTCTAATTTCATTATATCTAATAGGCCATAGCTAAATAAAAAATTATGAAAAACATTTTATTGAAAGGGACAAGTTTTGTTTTAAAAAACTCTCAAAAATTGTTAGCTGGAGCGATTAAGACTTCTCCTGCAATAGTCTCGGGCTTTTATGATTTTTCTAAAGAAACATTAAGCGATTCATATTTCGCTATTAGGGGAAAAAAAATAAAAAAAAATTTAATCCAAAAATTGGATGAACAAAATACTGAATTTAACTTTAAAAAATTAAAATTTAAAAATGACTATCCTCTAGCTGATGCATGTATTTTATCAGGCTTTACAGCCTATGAGATGAGCTCATCTGGCATTCCTTCAGATGTTAGTAAAGCTTATGAATTAGCTTTTCCTAATTTAGCAAAAGAAACCAACTTTTTAGATTCTTGGAATAGTTTTGATGATTATGAATCCCGTCTTGGTTTTATAAGTGCGATTAAAGGCAAATTATTTGAAGTAAAGTACCTTGATCATTTAAATAATAATTTAGAAGCTGGCTACAAAGCTGAATTAGCTGAAGTACCTACTCAAGCAGGATGGGACATAAAAATATCTGGTCCTGATAACGAGATTTCTGAGCTTCTTCAATTGAAAGCATCGACATCTTTAGATTATGTAAAGACTGCTATTGAGACTTATCCTGAAATAGACGTAATTACACTTTCTGATTTGGAAGGCCAACTATCAAGTATCAACAACGTAGACAAAATTTCAGCTTCCTCAATATCTAACCAAGGATTAGAAGAAAATATTTCTTCAGCGACTGACAATGACTTAGGAATTCTTGGTTTAGCTCCCCTAATTAGTGTCGCTTACATTGTATTTAGTGGTTACAAAGAAAAGGATATAAGCGAATTCAAAAAACAACAAAAAATTGTAAAACGATTTTCAAACTTATCTTTAAATACTGCAATCATTGGAATTACAGGGCCAATAGTTGGAATTTCTCTAGTTCTTGGTAGAGAACTTTTGTTCAGACATGCTAGAAAAGATAAGGAAATTATAAAATACTTAAAAAATCAAATAAAAAAAAATAAAGAAACCCAAAATTTTTGGAAAAAAAGAGTATCTCGAAGAACCTTCCTAAAAGGCCTAGTCGCGGCCTCATCTTTGATAATTTTGAAACCAAAATATCGTGGATGAGAAAGATTTAGATGTATTCAGATTTATAATCTATCTGAAATATAAGGCCGATAATCAGGGAGTTCCTTTAGCTTCAGATGAAAGTTTTATTATGGAATCCTTATACTAAAAATAAAAAATGTCATGGATGCAAAAATATATGGTCACAATCATTCTCCCTGGGTTCAAGCAGTATTATTAGGGTTACATGAAAAGAAAATAAAATATACCTTGTATCAAACACCGCCATTTGAAATATTTAAAATCTGGGGTGTTTATATGCCAGCTGCTGCTTTAGATGGAAATTCTTGGGAAGTTGAGTCTTCAAAAATATTAAAAAAAATTGGATTCAATAAAGTTTCTGAACAAGATATCCGAGCTGCTCAGGATGCATGGAAGGGCGTCTTACACCGCCCTGATAATCCCTTTAAATTTTTTTCAGCATGGGCTCACGCTTGTGACTTGAACTTACCATTTGTAAAAAGCTTGATAAATAGCTTTCTTTTAAGTTTTACATGTTTTTACATGTTCCTTCTTATAAATATCATAAAAGTTAGATTTAATATGAAAGATCCTGAAAATTTCGGAGATCAATATCTTTTTTGGGAAAATGAGCTTCTTGAATCCGATGGTTCTTTCATTGACGGTCTTAATCCTGGTACAAGAGACTTCTTACTTTTTGGCGTAGTTCAGTGCCATTCAAGTCTTCCTGTTCCTGCTCTCAAAGCCCTGCAAAACGACGAAAGACTCCTCAACTTGAGAACTTGGATACATAAGATGCATGAAAGGTTTGAAGATTATCCTCATCTTTATTCAGGGGAATTTTTTGAGCCAAATTTACCACTTCCGAAGTCTTCAAGTTTTTTACAAAGAATTTTCTTTTATTTTGGAATAATAATTATGTTCCTTGCTTTTCCTATAACATTGCCACTTGCTTTATTTTTAATGAAAAAAGCTCCAAGATAATTTGTAAAAGTTAAAAATGAATAAAGAAAATTTTGAACCAATAAGATTTCTTAATTATTTAAAACACAGAGCAGATCATCAGGGAGTTCCTTTAGCTTTGGATGAGGGTTTTATTATGGAATCTTTTCATGTTGGGGTAAGGTATTTTTTTGGAGTTACTATTGACGATAAGGGAATGCCAATTCACGATAGAGAACAGCCTTACGAAGGTTTTTTAGAAGAGTGGATTGAAAGGAGTATTAACTGATGAATAAAACTTTGATATTTATAATTTTAGTTTTAGTTTTTGGAGGAGCTTTTCTCTACAATTTTTATCATACTCAGTTGGAAAAAATGCAACATTCAGTTGAGCACATGATCCATCGACATTAATCAAAGTAAATCTTTTATATCGTTTTTCTCATCCAGAAGCTCCTGTGTGGTCAAATCGATTTTTTCCTGAGCATACTCGCTTATTGGTAAATCTTGGACAATTGATACCTTTCCATTGGCATCTGCTTTCAAAGGAAAGCCAAAGATTAAACCTTCTGGAACATTGTAACTACCGTCACTTAAAACTGCCGCACTAAACCAGTCATCTGCTGGAGTTTCTGAAAGTGTTGCCTTTACTGTATCAATAGCAGCATTAGCCGCAGACGTTGCAGATGAAGCTCCTCTGGCATCGATAATAGCTTTTCCACGTTGTTGAACAATTCTGAGAAAATCACTCTCAATCCAATTTTGATCATTGATCCAGCCGCTAGCTGATTCGCCTTTGATCTCTGCATTGTCCAGATCAGGATACATAGTTGGACTATGATTTCCCCATATAGTCATTTTCTTAATATCAGAAATCTCTAAATTGCATTTGTTTGCTACCTGAGCTTTAGCTCTGTTGGCGTCTAAGGCAGTCATTGCCATCCACGTTTGAGACTCATTTTTGCTATGCATACAGCCAATTAAAGCATTAGTGTTTGCCGGGTTCCCAACAACAAGCATTTTTGCATCTGCTTTGGCGTTTTCTCCTAGAGCTTTTCCTTGTTCAGTAAAAATACCGCCATTTATTTTTAATAAGTCTGCGCGCTCTTCAATTTTTTTTCCATTGATAGTGATACCTCTTGGAATGCTACCAACTAAAAGAGCCCAATCTACATCACCTGAAGCTTCATTCATATCAGAAAAGTTTTTTACAGTCCCTAGGGTATTAAAACCACAATCTTCTAATTCCATACGAGAGCCTTCAAGCCTGGATACAACTTGAGGTACTTCAACGAGGTTCAAATTAACTTTCAAATCCGGCCCAAAAGTTTCACCACTAGCTAATCTAGTCAGTAAGGCATATCCGATTTGACCGGCAGCTCCGGTGACTAAAACATTTACTTCTTTCATATATCTTTCCTTAAATTAAGTTAAAAATATTCTTTCCTTCTTTTTGAGAAACGGATACTTTGGCATCCAACATCTCATTTTTAATCATTTTATTTAGAAGAATCTCATCTTTTTCGCTATTAGCAATAAATCTAGTTCCATCATCTAGGGTTCCTATTATTAAAGCAAATTCTAAACCTTTTCTCCCATTGATAACGGTATAAGTATCTATCTTTCCATTTCCTGAAGGCGTTTCCGTAAAATTTTGAATGGCTTTTGAATTGATATCTTTTTGGACAGAACTGTTATTTATTTTTTTAAAAGGTTTGGCTGGGATTGTCGACATGACAAGAGCTGCGTGTTTGGTGATAAACCATGAATTTGCAGTAAGCAGTCCATAAGTTTGAGGTTTTTTTCTGAGCTGTCTTACCATTTCTGTGGTTGAAAACATCGTGTATGAATTTCCAGGGCCTCCAAAGTAGGGTAAACCTCCTGTAACCGTTAAATCTTTTTTTTCTTCCGGAATACCCAATTCTTTTTTTGCAATTTGTACTGCTGAAGGGAAACAAGAATACAAATCAAAGTGTTTTATGTCGGATAGAGATATATCAGCTTGATCCAAAGATTGATTAACACAAGTTTTGATTGCAGGGGAAGAATGAAAATCAGGTCGTTCAGTAACGTTCCAAATATCATTGAGAATAGAGCAACCATGAACATAGACTCTTTTGGTTTCTGCAACGTTTAGTTCATCGGCTTTACTTTGAGACATCAAGATAAAAGCAGATGCCATATTTACTCGAATGACTGAATTTAAATATTTTGTATAAGGGAAACCAACCATTCGATTGTTTGACGTTTCTTCTGCGATCTCGGTTGCACTTCGATAGGAAGGAAACCAAGAATAAGGATTTTTGGATGCAATTTTACTGAATTCGCTGAATAAGGCACTACATTCATCAAGATGAGTAGCCGCTGTTTTTTTTTCTTCTTTTCTCAATGCTTGAGCAAAAAGAGGGTATACGTTAGTTGGCAAGTCCATTCCATGTAACTTTTCATGATCTGAAAAACCAATATCATTATTACCTATCATCTCTGGCGAACCTCCTGGCTCATCTAACCAATCCAATGACATGCCAGCTTTTAATTTAGCTATCATTGTTTGAAGAGCTTCACCACCACTAAGCAAAGCGCAATCTGTTTCTCCAGTGGAAATTTTAACTAGAGCATCCTCCAACAATACTTGAGGGCTGTTACCACCCATCGGCGCATATACTTCATTTTTTGCTGAGATATTTAGTTTATTGGCAAGAGTTCTTGGAAAATTTGAATATTGAAAGTTTGATTGGTTGGTTGCGGTAAGAAAATCTACAGTAAATCTAACTACGCCCACATAATCAATGTGCTTACTCAACTCTTTGATACCAGAGTCTTGAATCGCATGCTCACAGGCTTCTGCAAGAAGCTCTTGAGGGTTTAGCCCATCTTCTTTGGATCTATCAACTAAGTCACCGACACCAACGATGACAGGAGCTCTTTTATCAATTTTTTTATTTTGCTTACGTTCTGACAAGATGTAATATTACCGACTTGAATTAATCAAACGCATATTAAATAACAAGGAGAACTAAATGACTATTAATTTTGATGGAAAAGTTGCCATTGTAACTGGAGCTGGTGGTGGATTAGGAAGATGTCACGCTTTAGATTTAGCAAAGAGAGGGGCTAAGGTTGTTGTAAACGATCTTGGTGGAAACGTAGATGGTTCTGATGATGGTTCTTTATCGGCAGCAGAAAAAGTTGTAGAAGAAATTAAAGCAGCTGGTGGAGAAGCTATGGCGAATGGAGCAAGTGTTACTGATGTTGCTCAAGTCGAGGAAATGGTTAAACAAACTATGGATGCTTACGGCAGAATAGATATCTTAATTAATAATGCCGGAATCCTAAGAGATAAATCTTTTTCAAAAGTTACTGATGAAGATTTTCGTATGGTCTTAGAAGTTCATTTAATGGGAACTGTGAACTGTACAAAGGCAGTTTGGGAAATTATGAAAGAACAAAATTACGGCAGAATTGTTGTGACTTCATCTTCTAGCGGTTTGTACGGAAATTTTGGCCAAACAAATTACGGTGCAGCAAAAATGGGAGTGGTTGGCTTAATAAATACCCTTAAACTAGAAGGCGCTAAGTACAATATTAAATGTAATGCTCTTGCTCCTGTAGCAGGAACTCGAATGACTGAAGATTTAATGCCTGGAGAAGTTTTAGATCAGATTCAACCTGATCACGTAACTCCAGCAGTAACTTATATGGTCTCTGAAGATGCACCGACAGGAGTCATCATGTCAGCGGGTGCTGGAGTTTTTGCAAGAGTTTTTGTTCATGAAACTATGGGTGTCAACTTAGGTACTGGTGAAGACATGACTGCAGAAAACATTGCAGAGAAATGGGATGAAATCTCTGATATGAAAGACGCAAGACCTTGTTACCAGGGCGGTGAACAATCACAAAAAATCTTTGAATTGATAATGAAAGGTTAAGGCTCACCAGCCCTTTCAAAATCAACTTCAACTTTATAAATCTCTCCAGTTTTGTTTTCTTTGCAAAACTGGGGATTTGAAGATTCAGCGGTCAAAATATAAAGTTCTTTTTCGTCTTTGCCGCCTAACATACATGCATAAGCAGGCTGAGGAGTTGCAATTCGATCGGTAATTTTTCCTCCTTTCTTATATCTAATCACCTCCGCAGTCGTCGGAGAAGCAACCCAAATTCCATTATCTGAATCCAAACATATGCCATCCGGTACAGGAAAAGGTGTGCTGTTTGATTCTTTTAGAGGAATATTTAGAAATCTAATGATGCTTGTGATAATTTTATAGTGAAGGGGCATGACTCTCGCCCAGATGGTTTTTTTAGACAATTCACCAGACTCATTAATTTGAAAGGAAGTTAAATTTCCTCCAAACGTCTCTCCCACGATCAATTCTTTACCATCTGGTGAAATAACAGTTCCATTTGGAAAGAGTAGGCCATCAGCGCATATTTTTGTCTCTCCTTCTTGTGTCACAGAAATCAAGCAAGTTTTATGAATCTTGCCTTCAACACTGTCTGTCCCAAAGTTCCCTACATAAGCGGTTCCATCTTTAGCAACGACCATATCGTTACATTGATAAGGAGTAAGATGTGACATGTCGGCATGAATCGAAAGCTTTCCGTCTTTAAGTTTCATGAGTTTTCGATCAAGCATAGAGACGATAATCAAACTTCCATCCGGCAACCATCCAAGCCCTGAGGGTTGTTCTGGTATTTCTGCGAGAGTAGACAAATTTCCATCAGCATCAAGATTGTGGACTTTATAGCCATGCATATCTGAAAACCATAACTTATTTTCATGCCATCTTGGACCTTCCAAAAAATGAAAACCCTCTGCAACTTTTATTAAATTATCCATTTCTTTTTTCTTTTATTACTTTCATCAATTTTTTGGGATTATCAGTGATAATTGCATCCACACCAAGCTCTATTAAATCACGCATATACTTCTTATTATTCACTGTCCAGGTGATGCAGTACTTCCCTTCCTCCTTGAATTTTTTTATCAAATTCATACTTTTTTTTGAATCAATATGCTGACTTATACCAAACGATTTACTTTTTTCTAAAAAAGAGCTTATCTTCTTATAATCGTAATCAAAAAAAGCAGGGATAATGCTAAGCGTTGCAGGGATATCAAATCTCTTGATTAAGCTCTTCACTACGTTTGGGTAAAAACCTAAAAAATGAGTATTCAATTTTGAAATAACGCCGGTTTCAACCATGTCATTCAACTCATTAAGACTAATTTTACTTGGCTTTATTTCAACAAAAATTTTTGATTTATCCGGCTTACAATCAAACACTTCTTTTAGTAAAGGTATGTATGTATTTGCAAACTTTTTTGAACGAAAGCTTCCTACGTCTACAGTTTTTAAAGCAGAGAGAGTTTCTTGTGAGATTGTATATTCACTTTCACTGACTCTTGCAAGACTATCATCGTGAATACAGATCAATCGTTTGTCTTTTGTTTCTCTGACATCAAGCTCGACAGCATCAACTCCTTGTTCCCAAGCTTTGATGTATGCTGGAAGTGTATTTTCGGGAGCTTCCATCGAAGCTCCACGATGCGCAACTATTAAAGGATAGTTCTTTTTTTTTAGTCCCAACTCAAAGCGCCACCAGTCTGGTATTCAATGACGCGAGTTTCAAAGAAATTCTTTTCTTTACGCAAGTCCATGATCTCAGACATCCAAGGAAAAGGATTAGTTGCATTAGGAAATTCTTCTTCAAGTCCAATTTGGGTAAGTCTTCGGTTTGCAATGAATCTTAAATAATCGGACATACTCTCTGCATTCATCCCTAAAATACCACCGGGCATGGTGTCATGAGCGTACTCTATTTCCAACTGCGTTCCTTGCAGAATCATATTCCTAGCTTCGGTTTGCATAGCTTCATCCCAGAGCTGAGGGTTTTCAAGTTTAATCTGATTGATCATATCTATTCCAAAATTAACATGCATAGATTCATCTCTTAAAATGTATTGGAATTGTTCCGCCGTTCCTGTCATTTTATTTCTGTTACCCATCGATAATATTTGGGTAAAACCACAGTAAAAGAAAATTCCTTCCAATACACAGTAAAAGGCGATTAGATTCCTCAATAAAGTTTTATCGTCCTCTAATGACCCAGTTTTAAAATTCTGGTCAGCGAGAGATTCTGTAAAAGGGAGAGCCCAAGCAGCTTTTCTTGCTACCGAAGGGATTTCTTTGTACATATTAAAGATTTCTCCTTCATCCATACCTAAAGATTCAATAACATACTGATAGGCATGAGTATGAATCGCTTCTTCCAAAGCTTGTCTCAATAAATACTGTCTACATTCTGGATTTGTGATGTGTCGGTATACGGATAGGACGATATTATTTGCCACCAATGAGTCAGCTGTAGAAAAAAATCCAAGATTTCTCATTACGATTCTCCTTTCGTCCTCGGTAAGGCCATTAGGGTCTTTCCAGAGGGCTACATCAGCAGTCATATTTATTTCTTGTGGCATCCAATGATTGGCACTGCCATCAAGATATTTTTGCCAAGCCCAATCGTACTTGAAGGGAACCAATTGATTTACATCTGCTCGGCAGTTGATCATTTGCTTTTGATCAACGTCGACTCTACTAGATGCACCTTCTAACTCTTCTAAGCCTTTTTCTATATCCAGATTATCCAGAGCTTCGGATACATCATTAATTGCGCCTGTACTTATTTGCGGATTTTTTGCTGGAGTTACAGCATCATCATTCACAACTACAGATTGTTGCATTGCGACTTGCGCTTTTGCCGGTTCAGCTACCGGCGTTTTTTGTGTTTCTTCTGAGTTAAAGTCATCCCAAGATAACATAGCTACCTCCTTATAAAATTACTGACATGCCTCGCAGTCAGGATCGTCAATGGAACACGCTTCTGGCTGATCATAGGTTTTAGGTTCAGTCTTCACGGCATTGAGCTCCATATTGGTTATTGTTGATTTTTCGGTTGTTGTGGCACTTCTTGATCTTAGATAGTAAGTCGTTTTCAAACCTCTTAACCATGCCATTCGGTACATAACATCAAGTTTCTTACCGTTAGGCTCTGAAACATAGAGATTCAACGACTGACTTTGATCTATCCATTTTTGTCTTCTGCTTGCTGCTTCAATTAACCACTTGGGCTCTACCTCAAAAGATGTAGCGAACAGCTTCTTAATGTCTTCTGGTACTCTGGCTATACTTTCTAAGCTTCCGTTGAGGTTTTTAAGATCGTAAACCATAACCTCATCCCACATATCTATTTCTTTAAGCGCATCAACTAGATGCATGTTTATGACAGTAAACTCTCCAGAGAGATTTGATTTCACAAACAGGTTTGAATAGGTTGGTTCGATTGATTGAGTTAAGCCTGTGATATTGGCAATCGTTGCTGTTGGTGCTATTGCCATAGTATTTGAGTTTCTCATTCCTTGAGTTTTGACTTTTTCTCTAAGTGCGTCCCAGTCAAGACGAGTTGTCTTATCAACTTCGATGTAGTCTTTTCCTCTTTGTTTTTCAAGAATTTCAATTGAGTCAAGTGGTAATATTCCTTGACTCCAAAGAGAACCTTCAAAAGAAGAGTAAGAACCCCTTTCTTTTGCTAAATCAGAAGATGCGTTTATTGCCATATAGCTCACTAATTCCATTGATTCATCAGCAAAATCAACTGCTGCTTCTGACGCGTAAGGTATTTTCTTAATGTAAAGCGCATCTTGGAAACCCATGATTCCCATACCTATAGGTCTGTGCTTAAAGTTAGAGTTTTCTGCCTGAGGCACTGCGTAGTAGTTTATGTCTATCACGTTATCGAGCATTCTTATTGCAGTGGTAACGTTCTCTTCCAATTTCTCTTTGTCTAGGTTTCCTTCTGCATCAAGATGATTAGGAATGTTTATTGAACCTAAGTTACAAACTGCAATTTCATCATTTGAAGTATTAAGTGTAATTTCTGTACACAGGTTTGATGAATGAATTACCCCAGTATGTTGTTGCGGAGACCTGAGGTTACAAGCGTCTTTAAAGGTTATCCAAGGATGGCCGGTTTCAAAAAGCATGGACAATATTTTTCGCCATAATTCTTCCGCTTCCACTTCTTTATATGCTTTAAGCTTTCCTTCCTGAGCAAGCTTTTCGTATTCCTCATACTTTTCTCTGAAGGCTTCCCCAGAAAGATCATGCAATTCAGGTGTCTCATTTGGAGTGAAGAGGGTCCACTTTTTCCCTTCAAACACTCTTTCCATGAAGAGGTCTGGAACCCAATTGGCTGTATTCATATCGTGTGTTCTTCTTCTATCGTCTCCAGTATTTTTTCTAAGCTCAACAAATTCTTCGATATCCAGGTGCCAGGTTTCTAGATATGCACAAACAGCTCCCTTTCTTTTTCCACCTTGATTTACAGCAACTGCTGTATCGTTTACTACTTTTAAAAATGGAACCACCCCTTGAGATTTCCCATTTGTACCTTTTATATGGGCTCCCATTCCTCTTACAGGTGTCCAGTCGTTACCTAGACCGCCTGCCCATTTTGAAAGCATGGCGTTATCTTGAAGTGCGCCATAAATTCCATGCAAGTCATCGGGGACAGTAGTCAAATAACACGAGGACAATTGAGAATGCATAGTTCCTGCATTGAATAGGGTAGGCGTTGAACTCATATAATCGAATGAAGACAGCAACTTGTAGAATTCTAGGGCTCGTTGTTCTCTGTTTTCCTCGTTAAGGGCCAAGCCCATTGCCACTCTCATGTAGAATACTTGCGGGAGTTCAAATCTTATTTCATTCGAGTGAATGAAATACCTGTCATAAAGAGTTTGAATGCCCAGGTAAGAAAAAAGTAAGTCATTGTCTGGAATCATCGCTTTACCGAGTAAATCCAAGTCATAGTTTGCTAGCTCTGGGTTAAGAAGTTCTAACTCAATTCCTTTTTTTACAAATGCATTTAAAGCCTCAGGGTAGAGAGCTGACATTTCCACATGAGTTGCATTCTCTGTTATCTCTAGGAAAGAAAGAGCCTCTGACCTTAGACTGTCTAACAGAATTCGTGCTGTTGCAAAAGTATAGTTTGGCTCCACTTCAACGAGTGAACGCGCGGAGAGCACCAATGCCTCTTTTACTTCATGTTCTGGCGCTCCTTCATAGAGGTTTTTGTTTGCTTCTGAAATTATTTTTTCACTGTCTGTTCCCTCTAAGCCATTGCAAGCTTCTTTTGCTATAACCTCAATTCTTTCAGAAGTTTCAAGTTCCTCCTTTTCTGGACGATCGTGAATATGAGTTTCTATTGCTCTTTGATTTGCTCTTTCAGCACGGTATAAAACGTATTCTCTTGCAACCTTGTGTTCTTCAGAGCGCATCAAAGCCAGTTCTACCTGATCTTGAATTTCTTCTATATGTATAGTTCCGCCAGATGGCATTCTCTTTCTAAAGATATCTTCAACTTGGCTACTTAAAGCCGATACTCTGCTATGAACGCTTGAAGATGCTGCTGCAGCACTAGTATGTACTGCCAGAAAAGCCTTTGTAATGGCAATTTCTATTTTAGAACCATCAAAATCAACCACGGATCCATTTCTCTTTATAATTCTTAGTTGACCTGGCGAAACCATAGCTTTTTTTGGTTCCGATTGAACTGATTCTTGCTTATTCTCTTCTATTGTTCCTGTTGTTTCCAAAACAATTCCTTCTTAAAAAATTAACTAAAATAGGTGTAAAAAACACAACATGTTGTGTTTTCTTAACAATGGAGTACAAGATAAAGGGTTTTTAACAAAAAAGCAATACAACAATTTATGAAAATTTAGTGGATAGGCTGTGTATAAGTGTATATAAATGTGTCCATGTCTAAGTATTACATCTCAATAGATCAAGGCACCACAAGTTCTAGGGCAGTTCTATACGACAGCTCCTTTAACCAAATAACTCAAGAACAACAAGAATTTAGACAACACTATCCCGCTGAAGGATTGGTTGAGCATGACCCTGAAGAAATTTGGACTTCAGTGCTAAATACAGTGAATTCCTTGATGAACAAGAAAGGCATCAAGAGCTCAGATGTGATCTCCATTGGCATAACCAATCAAAGAGAAACGGTAATGCTTTGGGACAAAGATGGCAAAGTTTTAGATAAAGCCATTGTATGGCAAGATCGCAGAACAACAGAATTTTGTGAAGAACTCAAAGCCAAAGGCATTGAGTCAGAAGTAACAAAAAAAACTGGTCTTTTACTCGATCCTTACTTTTCCGCAACCAAAGCTCGTTGGTTATTAAGAGAACACAAAATTGATCCAAACAAATATTTTTTTGGCACTATTGATACCTTTCTTGTTTGGAAGTTAACAGAAGGAAAAAGCTTCAAAACAGACGTAACCAATGCATCAAGGACATTATTATTGAATATTGATTCTGTCGAGTGGGATATGAACTTGATAGATATATTTGAGTTAGGCGGATTAAATTTACCCGAAGTAACAAAGAACACCACAGATTTTGGCTCAACTAAGCTTTTTGGGGGAGAAATAAAAATTTCTGGCATTGCAGGAGACCAACAAGCATCTCTAATAGGACAAGGTTGTTTTGCTAAAGGACAGTTAAAAAGTACCTATGGCACAGGATGTTTTTTAATGGCAAACACAGGCAGAAAAAGACAAAACTCTTCAAATAAGCTTCTATCAACGATAGCCTACCAAGTGGACGATTTGTGCTATGCCTTGGAAGGAAGTATTTTTATGGCTGGAGCTAATTTTCAATGGCTTCGAGACAAAATGAATTTTTTCGAAGACGTCAGCGAATCTGAAGAACTGGCTAAAAGAGCAGATCCCAATACCAACGTTTTTCTAATTCCTGCTTTTGTGGGTTTAGGAGCTCCGCATTGGTTTCCTGAAGCCAGAGGAGCTATTTTTGGACTTACAAGAGACTCCGGAAGAGAAGAATTGAGTTTAGCTACCCATGAAGCAGTCGCTTTTCAAACCAAAGAGATCATATCTTCTTTAAAAAATGACGGCGTAAAAGTGGATAGTGTAAGAATTGATGGTGGTTTAACGAGAAATGCTTTTTTTAATCAGATTTTATCCAGCGTTATTGAATTGGAAGTATTGTGTTCCAAAACGGTTGAATCTACTGCTTTAGGAGCCGCTTATCTTGCTGGTATTGGAGCTGGGGAAGTATCTTTGCAAGATGTTTCCAAGAATTGGTCTCCCAAGGCAGAGTACAATCCGGATTCCAACTATGATTTAGGACGCTACGATACCTGGAAAGAATTTTTAAACAGATTAATCAGCTAACAAAAATTCAAGAAGGCTTTGCTGAGCATGCAATCTATTTTCTGCCTGGTCCCAGACCATACTTTGAGGATGTTCTAGCATTGTGAAGCTTATTTCTTCTCCCCTGTGAGCAGGCAAGCAATGTAAAAAGATTGCATTGTCATCAGCAAGATCCATGTCTTGTTCTTCAACAAAGAAATTTTTAAAGGTTTTTCTTCTCTCTTTTGCAGAGGTTTCATTGTTCATGGAAGTCCACACATCAGTCGTGACGATTTGGGCTTTTTCAAGGGCTTCTTTTTTTGAGGATGCTAATGTTATGAAATCTTTAGCCTTATTTAGCAATGGCTGATAGGGCTCGCAACCCTTAGGACAAAAAATACTAATTTCAAAATCAAAAATAGAGGAAGCTTCAATATAAGAATTGCAAACATTATTCCCATCTCCAATCCAGCATACTTTGCTAAGAACTTCTCCCTCATTTTTCTCTTTGAAAGTCATCAAGTCAGCAAGAATTTGACAGGGATGAAATAAATCAGTTAAACCGTTAATCACAGGAACAGAGGAGTTTTCTGAAAAAAGCTTCAATTCTTCATGACTGTCGTTTCTAATTACCACGGCATCAACCATGGAAGACAATACTTTAGAAGTATCTGCAATTGGCTCACCTCTGGACATTTGTAACTCAGATGAACTTAGGAAAATTGTGTTACCCCCCAATTTATTCATAGCTACTTCGAAGGAAACTCTCGTTCTAGTTGAGGGTTTTTGAAAAATTAAACCTAGAGTTTTTTTATCAAAAAGATTTGATGTTTCTGATTTTGATTTTATTTCTATTGCTCTATCAATGATATTGCTGAGGTCTTGTCTCGAAAAATTTTCAAAATTTAAGAAATGCTTTGGTCTCATTTAATTTAAGTTATAGAATTGCAGGTTCAAAAAACTAATACTAATAGACTTCATTAAATAAATAAAATTCATATGACGCAAAAAATTAAAACCTTCAATGCTATTGCTGAGAAGGGCCTAAATATCCTTCAAGAAAAAAAATTTGAGGTATCTGATGGTCTTTCTGATCCTGATGCAATTATTTTGAGAAGCCACAAACTCAAAAAGGAAGACTTTGGAAACAATCTAAAAGCCATAGCCAGAGCTGGGGCAGGGGTAAATAACATCCCTGTCGAAGAATGTTCTGAGCTTGGAATTCCTGTATTTAACACTCCAGGGGCGAATGCTAATGCAGTTAAAGAAATAGTGTTAGCAGCACTTTTAATGTCTTCCAGAGGTCTTTTTCAAGGAGCTAATTTTGTAAATTCAATAGAAGAGTCAAATCAAGAAGAATTAAAACCTTTAATTGAGTCTGGAAAAAAAAGCTTTAAGGGCAGAGAATTAACTGGCGGAACTTTAGGCGTTGTTGGTATGGGGGCTATAGGCTCTAAAGTTGCTGATATGGGAGTAATGTTAGGTATGAATGTTATTGGCTATGATCCAGCTATAACTGTTGAAGCTGCTTGGAAATTGCCTAATAAAGTTGAACGAAAAGAGAGTATTGAAGATGTTTTCAAAGAATCTGACTACATCTCTCTTCATGTACCAGCAAATGATAAAACTAAGGGTCTTATAAATTCTGATTTACTCAAAAATGCCAAAAAGGGCTTAAGACTTATAAATTTTGCGAGAGATGAGATAGTTGTCTCAAAAGACATCATAAAAAGCTTGGATAAAAATATCCTCAGCAAGTACATCACAGATTTTGCTGATTTAGACTTAATCTCTAGAGCCAAAATAGCTAACGATGTCATTATTTTGCCTCACATTGGAGCGAGCACAAGCCAAGCAGAAGAAAATTGTTCTGTCATGGCCGCTGAACAGCTCGATGATTTTTTAAATAATGGAAACATTAAAAATTCAGTGAATTTTCCCGAGTTAATTGAACCCAGGCCTTCAGAATTTAGGATTACTCTTTCAAATAAGAACCATCCAGGAATGATAGGTAAAATTACCACCGTACTTGCCGACAATAAATTGAATATTATAGATATGGTAAACAAAAGTAGAGGTGATATTGCCTACAACGTAATTGATCTGGAAACCAAACCGCCGGAGAAGGTTTTGGTTGAGTTGTCTGCTCTAGATGATGTTATTTCTGTAAGGGAGGTATAAAAATGACTAAACCAGTTGCAATTGTTACAGGTGGAAGTAGAGGTGTTGGCGCCGAGGTTTCAAAACTCCTTGCAAGCAAGGGTTGGAACATAGCAATAACCTGTTCAAGTTCGATAGAAGCAGCAAATGCGGTAAGTAAGGAGTGTGAAACATTAGGAGCAGAGACAATTGTTCTAAAAGCAGATGTTTCACAGCCCGATTCTTGTGCACAAACAGTGAAAGAAACCATAAAAAAATGGGGAAAACTGGATGCTTTGATTAATAATGCCGGCACTACTAAATTCAATGCACATGATAATTTAGATGGACTTTCCAAAGATGATTTTCTTGGATTGTATGCAACAAATACCGTGGGTCCTTATATGATGATTAAAGAAGCAAGAGAAAGCCTACTTAAGTCAGATAACCCATCAGTTGTGAATGTTGCCTCTATAGCAGGAGTTTTAGGAATAGGTAGTTCCGTAGCATATGCGGCATCAAAAGGGGCTTTGATAAATATGACCAAGTCTCTTGCCAGAGCTTTAGGGCCAATCAGAATTAACGCAATCTGTCCTGGATTTATTCAAGGAGATTGGTTGAAAAACGGCTTGGGTGAGGAAACTTATGAGTTTGTAAAAAAATCTACTGAAGACAGTGTTCCATTGAACCTAACTTGTACTGCAGAGCAGGTTGCAGAAACAATTTGTTATTTCATAGAATCAGGATCAACAATAACAGGAGAAACTTTATTGCTTGATGGTGGAATGCATTTAGGCAATTATTAAGCCCTAAAAATATTTTTCCACATATTCTTTTGTAAAACCTACAATCTCCTCTTCTCGTCCTTCTTTAACCTTCAAAACCCATTCTGGATCAGATAAAAGAGCTCTCCCCACGGCAACCATATCGAAGTCTCCTCTTTCGAACATCTCAACTAAAGTTTTAATAGAAGAGGTATTAGCTTTGTCATTGCCGACATAGAGGCCTATAAAATCTGAATCCAGCCCCACACTTCCCACAGTAATAGTGGGCTTGTTGGTTATTTTTTTAGTCCAGCCTGCAAGATTTAAATCAGACCCCTCAAATTCTGGCTCCCAGTATCTTCTTGTACTGGCATGAAAGACATCAACTCCAGAATCAGATATGGGTCCTAAAAAAGTTTCTAAGTCAGCAGGAGAGGGAGCAAGTCTTGCTTCGTAATCTTGTTGTTTCCACTGAGAAAATCTCAGCATTATCGGAAAATCATTTCCAACAAGCTTTCTAGCACGTGAAACTATCTCGCAGACAAACTTTGTTCTTAAATCTTCTTCTTTGCCGTATTCATCTTTTCTTACGTTAGTATCTCGCCAGAAAAATTGATCGATCATATATCCATGAGCTCCATGAAGCTCTACGCCATCAAAACCTAACATTTTTATAGTTTCTATATCGTTTACATAGTTCTGAATGAGATCTTCAACATCGTTATCTGTCATTTCATAAGCTACTTTTTTATCTTTTCTGACTAAACCTGAGGGTGTATAGCCAGGTACTTCAGGATTTGGGGGTTGCCCGGGTTTTCTTATTCCTCCCACATGCCACAATTGACAAAATATCGTGGAACCTTCTTCTTGAACCGAGGAAATTAATTTTTTCCAGCCTTCATGAGAATCTTGTCTTAAATTTGGAACATTAGGATAGCCACTTGATGCAGGATGACTTACCTCAACACCCTCAGTAATGATCATCCCAACCTCTGCAGCCGCTCTTCGTTTGTAATATTCTAAATTTTGATCCGTTGGAATACCGTTCGGAGACATGCTCCTAGTCATAGGCGCCATAGCGATTCTATTGGGTACAACTAAGTTGTTGATTTTTATTGGTTTAAATAATGCTTCCATTTTTACCTCTATTTTTATTCAAAATTTATAAGACCTTATTGGAATAAGAATTTTTTTTATAGTAACTTTTATATGACTTACACACAAAAGTTTATTTATTTTTTTTAAATTCAAGTTATGTCCATCTTTTACTGCATTATCTTAGTGCAATCTCAATTAGTTTGTAAGTTATTGATTTTATTGAATAATTTTTAAGTGGTTAAAAATTAACCAATTTAGCTAAAACACTTCTGTTTAAAGGTTCCAATCAATCTTCCTTATTTTATCCAAAGAGTTATCCACAATTTCTGTGGATAAAAAAAATTAAATATTTGCTAATATTTCTCTTATGGTGAAGCCATTAGAATCCTGGAAAGAAGTTGCTGCTGAATATGGCTTAAAAGAAATTTTGAAACCCATAAGAAAAAAAATATCTGAAGCTTCTTCAAAAAAAAAGAAAATTTATCCAAGTAGTAAGGATATTTTTAGAGCTTTTGAATTAACATCTTTTAAAAACGTAAAAATTATAATTCTTGGGCAAGATCCCTATCACGGCCCAAATCAAGCAAACGGCTTAGCATTTTCAGTTAATTCAGAGGTTAGATTTCCTCCATCTTTATTGAATATTTTTAAAGAATATTCTACAGATCTAAATTTACCTATTCCAAAAGACGGAAATTTATCAACTTGGGCAGAACGAGGGGTTCTATTACTAAATTCTATCTTAACTGTAGAATCCGGATCTCCAGGATCGCATAAGAATTTTGGATGGGAAGAATTTACCAATCAGATCATCAAAGCTTTAAGTGATAAAAAATCAAATCTAGTTTTTATCTTGTGGGGAGCATATGCTCAATCAAAGAAAATTCTTATTGATCCTGCAAAGCACTTAATAATTGCAACTCCTCATCCATCACCATTGTCTGCTCATAGAGGATTTTTTGGATCAAAACCTTTTTCTAAATCTAATGATTATCTAAGGAAAAACAAAAACGAAGAGATAGATTGGAGAATATGAGGATTACAGAATGTTTAAAACTTGTCCATCTAGATAAACAGACTTAGTTTGATCATCTTTGTTTTTAAAAAAAATAAAGCCGTATTTACCTTCTCTAGATAAAATTTCTCCAACTTTCTTTCCCTCTTTGTTATGAAGTGAAGATTCCTTGATTTCATCTTTTAAATTATCTGCAATTTTGAGAGCAAATTTTAATTTCCCTCTATATTCCATTCTTGCAATTACCTCTTGACCATTAAAGCAACCCTTTGAAAAATCAATCAGTTTGTTATTTTGATAATTAAGTTCATGGGGAGTAAATTTTGAAGAAGTCTGTTTGTTAACTTCCACTATTCCTTTTTTAATTAGAAATTTCATCCATTCTGTTGAATCTAGATCTTTTTTAAAGTCATCTTGTGCATCAATTTTTAATTTTGCATCAAAGAAAGGGATATATTTGTTCATATGTTCTTCAAAAGGGGCGATTAACTCTTTAAGGATGGCGATCTTAAATCCATTTTCTATCTTTTTAATCCAAAAAGTTGCCATGACTCTGCCTTTGTTATTGCAAATGCAGGCAGGTTTAAAATCTTCATTAGAGATCTTTTCTGTATCTATCGTAATTTGTCCTTGCAGAAATTCTGCAGCTTGAGATCCCTGAACAATGAGATAAGTATGTTTTTCTGAAAAATTCATGCTTTTTTGTTTATTCCTGATTATATAATTCTTTCTGTGAGTGACCTATTAAATAAAGCTAAATTTAAGGCAAGAAGAGGCTTGAATGAACTAGATAAAATCTTTGTACCTTTTGTAAATAAAAGGTTTTTATCTTTAAGCAATGCTCAAGTTGATCAACTATTTGAGCTATTTGAAATTGATGATGTTTCCCTAGCAGATATGATCATTTACAAAAAAATGGATTATCCAATTGAACTCAAAGAAATATTTGAAGAAATTTTTGAATTTTATAGTGAAATTTAGCTGAACTTGTGGACAATACGCATGTCTATAAGGATTAGGACATGGAAAACGATATAAACATTATTAGTCTTGTTAAAAAAGGGGATGTAAGAGCCTTCGATATCCTTGTGGTCAAATACCAAGATAGACTTGTTTATTCTGTTTTTAAGTTTTGTAAGGACTTTGAATTATCTCAAGATATTGCTCAAGAAGCTTTTGTTAAGGCTTTTAGAAATATTGATAAATTTAGAGGAGAAAGTTCGTTCTATACCTGGATTTACAGAATTGCTATCAATACAGCAAAAAATTATTTTTCCAACAAATCCAGAGGAGCTGAAACTTACAATGAAGACGTTCTTGATGGCGCTTTATCTGATTTGTCTTTAAATTCTGATAATCCCGAAACTCTCTTAGCAGCGGAAGAAATGAAAGATGCTGTTAATCAGGCCTTTCAAAATTTACCTGACGAAATAAGATCAACCTTATCTCTCAGAGAGTACGATGGATTGAGTTACGAAGAAATAGCTAAAGTCCAAAACTGTCCTATTGGCACGGTGAGATCTAGAATCTTTAAAGGAAGAGAGCTTATTAATGAAACTTTTTCTAAATTAGGACTGTCTAAAACCTGGAGTAATTAATATGGAATCAAGTGTAGATCAAAGATTGTCTTTACTTTTGGATGGCGAAGCCTCCGAATTTGAAACTCGCAGGCTTGTTGAAGATATTTCTAAAAATCCTCATATTAAGAAGCGCTGGCTTGAGATGAATAAACAAAAATCAGCGCTTCGAAGAGAACTTTTAATGCCAAATCTTGACCTTTCTTCCAAAATCCAAAACGAACTCCAAAAATCCAAAAAACCAAATAACCAAAAACATCACGAAAACCATTTTAGCTGGGGAAAAATTCCCTATATGAGGACCTGTTCTTATCTTTTTGGCCTCTGTTTTACTCTCACCTTTATATTCTTCGAATTCTCCTCCCAACCCACTCAATCTTTCCTCCAAGTCTCAGCTCCAAAAACTCTAGTTTCTACAATAAACCCAGTTATCCTTGATGATTATGGTAGAAACTTTGATGGAAACCTTCGCAGTTATAAATTCATCTCCAGTAATCAATTAGAGGCTAATTACGGAATCAAAGGTTCAAATGCGAATCTTAAACTAAAAATTTTCCTCAAAGATGGCTCTAACGCTGTGAAACTGTCTTCTATTTCCAACGGCGTTACTATAAATACAAGGAAAGGCGACACACCAATGATTATAAATCTATCAAGTGATAAATTATCCAACCAAAAATTGATAAGTTTTTCTAATTTGATTTTAGAATAAAAAAAATCTTACTATGCAAAAAAAATTATTTGTATTTTTTACTCTTTTCCTCATTTCCAGCTCAGGATGGGGCCAGTTGAACCAAAACGTATCAGACCTTCCAAATTTTGCGTCTTTAGCTGAGAAAGTAACGCCTGCTGTTGTAAATGTAAGCGTCACAAAAGTAATTAAATCTCCAGCACAAAATGAAATGAGAAGAGGACCTTTCAATGATCCTTTTTTTGATGACTTTTTCGGTTCTCCCTATAACCCTCCAAACCGTGACAGAAAAGTAGCATCAGGAGGCTCAGGATTTATTATTTCGGCGGATGGTTACATATTAACAAATCATCATGTAATTGAAGATGCCTCCGAAGTTGTAATCAGTCTTCAAGATAGAAGAGAATTTTCTGCAGAGATAATTGGCAGTGATAAAAAGTCAGACGTTGCTCTTTTGAAGGTTAAAACCAATGAAAACCTTCCTTTTTTAAGTTTAGGAGATTCCGAAAAGGTTCGAGTTGGTGATTGGGTTATGGCAATTGGATCTCCTTATAGGCTGAATGCAACAGTTACAGCAGGGATAGTGAGCGCAAAAGCTAGAAGCGTTCCAGGACAAAGCACTTCATATATACCCTTTATTCAGTCAGATGTAGCTATAAACCCAGGAAACTCAGGGGGTCCATTATTCAATCTTAATGGAGAAGTCATTGGTATTAACGCGATGATTTACTCAAATCGTGGCGGGTATATGGGTATTTCTTTCACTATTCCTATTAACTACGCAGATGAAATAGTTACACAAATTAAAGAAAATGGGTTTGTGTCTAGAGGTTGGTTGGGTGTAGCAGTTCAGGAAGTAACTAAAGATTTAGCAGATTCGTTTGGCTTGGATGTGCCTCGCGGGGCACTAATTGGTAGTGTTCTAAAAGATTCTCCTGCAGAAAAAGCAGGTCTAAAAAATGGTGATGTAATTATAGATTTTGATGGGCAACAAATAATATATTCAGGCGATCTTCCTTTGATAGTAGGAAGAATACCTCCTGAAAAAAAAGTAAATGCAACAATATTCAGAGATGGAAAGAAAGAAACGGTTTCTGTGACAACTGGTAAATTAGATGAAAAAGTTGCGCAAGATACAACCGTTGATAAAAAAGAAGAGACCGGAAATATTTTGGGCATTGCCGTTAAAGATATCGCTTCCTTGACGGATCCAGAACAAAAACAATTGGGCCAAGATAAAGGAGTAGTGGTATCAAGCGTTTTTCCTGGACCGGCGTCTGAAGCTGGAATCAGAAGAGGAGACATAATCGATAAAATACAGTTTAAGGATGTAAGTAATATCAAAGATTATGAAAAAATTTCTAAAACTCTAAAAAAAGGCTCTACCATTGCTTTAAGAATTATCAGAGATAAAAACGGTTCTTTTCTCACCCTTAAAATTCCAAAATAGGACATAATGGCCGCATGTCGAGCCATGCTTTCATAAATCAGATAAGAAATTTTTGCATCATTGCACATATTGATCATGGAAAATCCACGCTTGCAGATCGTCTCATCGAAATATGTGGAGGCTTGAGCGAACGGGAAATGCAGAATCAAGTGTTGGACTCTCTTGATTTAGAGAGAGAAAGAGGCATTACCATCAAAGCTCAGTCGGTATATCTAGAATATGAGTTGGATGAAGAAAAGTATCAGCTCAACTTAATAGATACCCCTGGACACGTGGACTTTGCCTATGAAGTATCAAGGTCTTTAGCTGCTTGCGATGGTGCTATTTTATTAGTCGATGCTTCTCAAGGAGTTGAAGCGCAAACTCTATCTACTTGTTATAACGCTATCGATCAAGGACTTTCGATATTTCCCGTATTAAATAAAATTGACCTAAAACAATCGGATCCAGAAAGAGTCAAACAAGAGATTGAAGAAATAATCGGTATAGAAGCTAGTGAAGCACCAGCCATAAGTGCAAAAGATGGATTGGGCGTTAAAGATTTGTTGGAAAAAATAATTAGAGAAATACCTGCTCCAGAAGGCTCTATTTCAGAACCATTGCAAGCTTTGATAATTGACTCTTGGTTTGATCAATACCTTGGAATTGTCTCTTTAGTGAGAGTAGTAAATGGCGAAATAAATCTTGGTGATAAAATTAAATTTTCCTCAAATAATAACGTTCACTTAGTTGAAAAATTAGGAGTCTTTACTCCCAAAAGATTAGAAAAAAATAAACTAGTTGCCGGAGAAGTTGGTTTTATCTGTGCCGGAGTTAGAAGTATTAAAGGCGCTCCTGTGGGAGATACCATAGTTCTGCCTGACAAAAGTAACTCTTTACCAGGATTCAAGCCAATAAAACCTCAAGTTTTTGCTGCTCTTTATCCTTTAGATTCCGGTGAATTTGAATCATTTAGAGAATCTTTAGAAAAACTAGCGTTAAACGATGCTGCTTTGCAATTTGAACCGGAGCAATCTCAGGCTTTAGGCTCTGGTTTTAGATGCGGTTTTTTGGGAACGTTGCACATGGAAATCATCATAGAAAGACTTCAAAGAGAGCATGGAATAGAGCTTTTAGCTACAGCGCCTACTGTCGTTTATGAAATTCTATTGAAAAACAATGATGTGATTGAAATTGAAAATCCAAGCAAATATCCTGATCCAAGTTCAATAGAGGAGGTCAGAGAGCCAATAGCTCTTGCAACTATTCTTGTTCCTGAAGAATATGTTGGAAATGTTATTTCTCTTTGCGTGGAAAGGAGAGGAAGTCAAAAGTCTCTCAGATATGTAGGCGGACAAATAGAACTGGTTTATGAAATGCCTATGAATGAAATCGTTCTGGATTTCTTTGACAAATTGAAATCAACCAGCAAAGGATATGCTTCTCTTGACTACGATTTTGTGAGATTCGACCAAAGTGACATTACTAGAATTGATATCTTACTCAATGGCGAAAAAGTTGATGCTCTTAACTTCATGGTGCATCGCTCTAAAGCTGACTATAAAGGGAGAGAACTGACAAAAGCTCTTAGAGAGGTTATTCCCAGACAGATGTACGATGTTGCAATTCAAGCTGCCATTGGAAACAAAATTATTTCTAGAGAGACAGTCAAAGCCTACCGTAAAGATGTAACAGCTAAACTTTATGGTGGAGATGTAACGCGAAAGAAAAAACTTTTGGAAAAACAAAAAGCTGGTAAGAAAAAAATGCGTCAGATTGGAAAAATTGATGTTCCACAAGAAGCATTTTTATCGGTTTTAAAAGTAAGCAAATAGTCATGTATGAATCAATTTTAATTATTTCAGTAATCATAATTTCTATCTTATTTGCAGCTTGGGTTTACTCAGAGAAAAAATTAGATGGTAAATTTTCTAAGACCATCAGTACTGTCTCTTTCCCTTTTCCTCTTTTAGCTTTGTATGCGGTTTTTAAACTTAATATCAGCTTTGGTTATATTTTAGTTGGTTTAACTTTAGTTTCACTTGCAATTTGGATCATTTCTCGACGAACAGATTTAGTGAATTTGCAAAAAGAGGCAAGATCTTTTTTCCTAATCCTCCTTAGCATAACCATTTTTAGATCATTTATTTATGAACCTTTCCAAATTCCTACAGAGTCTATGATTCCCCAGATACAAGTAGGAGATTTTTTGGTGGTGGATAAATTTTCTTATGGCTTAAAAAATCCTATAGGAAAATCAACTTGGTTTGAAACCAGAGAACCAAAAAAAGGTGAGATGGTTGCATTCATCCCAGAGCATACTATTTGCAGCTCACCAATTAAAAATGCTTATCCTGAAAAAAATTTTGATAGCTCTCAGGAATATCTCTGGCAACGTTACAGCGAAGCTTGTACTCCCTTAGGTCTTACTTTTGTAAAAAGGTTGATAGCCAAAGAAGGAGATGAAGTTATTTATCGAAACAAAGAATTGATAGTTAATGGCGAAAAATTAAAAAGAGAGTTTTTATCTTCAAATGATGATGAAGTTTATTTAATAGAGTTCTACCAAGATAAGTCTTACACGATAAGACTATTAGAAAACTATAGGAATCAACTTACATACGGAGCTGAACGCAAATGGGTAGTACCAAAAGATTATTATTTCGTAATGGGCGACAACAGAGATAACAGCGCTGACAGCAGAAGTTGGGGTTTTGTGCCAAAGCAAAACATTGTTGGTAAACCAGCTTTTATATGGATGCATTGGGAATGCCTAACCTGTCTTCCATCTTTTTCAAGGAATAAATTTTTGAATTAAGAATGAGTCTTACCGAGTTAGAAAATTCTATTGGTTATAAATTTAAAAATAAGAAACTCTTAGATGAAGCTATTACGCATAAAAGCACAAACTCTGATTTCAACAATGAAAGGTTGGAATTTCTTGGTGATTCAGTAATTTCACTTGTTGTTTCAGAAGCCTTGCATTTTGAAGAGAGTTCTCTCGATGAAGGAAAATTAAGTATTTACCGCTCTAGAATCGTAAGCAGATCTTCATTGAGCAAAGCGGGCCTGAAAATAAAATTAGATAAGTATTTGCAAGCTGGTTTAGCACTTAAGAACAATCAAAACCTAACAGAAACTATTATCGGAAATACTTTAGAAGCTCTCATCGGAGCTATTTTTCTTGATTCAGATTTTTTAAAAGCAAAAGAAATTACCTTGTTTATCTTAGACATAGATTTTTCTAAACTTTTATTAGAAGAACAGAAAGATTCAAAAACTCTTCTACAGGAATTTTTACAATCCCTAGATGAAGATTTGCCTAAATACGTAACTACTGAAAAAAAACAAAACGGAGAAATATATTTTGTCTCTAAGGTAAATTTGCCAATACATAATGTTTTTGGCGAAGGACAAGGAAAAAGTAAAAAATTAGCAGAACAAGAGGCCGCTTCTAACGTTTTAATCATGCTGAATAAAGATGGAAAATAAATTTGGTTTTGTTTCGCTATCAGGCCGAACAAATGTTGGTAAATCAACCTTGCTAAATGCTTTCTTTCAAAAAAAGATTGCCATTACTTCAAGAAAACCTCAGACCACACGCAATCGTATTTTAGGAATACTCACAGAAGAAAAATCTCAAATCGTTTTTCTGGATACTCCCGGAGTGCATCTTGGCTATAAAAGGCAGCTTAACAAAGTCATGAATAAAATCGCCTCTCACTGCTATGAAGAGGTAGATCTTGTTCTCTTCTTAATTGATCGTTTTAAGTGGCAAAAGGAAGAAGAAAATATTCTCAAAAGTTTAAAAAACCTCAATAAGCCTGTTGTTTTGGTCATTAACAAAATAGACAGATTAAGAGATAAAACTAAGTTGTTAGCATTTATTAAAGATATCAGTGAAAAATTTAATTTTTTATCTATTGTTCCTATATCCGCATTGAAAAAAGATAATTTGATGGAATTGAAAAGTGTAATTTTGAACAATTTAGAAATTGGTCCATATCATTTTCCAGAAGACTCTCTAACAGAGTTTTCAGATAATTTTTTTATCTCAGAAATAATTAGAGAAAAAGCAATCAATAGGTTGGGCGATGAATTGCCTTATCGTCTGAATGTTGTGATAGAAAAAATTGATGATTCAAAAAAGCTTAAGACCATTTATGCAGCAGTGATTACTGAGTCCCAGAGTCAAAAAGGAATTATCCTTGGTAAGCAGGGCAATATGAT
The DNA here is from genome assembly GCA_902540995.1 of uncultured SAR86 cluster bacterium. GTDB lineage: Bacteria > Pseudomonadota > Gammaproteobacteria > Magnimaribacterales > AG-339-G14 > MEDG-81. The sequence goes on from CACBOY010000002.1 coordinate 115,956, forward strand.
TAAAGCCATTGGAACAGCAGCCAGGAAAGATTTGGAAAAAGAGTTTTCAAAAAAAGTGAACCTTCAACTTTGGGTCAAAGCCAACAAAAATTGGACAAACGATATCAATAAGTTAAAAAAATTTGGTCTTGGAGTTGATTTTTGAAGTCTTTAGGTGCCAACGAAACAGAAGCAATTCTTTTACTAAGTAGAAAGTTCTCAGAAACCAGTCTGATTTGCGAACTTTTTACTAGAAAAAATGGCAGAGTTTCTGTCATAGCGAAAGGAGCTCGATCAAAAAAAAACAAATTTCAAAATGTTGCTGCTCCAAACATTTTAGCC
>CACBOY010000003.1 GCA_902540995.1 uncultured SAR86 cluster bacterium
GAAGGATTTCAGGTTGTTTGCTTGGTAAGCCCATAGAAATTTTGTCAATGCGAGAAGGAAAAGATTCTTTAGAAAACTACCTTAAAGAAGCAAAGTCTTTCCCGTTGAGGGATTATATAAATTATGTCGAGCATCCATTAATAAAAGGCTTATCAATTAATTGTTGCAAGGGAAAAATTAATAGAGCTGAACAAGATGACGACATCACTTACACAGTATTAGCTTTAATGATGCTCGAAGAACATGGCTTAAAACTTGATACAGATGACATTGCAAGGACATGGATTAACAAACTGCCGGCTGGTGCTACTTTTACGGCAGAAAGAGAGGCGTACATCAAGTTACTAAAAAACATGAACTTTGATTATCAGTGGGGCGGGGAAAGAAAATTTGATATCGATACTCTGAGCGATAATGAGTTTAATGATTGGATTGGAGCACAAATAAGAATCGATATGTATGGTTGGGTTCTGCCTGGCAATCCGGCAATAGCTGCAGATTTGGCAAGAAAAGACGCGCGCCTATCTCATAGAGGGTGTGCCGTAGAATGTTCTGCATATATTGCTGCTCTTGCAGCTCTAATACCAGTTAAAGAAAAGAGAATAGATGCAGTTGAAGAAGCTTTAAAATACATAGACAAAACTTCGGATGCTTATAAAGCAGTGGAAGTAGGGATAAAAAATGTCGGTAAAGCTTGCAACAAAATCATAGACAAATACAAAGATCTTTCCCCAGTCCATAGCCTCAATAATTTAGCCATAGTTGTTTGGGCTTTTTTAAGTTTTCAAGATTCTTTTGATGAAGCAGTAGGTGAAGCAGTTTCAGCGGGATGGGACACCGATTGCAATGGAGCAACTGTTGGCGGATTGTTTGGTCTTGCTAATGGCGAGATTCCATCAAAGTGGACCGATCCTTGGAAAGGTAAAGTTAACACTACCATATCCGGCATAGGAGAATTAAGTTTAGAAAATCTTATTCAAAGAACAGAGAATCTCCGAGAAAATATAAGTTCGCAATTAAAAAAATCATAAAAGATGTCTGACTTTATTGTTTTTGGTGGCATAAATATGGATCTTTTTGCTTATCTTCCTAGATCTCCTGAAGAAGGCGAAACAATTGAAGCAAACTCAATAGAATTCTTTTTGGGAGGAAAAGGTGCGAATCAAGCAGTTGCTTTAGCGAGACTGGGCGCAAAGGTAAGTTTTGTAGGAACCATTGGCAAAGATTTATTTGGTCAGGATCTAGAGTCTTTGATCGAGAAAGAAAATGTAAATATTAAGAACTTGAGCAGGAAGAAAGGACAATCTGGCGTTGCATTAATTAACGTACTAGAAGATGGCAGAAATGAAGTCGTCGCTTTTCCAGGCATAAATAAGAATTCCAAAAGCAAACAAGTAAGCAATCAGGAATTAGAAGCTTGCTCAATTGTAATTGGCACGATGGAGTTGGAAGAAATTGAGACTTCAGATTTATTCAAGCGCGCGAAACAAAACAATTGTTTAACAATACTTAATTTAGCTCCGTATAAAGAACCTTCAAAATTACTACTAGAGCAAACAGACATTTTAGTAATTAATGAGACTGAATTTTTAGGCCTTCTTAATAAGGCTCCTCAGTCAGTTGATTTAGATTTCATTGATAAGAATTTTTCCTCATTAAATATTCCCTCGCATGTAAATGTTGTTATTACCCTGGGAGATTCAGGAGTAATTGCATATGAAAAAGGAAAAAGAAAATATTTCAAATCAAGAAAAGTTAAAGCTATTGATACAGTTGGAGCAGGAGATTGCTTCGTAGGTGCCCTGGGATTTTCTCTTTCGGAAAATCCGGATATGTTTTCCGCCGTTAAATTTGCAAATTGTGCAGCATCATTATCTGTGACCAAAAAAGGTGCTGCTAAATCAATGCCATCCTATGATGAGGTTGTAAATAAACTTTAAATTTTTTAATCTATATTTAAATGAAAAATTTGAATTTTGAAAATTTTGAAAAATTGGATTTGCCTTTTAAAGTTAATCGATTGTCTCCAAATATTGGAGCAGAGCTTCTGGAAATCGATTTAAGAGAAGATTTCAATAAGGAAACTTATGAATTGATTTACCAAGCTCTACTCATTTACAAAGTAATTTTTTTTCGCGAGCAGCATCTCAGTACCGAGGATCATTTAAGGTTTGCAAAACAATTTGGCGAACTGGAAGTTCATCCTTTTGCGCCGCACAAAGAAGGATACCCAGAAGTTCTCAGCATAACTCACAACGAAAAGAGCAAAGGTAGAGAAAACACTTGGCACTCTGATGTTACTTGGAGGGAAGAACCTTCCTTGGGATCTATTCTGCGCATGATCGAGGGTCCTCAGGTTGGAGGCGATACCTTATTTTCTGACATGTGCTTGGCCTATGATGGGCTGTCTGATGAAGTGAAGAAAAAGTTAGAAGGAGCAATTGCTGTTCATGATTTTGCTGGTTTTAGACAAAGATTAATAAAACAAGGCAAAAGTGAAGCAGAAATAGAGGCTTTTAATCAAAAGTATCCAAGCCCTGAACATCCTGTGATTCGTACGCATCCAGATACAAAACAAAAAGTTATATACGTAAACAAAGCTTTTACACAATATATAAAAGACTGGGATGCTACAGAATCTTCCATTATGCTAGATTTCTTATATGCCCAAGCGGCAATACCTGAGTATCAGTGTCGATTTATCTGGGAAAAGGATTCGATTGCTTTTTGGGATAATAGAGCGTGCCAACACTACGCCGTATCAGACTATTGGCCGCAAGTAAGAAAGGTTGAAAGGGTTACAGTCGTGGGTGACAGACCCTTCTAAAAATTGAAAAAAAAGCACAGGGGGTAATTATGTTTAGTCATATCATGGTTGGAGCAAACAATATTGAGGAATCTAAAACTTTTTACGACAATGTTTTAGGAGTTTTAGGTGCAAAACCAGGACTCATGGTTCCAAATCTTACTGGTCAAACTCGTTACTTTTATTTTTTAGAGGGAATGACTTTCTGTATTTCAGAGCCTATTGACGGGGAGCCAGCTTCAGCAGGAAATGGCTCAACTATCGGATTCAATATAGAAGATGAAGCTCAGGGAGATAAATGGCATTCAGCAGGCCTTGAATCTGGTGGAATTTCCATTGAAGATGCGCCTGGCGTTAGAGAATTTGAAGGCATGAAAATGTACTTAGCTTATTTGAGAGATCCCTCAGGCAACAAGCTTTGTGCAATTAAACAACTATAGAAATTATGGATTATGTTCCGTATGCAGTTCCGTTTTTCTTATTAGCCATCCTAATAGAACTATCTTATGGTTGGTTAAAAAATAACAATACTTACCGAGCCAATGATGCTTTGTCTAGTATGTTTATGGGAGCGCTTCGGTCTACTAGTTCGGCATTGAAAATAGGTTTAGGTGGAGCAGTTTTCTTCTTTGTGGAAACACATTTTTCATTGCCAAGATGGGATTCAAGTTCAATTCTTACTTGGATCGTTGCCTTTGTTGCCTATGACTTCTTTTATTATTGGTTTCACAGAATCAGTCACGAGAGACAAATTTTTTGGGCATCGCATGTAGCTCATCACCAAAGCGAGGATTACAATTTATCTACTGCGCTAAGACAGACTGGCACAGGTTTCTTTTTGACTTGGGTATTTTATATTCCGCTTTTCATTATCGGCGTGCCTTCTTATGTTTTTGTTTCGGTTGCTTCCATTAATTTGATTTATCAATTTTGGGTTCACACAGAGCATGTTCCCAAATTAGGATGGTTCGAGTTATTTTTCGTTTCTCCCTCTAATCACAGAGTTCATCATGCTCAAAATGAGGAATACATAGATAAGAATTATGGCGGGGTATTTATTATTTGGGATAGATTGTTCGGAACTTTCAAGGAAGAGGAAGACAATCTTTCTCCTATCTATGGCATTAGAGGCCCTTTAGAAACTTTTAATCCTGTTTGGGCAAATCTTCATATTTATGTGAAGATGCTAAGAGAAATATTTCATACAAAAAAATTTAAAGATAAGCTTTATGTCTTGGTTGCACCAACCAGGTGGATTCCAGCCGATTCAAGTCATTTATCTCCAAAAACAGATTTTGATGTTCACAATTTTGAAAAATATAATCCTAATTCCTCTTTGACATCTAAAAGTTATGCTTTTTTTCAATTGATATTCGTGTCTCTTATCAGCACAGTCTTTATTGAACTGGGCGAACTGAACCTACCGCAAGGGATTGTTGTTGCTATTGCAATGGTTTCAACCGCATATTGTGTTTCTTTGTGGTTGGACTGCAAGAAGGCTTTGCTGGCAGACGCTTTCAGAATAGTTTTTTTAATAGGAGTTTTATTGACTTCTTTTTTCTTTCCCGAAGCAAACAAATACACTCTGCCATTGGCAGGATACTTGTCTATAAACCTATTATTTCTATTTTTCTTATATAATTCTTTTCGAAAAAACAATCTTTTGACACGACAAATGTCATAAGTTATATTTTTTTTAATTTATTAAGGTAATCCATTATGGCAGTAAATATAGAAAAATTTGATTTTGATCCGGAAAAACTTCGTCAAAAGTATAGAGAGGAAAGAGATAAACGTCTTCGCCCTGATGGCAACGACCAATATAAGGAAGTAAAAGGAGACTTCTCGTATTTTGTAGAAGATCCATATGTTGAAGAAAAAACAGAAAGGGCATCTTTAAAACTTCATACTGAAATCGCAATTATCGGTGGCGGTTTTGGCGGAATGCTGGCTGCTGCAAGATTAAGAGAAGCAGGATTTGATGATTTTAAAATAATTGAAAAAGGGGGAGACTTTGGAGGGACTTGGTATTGGAATAGATATCCTGGAGCCTCATGCGACATTGAATCTTATATTTATTTTCCTTTGCTTGAAGAAACTGGATTTATCCCTAAAAGAAAATACACCAATGCTCCTGAGACTCTAGAGTACTGTGGAGTTATTGCTGAAAAGTTTAATCTATATGAAAACTCAATTTTGCAAACTGAAGTCACTGAGACGAAGTGGTCAGATGATTCTGGATTATGGACAATTAAAACCAACAAAGGAGACGAAATAACTGCAAATTTTGTGGTTCATTCAAATGGACCTTTGAATAGACCAAAGCTGCCTGCAATAGATGGAATTAATGACTACAAAGGACATACTTTTCATACAAGTCGTTGGGACTACGAATATACCGGAGGATCTTCTCACGGAGACCTAGAAAATCTTTCCGACAAAAAAGTAGCCATTATTGGTACTGGAGCAACTGCTGTGCAGTGTATTCCGCATTTGGGAGCATCTGCAAAAGAGCTTTATGTTTTTCAAAGAACTCCTTCGTCGATAGACGTAAGAGCAAATAGAGAAACCGACGAAGACTGGTTTAATTCTATGAAGCCTGGTTGGCATGAAAAAAGAAGAGCTAACTTTGAAGGATTTTTAGCAGGAGAATTTAGCGGAGAAGATTTAGTAAACGATGGTTGGACTGAAATTTTCAGAACCATATTGTCAGCATTCAGGGCATCAGGACCATCTAAACTCAGAATGGTTATGTGGGCATTGCTTGCACCGTTCAATAAAGATTTTTATAAAAAAGGCCTTAAGCCATATATGGCCGATAAATTCATGAACTTTGTTGGGAAAGAAAATATCTCGAATAAAGTTGAAATGGTAGATTTTGCCAAAATGGAGCAAGTCAGAGCTAGAGCTGAAGAGATAGTAAAAGATCCAAACGTAGCAGAATCTCTAAAGCCTTACTACCGACAATTTTGCAAACGCCCATGTTTTCACGATGAATACCTAGATACTTACAATCGTGAAAATGTGACTTTGGTTGATACTCAAGGTAAGGGTCTAGATAAAATCACTGAAAAGGGCATTTTCTTTGACGGCAAAGAATATGAAGTTGACTGCATCATATTTGCTACAGGCTTTGAGGTCGGAACTGACTATACCAGAAGAAGTGGTTACGAAATTTATGGCAGAAAAGGTCTTTCAATAATGGATAAGTGGAAAGATGGTCTATCTACTATGCATGGCATGCATAGTCGCGGATTCCCAAATAGTTTTTTCTTTGGCCCTCAACAAGCTGGCTTCACAGCAAACTATACGCATTCCCTCGATGAACAGAGTATCCACCTTGCATATATTTTAAAATCCATGAGAGAAAAGAATATGTCTCTAGTTGAGGCTTCAAAAGAAGGTGAGGAAAATTGGGTAAAAACTATCATAGATAACTCAAGAGACATGTTGAGTTTTCAAGAAAGTTGCACTCCAGGTTATTACAATAATGAAGGTAAGCCTATGCAGGCTCCCCAAAATAATCCTTACGGCGGAGGAGCTCTGAATTTTTTCAAACTTATGAAAAAATGGCGTGATAAAGGAGATCTCAAAGGTCTTGAGCTCAGCAGTAATAACTACAATTAATTTTAAATGATAAGTTTGTTCTACGCAGGAGCTCTCGGTCTTTTTGCAATTATTCTATCTTTTCTTACTGTAAGACAAAGACTTAAAACTGAAATTAGCTTGGGCACTGGGGATAGCGAAGAATTATTGGCTGCTCAAAGAGCTCATGGGAACTTTATTGAATATGCTCTTCTTTTTTTGGCTTTATCGTTTGCTCTTGAAATCATCGGCCAAATACCTGATTTAGCAGTTGCAATTCTAGGAGACGTATTTCTTTTAGCTAGAATTTCTCATGCTTACACTCTGATTGGAGGGGGAAATATAATTTTTAGACAGATGGGAATTTTATTTTCTTGGATAGTGATATTAATTCAGGCAGTCTGGGCAATGATTATTTCAGGCCCATGGCTGTTATCTAATTTCTACGGGTTAAATATTTAACTCTAAAAATGAATGAAGCATTAAATAATATTCTCAATAGAAATTCTCCTAGAGAATTGTCTGAACCCCATCCTTCTGAAAAAGAAATGGAACTAATTTATCAGGCAGCTCTCAGGGCGCCCGATCATGCTTGGCAAAGACCCTCAAGATTTATCCAAGTAACAGGCAAGGGTCTAGAAAAACTTTCATCCATTTTTGTAGATTTTGCTAAGGACAACATTGAGGATGTTACCGATGAGACATTGCAAAAATATAGAGAGGCACCATTTCGCGCACCAATGATTGTCATTTTAATTTCTGAAATCAAGACGCATCCAAAAGTTCCTGAAATAGAGCAAATGCTCTCTACAGCGGCCGCTGCGGAAAATATATTACTTGCGTTAAATGCTCTAAATTATGCTGGTATGTGGAGAACCGGAGTTTTTGCACTTAATGAAAAAATTTCCAAGTATCTCGAATTAGAAGAAAATCAAAAAGTAATCGGATATCTTTACGTAGGCACAGCTTCAGGAAAACAAAAAAAGATTCCTGAAATGGACACCTCTGAATTTGTTACTCAGTGGATCTAACTCATAGATGTTAAAAGTTTTCAAAAATTTTGAAGGTAATGATATTGCCGGCTCCATTTATGGAACAGAATCCGATCCTCTAGTAATTTTCTTACATGGCGGTGGTCAGACTAGATTCGCTTGGGACAATGCAGCAGAAAATATCTCAAAAAAAGGCTTCCACGTTATTACTTATGATCTTAGAGGCCATGGAGATAGTTTTTGGTCAGAAACAGGAGACTACAAGATTCATGATCATAAAAAAGATTTGATCTCGATTATTAAACATTATGATAAGTCTGCTAATTTAGTTGGTGCTTCCCTTGGAGGAATGACATCCTTATCTTTGGCTGGAGATCCGGATTATTCAAATTTATGTAAAACCCTTACGATGGTAGATATAGGAATTTATCCCAATCAAGATGGCTCGGATAGAATTGTAGAATTTATGAGATCTGCCGAAAACGGATTTTCATCTTTAGAAGAGGCTGCTGATTATATATCTGACTTTTTACCTCACAGAGAAAAACCAAAAGACTTAAGCGGATTGCATAAAAACCTAAGAAAAAAGGATGATAGGTTTTACTGGCATTGGGATCCAAAATTCCTCCAAGGCAGACAAGGCCAAGATATAAAAGAATATTTTGGTCATTTGGAAAAAGCTGCTAATTTTTTAAATATTCCTACGTTGTTAATAAGAGGCGCACTTAGTGACGTTTTAACAGAGGAAGATAAAGATTATTTCTTAAAAGCAGTTTCTCATGCAGAATTTGAAGAAATAAGTAATGCAGCACACATGGTAGCGGGCGATAAAAACGATATTTTTTCAAGGGCAGTTGAAAAGTTTTTAGTTAAAAACAACTAACAAAAAATATTTGTTAACATGATTTAGGAGAATAAATATGCTGTGGGTAAAAACTTTCTTTGGGATACTTTTTCAAACCATATTGTTGGGTATTTTTTTATATTTACCTGCCTTAACTCTAAATTGGTCAGATGCATTTTTGCTTCTAACTATTCACTTTTTAATGACTATTTTGGCTTCTGCATATTTGCTGATTGTAAAGCCAGAAAGTATAGAAGCTCGAATGAATTATGATTCAAAGACTCAGCCTAAAGAAGATAGACTGGCAACTGCCCTGATGTTTTCTGCAATTATTGTAGGACTTTCTTTGGCGCCGATAGATATTTTTCATTTAAACCTTTCGTCTAGTTTTGAAGGCAGTATAAAAAATATTGGCTTGGCTATTTATATCATTGGAATGCTTTTATTTATGGCCTCAATCAATGCAAATGAGTTTGCAGAAACTACTGTCAACATTCAAGAAGAGAGGGGTCAGAAAGTTATAGATACAGGCATTTATTCCTTGGTAAGACATCCAATGTATACGGGTTTTATTTTTTTTATAACCGGAGTAAATGTTTGGTTAGGTACTTATCTATCACTTTTTCTTAGTCTGACTTTTTTAGCAATAGCTTTGAGATCGAGAATAAGCATTGAAGAAGAAACTCTTTTAAAGGATTTAGAAGGATATGAAGATTATTGTAAAAAAGTTAAAGCAAGACTCATCCCTTATTTATTTTAAAAAATCGTTTAAATAAAAGAGCAAAACAATTAAGCTTATCATTCTCAATTTTTGGAATAAAACATGAATTTTTTTATTGAGTACTTTAATAGCATTGTTGGAGCACTGGCAGCAATTGGAGCTGTAGCTTCAATTTACTATTTAATACAAGAAATGAGAGAGCAAAACAGAGTAGCACGAGCAAATGCTAGGCAGAATGTCGCTGATAGCCATCAAGAAATTGCTTTAGAAGGCATGAAAAAAAGCATGGTTAAGATTAAGTTAAAACTGCGAAATGATGAGGAACTTACTCCTGAAGAAGACGCCAAATACATGTCATATTTCAGCATAATGTTACGGTCTAGAGAAAACCAACATTATCAATACACAATTGGCATGATCGATAAAGGAGAATGGGACAATTACAAAAGATCCTTCAAAACGCTTTTTAAATCAAAATATCATTTGAAACTATGGTCTTTCATGAAAAATACATTTAACGATAGCTTCGTTGAAGTTGTTGAGGAACTTATAGAAGATGACAATAATTGAAGATCAACAGGCTAAATACCTAATTAAATCCCTGCAACATCACCCGAGCCCCTATTTGATTTTTTGTAAAGATGATGGGGTGGAATGGATGAATCAATCTGCTCAATATGTTTTTGATACAACTGAAATAAGTGACATTGGTATCGCTCCAATAATATCTCATGGTACGTCAAAGAAAATAGAAGCAATTGGGTCTTCATTTCAATCCGATCTTGAACTCTCACTGAGAAAAATAAAATTTTTATTGAGATCTCGAGTTCACGAAATTCCCTTAGACAAAGAAGAATCTTTCTTTTTGATAGAGGTTTTGGCTCAGTCAGAGGCAGCTTTGGATGCTTTGAAAAATACCATTTCTTGTTTAGAAAATGATCGTATAGACATGGCTTACCAAAAACAATATGACCTTGCCACAGGAGACTTGGTTAGTGTGGAAACACTGCTACGATTAAGAGACGAAAAAGGAGATATTATCCCAAATGATAAATTAATACCTCTGGTTGAAGGAGAAAGTTTATTTTCTCTTGTTGTGCTGGCTTCCATGCAGAAGTTAAAGGAGGTATTTGAATTTAAGAAAAAGAAAAAATTAGACTTCACTGTTTATCTTAATGTTTCAGCTTATACAGCTATGCAAGAAAACTTTTGTAATCTCATTTTAGATTTTGTAAAAGAAAATAATCTTAATCCGGGAGACTTGGGGCTTGAAATCACAGAAACTGCAGAACTTGAAGATAGATCCAGAGCTGCAGAGTATTTTGAAAAACTTAAAAAACATGGAATACCTCTCGCGCTCGATGATTTTGGAGCAGGTTACTCTTCATTAAGTTATTTAAGAGACTTGCCGATTACTTTAGTAAAGCTTGATAAGGATTTTGCTAGAACTGTGTCTGAACAAGATACGCAAGAGCTCGTCAGATTTGTGGTAACAATTTGCAATAACATGGAGTTAGGTATGCTAGCTGAAGGGATTGAAACTGAGGAACAACAGAAAACATTTTTAGAACTTGGTTGCCACAAAGGCCAAGGATATTTTCATCACAGACCACAGTTTTTAAAGGATTTCAAGGAGGAATTTTAATGGCTGTTTCGGAAAAACCTTCTAAAGGCGCGGAAAAAATATTACTCGCGCAAATTAAACAAGAGTTTGCAGCTCCTGCTGAAGCTATCGAACAATATATTGATTTAGTAGAAGAGTTTGGTGTAAAGAACAACCTCAATATCAGTTCAGAAATAAACCAAATCAAAGAAGCTGAAGACAAGCTCTTGAGTCAGTATGAGGATGCCTTTAGAGAAAATACGGCTGCAGACAAAAAAGCCAAAACATCACAAGAATACTCAGAGCTTAGACATAATCTTCGTACTCCTTTGAATGCAATAATTGGATATAGCGAAATTTTAATGGAAGACTTTGAAGATGATTTATCTGAGGAGTGTCTTAAAGATTTAAATACGATTTTAACTTTATCGAGAGAAACAGAGACGGCCATAGAAAGATTTGTAGATTTTATTAAAGGTGACTTAAACGAAAAAGCCGCTGAAGATTCTGAACAAGGCCAAATTCAGAATGCTGAATCTCTATTTAGATCTTTAGGAGACATAGATTACAGTTTAGATATTGATGATTATCTCAAGGGGTCCGATGTGCTAATTGTTGATGATAACAAGACTAACTGTGAAGTTTTGGAAAGAAGATTAACTCAAAATGGGCTTTCTTGCAGAGTTGCTCTGGATGGGACAACCGCAATCAAAGAAGTGGATGCTAAAACTCCCGATCTTATTTTGCTAGATGTAATGTTGCCGGACATAAACGGATTAGAGCTCCTTAAAAGATTTAGGAAGAACCATGATAGAGACGAGTTGCCAATCATTATGGTATCTGCATTCAATGATGTTGATAGCACTGCTAAATGTATAAAGTTAGGGGCCTCAGACTATCTTCCTAAACCATTGAATGGAACAATTTTAATGGCGAAATCAATTGCGAGTTTAGAAGCAAAATATTTCAGAGCAAGAGAGCAAGAGTTATTAAAAGAATTAAATCTCAAAGCAACTACTTGCCCACTAACCGGAATCTATAACAGACAGGTTGTTTTTGACAAAATCGAGGAATGTTTCGAGAAACTGTCGCAAGAAAAAGGTTATGAATTTTCTTTACTTTCTATGGATATAGATTTTTTTAAATCTATAAATGACACTTATGGACACCCTGGAGGTGATGAGGTTTTGAAAGCTGTTGCTAATGGCTTAAGAGATGCATGCGGTAAAAACATTATTGGCAGAGTAGGTGGAGAGGAATTTATTGCAGTTTTAGAGAATAAAGAAGGAATGAGTTTGAACGATTACTGTGAGAATATAAGAAAGGCTGTAGTTGACTTATCAATTCCCTTCCAAGATGTTGAAATAAATATTACTATAAGTGGAGGAGTTATTAATTCATCTGAGGTTAAGGATCAAGAAGAACTTGTTAACCTTGCAGACGAAAGACTCTACAAAGCAAAAGAGGGGGGCAGAAATCAGTTTATTTATAGCTGAGGAGAGAGTTATGAAAAAGATTCTTTACGTAGAAGACAATGAAATGAATCGTGACATGTTAGGCAGAAGACTGACAAGAAGAGAATATGATGTCATCTTTGCTTTCGATGGTCAGGAAGGGCTTGATAAAATGAAATCAGAAAACCCAGACTTAGTTTTAATGGATATGGGTCTGCCTGTTCTGGACGGTTGGGAAGCCACTACACAGGCAAAAGCTGATCCCGAGATATCAAATATTCCAATCATTGCTTTAACCGCTCATGCAATGGAACATGATAGACAAAAGGCTTTGGAGTGTGGGGCAGACGACTTTGACACAAAGCCAGTTGATTTTAAAAGGCTTTTAGAAAAAATTGAGTCGAATTTAGGTGCTTAGCTCTTAGCTCCTAATAATTTAGTAACCATTCCTGGAAGCTGATTAATAGATACTTCATCCTTTTTAACCAGCCCAGCAACGTTCTTTCTTAAAAGTTCTTCTTGTACCTCTGATAAATCTTTTCCTGAATATACAAGAATATTAGGTTTATCTTCAAAATCCATTTCAACAAAGTTTTCTAAAAATTCGAAACCATCCATACGCGGCATTTCTAGATCTAAGACAATTAGCGCTGGGTTTTTATCCAAATTTTCAAGTCCTTCTTTTCCATCTCTAGCTAAGAAAGCTTCGTAACCAGCATCATTTAAGGCTCTTCCTAGAATATCTCTTGTATTCGAATCATCATCAACAACTAAGATTCTTTTGTTTGTTGAGCTACCAAGTAAGTTAGTTACCATCTTAAGGAATTTATCCCTGTCAATTGGCTTGGTGAGATAGTCATCTGCTCCTAACGAAAATGCCAATGTTTCCTGCGACATTTGGGAAACCATTATTACTGGAATGTCTTTTATAGATTCATCAGATTTGCATTCTTTTAAGATAGACCAACCATCTCTTCCCGGCATCAAAACATCTAATAGAATGAGCTTTGGTTGTGATTCCCTAATCATATTCAGGCCTTGTTCACCATTAGTTGCTCCAATTAAAGTCATTCCAGCTTTTTTTACTGTCCTTTTTATTAAGTCATGCATTGCTATATCATCATCAATTAGCACACATAAGTTTTCACCCTCTAAGGAAGAAATTTCTTCATTTTCGAGTTCTCCAGATTCATCACAGATTCTTGGAATAAAAATTGAAAATACAGATCCAACTCCTTTTTCACTGGATACCGTTACACCACCACCCATTAATTCAGCAAATCTTTTACTAATAGGCAGGCCTAGGCCTGTTCCGCCATGAGTTGCCGAGGTAGATCTTTCGGCTTGCTCATATTCTTCGAAGACTTTTGCTACTCCTTCTTCGCTCATACCTTCCCCATCATCAGTTACCTTGAATTCAATCATCTCAACTTCATCCTTCATGAAAGAATTAACATCTAAGGTTACTAAGCCGTTATTTGTAAATTTGAAGGCATTACTTAAGAAATTTGTAACACACTGTCTAAGCTTCGTTTCATCTTGGGACATTGATCCTATAGCTTCTTGAATATTTATCTTGAAGCCATTGTCGTTTTTCGCCGCCAAAGGTGCGTTAATATCTCTAAGAGTTTCAACCACTTTTTCAATTTCGAAGCTGGTGATGAAAAGCTCCATTTTTCCAGACTCTATTTTTGAAAGGTCCAAAATATTATTAATCAGAGACAATAGATGTGTTCCAGAAGTAGTTATCTTCTTAAGATCAGGCATTAAATCTTCATAACCTAAATCTTCGCACTCTTCATATAGCATTTCTCCGTATCCTAAAATTGCATTCAATGGCGTTCTGAGTTCGTGACTCATATTGGCAAAAAATTTACTTCTCTGTTCATTTGCCTCAAGCGCTTCATCTCGAGACTCCTCCATCTCTTTGGTCCTTGTGTCTATAAGAACTTGTACTTCATCTGCCATTCTTGTGAATGCAACTGTCATTAATTCAACTGAAGCTTCTTCTCCTTTATCCTGGGAGCTTTCTTGAGCAAGATTTTGCATCTTATTAATATCATTAAGAATTAAGGTTCTTGAATCTCCTTCAAGCTCATCGGCAAGAATACTCATTTTTTCTATGATCGCAGTATCCCTTTCTTTTCTTCTGCGTGCCTGTTCAGTTCTGATATTTTCCATCTCATTAAGATGGCCTCTATAAATTTCTAGAGCCTTTGCAAGCTCACCAACCTCATCATTTTCAGATCTCAAAAGACCTCTTCTCTGTGGCATGGTTTTAGATAAGTCCCCACTGGTGAGAGCCTGAAGAACTTCAATTGCTTTATTTACTGATCCAAAAACATTAGCAAGAATTCCTGAAGTTAAAGCAATCACCAGAAAAATTACAATTGTAATTATTATGTAGATTGAATTTAGGATAGCATTTTCTTGAGCGATACTTTCGCTTTCATCTCTAAAAATAAATAATTGTGCTTTATCTGATGAAAGGTATGAACTCAATGGAAGAAGTGTGATGAGGGATCCTAAATCTGAATCTCTTGTAGAAGTTCTATTGCCAAACTCTTCTAAGTTTGAATTTGCCTTATCAACATGACCTTTAATGTTGGTAATTCCAAAATTAGAAGTTTCGTCTAACTCTAAGCCTGACTCATATCTCGCATAATCGTCGCCTAATGAAATGATTCCTTCTTCTGTTTGTACTGCAGTAACAAGTTCAAATTCATCACCAAAGGTCTCCATAGACTTTCTTACATCTATTCCCATGACAATAATTGCTTCAGCATTTCTACTAAAAGCCTTTATCGGGAAAGCCATCATTTGGTTTAAGGTAGAAATTTTTTCTCCAGATGAGTCTACGATCTTTTGTAAAAATCTTCTTGGCCTCTTGCCTGCATCAATAAGAAATTCGTCAAGATTATTATCGTATTCATTTTTAGCTTGAGGACTACATGCATCGATTCCAGATAAGTCCAGTGCGCTAGAACAATAAAACCTCTGCCCATTTGGATAATAAGCTTTAATAAAACTTAAATTCCCTTCATCCAAATCAAATTCAAACATTAGATCCAAGAGATATCCTGCTTCCCCAATGTTTTTATCCGTGATGAATTGGATTAACGGATTGGCATAATCGTCATCAGGTGAGGAAAGTTCCTCTTCAGGATATATAGGATTTTCGGGGTCCCAAAAATTTCCTCTTTCTCCAGTTACTGGAAGCCAGGCAGAAATAGCATCAATTGAAGTTTCGAGGGTCTGAAACCATGCAGCCTCATACGTTGAAACTAGAGACTCATTGGCAAAACTTTTTTGCGTAGTATCCCTATAGTTGAACAAAAAAAATAAGGAAAGGGCTAGCAGTAAGTTTCCTGCTAGGCCAATCCCAATTAATACTGTTCTGATACGCATTTACGCGCAAAAATTTAAGATCTTATTGAACTCTGAAAGATAATTTAACTTGCACATCATTTACTTGGACAGGCACACCTTCATATATAGGCGGCTGATAAATCCACTTTCTGATAGATTTCATTGCTGCTCTATCGAAAAGTCCTGCAGGTTCTCCTTCTAAAACAAAAGGGTCTATGACATCACCGTCAGCGCTAACATCGAATTCAACGATTACGTAACCTTCTTTCGCAAGTCTCAAAGCTTTTCTTGGATAGCTTGCAGGTGCTTGATATTGTCTTTCAACATCCATTTCGATGTTTTTTCCGTCGACAGTAATAAAGCCCTTATCAGCATGTATTAAGGCACTAAGCCCTAAAAAAAGAATAGATAGAGACAATAATTTAATTCCTTTTTTAAATATCATTTTTAAATCTCCTAAGATTTGAAGTATTATAAACAAAAAACTCCATAAATCATCTCACTTAATGCCTGAAAACATAGAATCATTGCTCTTAAACCAAAGATATTGGGACATATTTGCTGTTGCCAGAAACTCTTCAATTGATGAAGCATGCAGAATAATGGACAAAAATAGAATTGGAGCTCTATTGGTTTATTGTTCTGACACAAATGACCCACAAGATCTTGAAGGTATCGTTACAGAAAGAGATGTAATCGAACTTATTTCCAGAAAAGGTAAAGAAGCTTTAAATAACGAGGTCAAGGAAATAATGTCTAAAAATATCATTAGTGTCACACCGCAATGTACAAAGCTAGAGGCTCTTGACCTAATGATGGAAAATCAGATTCGCCACCTTGCGGTTATGGATGATGAAAAACTCGTTGGAGTTCTTTCCATGCGCGATCTAATCAAGCAACTTTAAGTTCTTTTTTTGAAATTACTGAAGAAGCTCCGCTTCTGATTTTATCTGGGAAATCTATGTTGTAGTGAAGACCTCTGCTTTCTTTTCTCAAAATAGCACTTTCTATGATCAATCTCGCCACAAGAACCAAATTTCTCAACTCAATAAAATCTGAATTCAACTCAAAGTTTTTATAAAAACTTTCTACTTCATTTTGAATGATTTTTATTTTTTCTTTAGCTTTTAAGAGTCGATCATTTGATCTGACAACGCCAACATAGTCCCACATCAATCTTCTCGTTTCATCCCAATTATGAGAGATAAGAACATTCTCTCCCGATCTGATAACTTTTGAGGAATCCCAGTCCTTAAGTTTTTTCTTATTTACATTGAAATTCTTTTCAATGTGCAAAGCTGCAGACTTTGCAAACACAACACATTCCAATAGAGAGTTGCTTGCCATTCTGTTGGCACCATGTAGCCCAGTACATGCTGTTTCTCCAATAGCATAGAGATTCTTTATATTTGTCTCACCTGACAAGCCCGTCTTAACACCGCCACATGAGTAGTGCGCTGCGGGAACAATGGGTATTTTGTCCTTTGTGATATCAAATCCGTAACTCAAACATTTTTTATGAATTGCCGGAAAAGATTTTAAAATCATATTCTTTGGCTTGTGGCTAATATCAAGAAACATAAAGTCTTTGCCTGTTTTTTTCATTTCTTCGTCTATGGATCTAGCTACCACATCTCGTGGAGCTAACTCATTTTTTTTGTGATACTTTTTCATGAATCTTTCGTTTTCATGATTAAGTAAATAAGCACCTTCGCCTCTCAGAGCTTCACTAATTAAAAAAGATTTTGCTTCTGGATGATAAAGACAAGTTGGGTGAAACTGATTAAATTCCATATTAGACAATTCACACCCTGCTCGCCAAGCCAGTGCCATACCATCACCACTGGTTCCATCTGGATTGCTAGTATATAAATAAACCTTACTCGCTCCTCCAGATGCCAGAATTGTTGCACTTGATTTGAAAGTTACTACTTCTTCTTTTTTCTTATCGAATACGTAAGCTCCCAGACAAGACCGATTGCCTGTTATCAAATCAACGGCAAGATGATTTTCATAAATTTTTATGTTTTTAATTTTCCTTGCTCTCGCTATTAAAGAATTTGATACTTCTTTCCCAGTGGTGTCTTTAGAGTGCGCAACACGCCTTTTTGAATGCCCGCCTTCTTGAGTGAGATGCAATTTTTCTCCATTTTGCGTCATTGTAAAGTTAACGCCCATCTCAATAAGCCAATCAATTGCTGACTTACTATTTTTTACGCAGTGGGCAACAGCATCCTTATCACAAATTCCATCTCCAACCTCCAAAGTATCAGCAATATGCTCTTCGACTGTATCTTTTTCTCCCATGACTGCGGCTATCCCACCTTGGGCATACCAAGTAGAGCTATCAACAATGGTTTCTTTTGAAATAACAGATACCTTATGCTTCTGACTAAGCTCAATTGCTGCTGTTAACCCAGCAGCACCACCACCAATTATTAAAACTTCGGTATCAATCATTAAAATTATTCTAGGCGAAAGTTCTGATCAAAAACGCTATACCTAACGCCAAAAAAAGAATAAGCAGAAAGTATTTTAGAAAATCATATCTTCTGTTAGACCAATCGATCCGATTTTCTCTATTTAGTTGTTTTTCTGATGCTCTAAAGCGACCAAAAAAAAAGAATACTGCAAGGGAGACAATCGTTAGGAGCAAAAAAAAGATATTTGTCAGTGACACGCTATCTGCTTCTGAGCTTTGCAAGCAGTCTAAGCATTTCCAAGTAAAGCCAAATCAGGGTAACCATTAAGGCAAAAGCACCAAACCATTCCATATATTTTGGAGCATTTTTTTCAGATCCTTCTTCAATGAAGTCAAAGTCTAGAACCAAATTCAAAGCCGCAATACCCACAACAAAAAGGCTAAATCCAATACCAAAAATACCATTGTCATGAATAAAACCGATACCTGTTCCAAACATACTCATAATGAAGCTAACCACATAGAGCAATGCGATCCCCATAGTGGCTGAAACTACCATCAGTCTGAAATTCTCTGTAGGCTTTATAACTCCTGTTTTATAAAGTACCAATAAAGAAGCCAAAGTGCCAAAAGTTAGGCCAGTTGCTTGAATCACAATTCCTGGATACTGACTTTCAAAAATGGCGGAAATTCCACCTAAAAAGAGACCTTCCAATATGGCATAAATGGGTGCGGTATACATCGCCCAGTTTTTTTTGAAAATGGTTACAAGAGCAAAAATCATACCCCCGAAAAGTCCAATTGGCATCAATGCTCCGGGACTGCCAGTTACAAAATAAACATTCCAAGTATAGGCGGCACTTAAAACTACAAGAGCTAAAAGAATACCAACCTTGTTAACAGTACCCTGTAAAGTCATGGTTTTTTGATCTACGTTTTCAAAATCAGCAAAAGTCGCATCACTCAATGTAGGATTCCCAGACCTGCCGAACATGTCCAAAGCTTTATGTTTACTCATGGGTTAATTTTAACTTGAAATATAAAAAATTGAATAGCTTAACTTTCCGAGATAGTTTTTAATTTTTTGATTACAATCATACAAAAGAATTATGGTTTTGCCTTACGCCTTTCTCTTTTTAGCAATTATTTTAGAAGTTGTTGGCACTCTTTTTTTAAGAGATACAGAAGGCTTCACAAAAATGATTCCCAACCTTGTTGTTGTCTTTAGCTATGCTGCAAGTTTCTATTTTTTATCTTTAACTTTTCAACATATTTCGGTTTCAGTTGCTTATGCAATTTGGTCTGGAGTAGGAATTGTCTTAATAGCAATTTTGGGAGCAATCAAATATCAAGAGTTTCCGTCTTTGCTGGTTTCTTTTGGAATTCTTTTGATAGTAACTGGCGTTATTTTAGTTTTAGCTAATACCGTAAATTAAGGTATCAACCAGTTCTTTTTTACATCATTATTAACCCATTCAAAGATTGCTCTTCTATGACCTGCTCTTTTTAAATATAGGATTTCTAGGCTTTGAAAGGTAAAAAGATTTACTGCAAAATTTTCATAACCCATTTCCCTATCAATTTGGTTTTTATCAATATCAAACTCAACAGGATTGTCTATCTTTTTGCTGGGAGAGTCTTTTACCGAGTAGCATTCTTTGGACATTTCTCTAGTATTTTCCCATGCCTTTTCAGTTACGGAATCTTGATGATGAACTTCAATACTTCCTTTTAATCTAATCTGAATTTTTTCCTCTTGATCATAAGCATGAACCGTAGCAGTTTTATTTTTTTTGATTTGAGAAATTTTTGGCGACCTTTGATCGGTATGAAACCTTAAAACTCTTTCTTGTTCATTAAAATCCCTGAGTACAACAGTTCTTGCTGATATATCTTGACCTTCAAAAGTACAAACTGTTGGCGTATGAAAGTAACTTTTAGCATCATCAACTCCGTTAGATAAAGTCAAAAAAGCTTTTTCAAGCATTGTGTCTAAAGAATTTTCAAAATCTTTCATAAATGTTATTAATATAAAGAATCTACTTTAGCTTAAAATAAAAATATATGGATGTATCTTATATATTGGATGATCTAAATTCTCCTCAGAGAGAAGCTGTGTCAGACGAATCTCAGTTCTCTTTGATTCTAGCAGGAGCTGGTTCAGGAAAAACCCGAGTTATCACGCATAAGGTTGCTTGGTTGTGTAAGGTTCACAACGTAAATCCCATGTCTTTATTAACTGTTACCTTCACCAATAAAGCAGCAAAAGAAATGAGAGGCCGAATAGAAAACATTCTTGGCGAACAACTTAATCAGATGTGGTGTGGCACTTTTCACTCTTTATTTCATAGGATGTTAAGAAGACATTGGGAAGAAGCTAGCTTGCCAAAAAGCTTTTCTATTTTAGATTCGGAAGATCAGAATAGAGTGATAAAGAGAGTCATAAAATCTCTAGAATTAGATGATGCAACCTGGCAGCCCTCACAGGCACAATGGTTTATTAACAATCAAAAAGAAGAAGGCAGAAGAAAAGCAAAAATAAAGTCTAGTGCTTCTTTTGTTGAAGAAAAAATGGTCGACATCATGAATGAGTACCAAAAAGTTTGTGACCAAGAGGGATTGGTTGACTTTGCTGAAATCCTTTTAAGGTCTTTCGAACTGCTATCCAATAACAAAGCAATTTTAGAGCACTATCAGAATAGGTTTGAACATATTTTGGTTGATGAATTTCAAGATACCAATGAAATTCAATATCTTTTATTAAAAAAACTCTTAGGTAAAAAAAGTTTTATGACAGTTGTTGGAGATGATGATCAATCAATTTACAGCTGGAGAGGGGCAAAAAGCGCAAACATCAAAAGGTTTCAAAAAGATTTTAAGAAAGTGAAAACTATTAAGCTCGAGCAAAACTATAGATCCACAAAAAATATTCTTTCCTCTGCTAATGCAGTTATTGCAAATAATCCCGAAAGATTAGGCAAAAAACTTTGGTCGGAGAACAAAGAAGGCGAGCCTTTAAAAATTTACCGCGCTTTCAACGAAAGAGACGAGGCAAGTTTTATTGTCGACATCATAAAAAACTGGATCGACGAGGGAAGGTCTCTTAATGACGTAGCAATTTTGTACAGATCAAATGCCCAATCCCGTGTTTTGGAGGATAGTATTTTGCGGTCTGAGTTGCCCTATAGAATTTATGGCGGCGTAAGGTTCTATGAAAGAATGGAGATTAAAAACGCCCTGAGTTACTCAAAATTACTCGTAGATTTTGATAATGACGCAGCTTTTGAGCGAATAGTAAATGTACCTACAAGAGGCATTGGTGCAAAAACCTTAGACAGCGTTCGAGAGCATGCCAGAGCTGAAAACATATCCTTATGGAAAGCAGCAGAATCTATTTCTAAAGACAATTTAAAGAAATCTTCTAGAGCCTTATCTCATTTCATCGAAACAGTTTCTCAGCTAAAAACTAATACTGAAAACAAAGGTCTTGGAGAAATTTTTGATGAAATTATCAACATAACTGGTTTGAAAGATTTTCACGCAAAAGAACCTGGGGAAAAAGGCAGATCAAGAAAAGAGAATTTAGAGGAACTTGTTTCTGCAGCATCTAGTTTCAATCCCATAGGTGAAGACGCTGATGACGATAGAAACGAATTGGAGATATTTCTTGACCAGGCTTCTTTAGATGCAGGCGAAAATCAAGCAGATATTGACGAAGATGCAATACAAATGATGACTCTCCATTCAGCTAAGGGTTTAGAATTCCCACTGGTATTTATGACTGGATGCGAAGAAGGTTTATTCCCTCACAAAAGATCTTTGGAAGACCCAAGGCAATTGGCAGAAGAAAGAAGGCTCTGTTACGTTGGTATCACTAGAGCAATGGAAAGACTTTATTTAACCTATGCAGAAGTAAGAAACATGTATGGGATGGAAAGTTTCAGTCCGATATCTAGATTCTTAAAAGAAATTCCTGATGAGTTGAAGTATGAGATAAGAATGTCATCAGAAACACCAAGTTCAAAAGGCTTCGTCCCCAAAATTGTTGGTGGTACTCAGTTTAAAGGCGAAGAGTTTTCTTTGGGTGACTTGGTAACGCACGATGTATTTGGCGAAGGAATCATTCTTAACTATGAAGGAGAGGGTGCCAATGCTAGAGTTGAAGTTAATTTCACCAAAGAAGGAATAAAATGGCTGGTTTTAAGTTTCGCAAATTTAAAAAAAGTTTAGTTTTACTTTTTGTATTAACTTTCTTCATTGCATGTGAGCAAGAAGAAGCAAATACTGCATTTAAAGAATCCGAAAAGACATTTACTTGGCGAATGGTAACTACTTGGCCCAAAAATTACCCTGGGGTCGGCTTAGGAGCTGAGAATCTTTCCAAATTAGTAAACAAAATGTCAGCAGGCAGACTGAAAATAAAAGTTTATGGCAGTGGAGAGCTCGTTCCTGCTTTAGAGGTTTTTGATGCGGTTTCTAGAGGCACAGTTGAGATCGGTCATGGAGCATCTTATTACTGGATTGGCAAAGCTCCTTCGGCACAATTTTTTACTGCTTTGCCCTTTGGCTTAAACGCTCAAGAGATGAATGCTTGGCTCCATTATGGAGGTGGCTTAGAGCTTTGGGAGGAAGCTTATGATAAATTTAATTTGATTCCTCTGGCAGGCGGTAATACTGGTGTGCAAATGGCAGGCTGGTTTAATAAAGAAATAAATTCTCTAGAGGATATCAAAGGAACCAGAATGAGAATTCCTGGCTTGGCTGGAAAAGTTTGGACAGAGGCAGGTGGGGAAGCAGTCTTAATGCCAGGCAGCGAAATCTTTACGAATCTCCAAACAGGAGTTATAGATGCTGCAGAATGGATTGGGCCATATAATGACCAGACCTTTGGATTACACCAAGCAGCAAAATATTATTACTATCCAGGGTGGCATGAACCGGGTCCAACTTTAGAAGTAATTATCAATAAAGAAGCTTTCGCTTCTTTACCTTCTGATCTTCAAGAAATAGTAAGAACTGCAAGCAGGGCAGTGAATCAGGATATGTTGGATGAATACACTGCTAGGAATAATCAAGCTTTGGAAACACTGGTAAATACTCACGGGGTGATACTAAAAAGACTTCCTGACGATGTTTTGAAAAAATTCAAAGAAATTACTTCTAAACTTTTGAAAGAGTTGATTGCTGAAGATTCTTTATCCAAAAGGATATTTGAGTCTCAAGAAAATTTCAAAAAGAATGTTTCCGAGTATCACAAAATTTCAGAAAAAGCAGTGTATGAAATGAGGGAGCTAAACTAACTGTATTTTCTTACCAACCAAATACCTATCGAGGTTGAAACAAAATATCTGATAAAGAAAATAAGTGCTGCTGGCCAGGTATAAATAATTCCCACCCACCAATCAAAAAATTCGCTCCAAGTTTTAATCCAATTGAATAAATACAAGGCTATTTGCAGATATTCAGAAAAATACATCTCAACGGTAATTGGACTCACAAACAGAGAATGAACAAAAAATATAACTAACAAAAAATCTCCCCATAAGAAGAAATATCCCAAGTTAACAAGATGTTTGTTATTCATTTAATATAAATAACTTGGTAAAAAAGTTACGATTGTTGGAAAAATAGCTAATAAAATTAAAAGACCCAGTTGGATTATTATAAATGGTATCACTCCTTTATATAGAGAAATTGTTTTGATGTTTTCTGGTGCAACACCTCTCAGATAAAATAAAGCAAAACCAAATGGTGGAGTTAAGAAAGAAGTTTGTAAATTGATTGCAATCATAATACCAAGCCAAATTGGATCTGCTCCCATTGCCATCAACACTGGCCCTACAATTGGCACTATGACAAAACTTATTTCGATGAAATCCAGGATAAAACCTAACAGAAAGATTAAAACCATAACTAAAATCATGGAACCGAAAAGGCCTCCTGGAATAGAGTTAAATATTTGCTCAATGAGTTCTTCTCCTCCCAAACCTCTAAAAACCAAAGAAAAAACAGAAGCACCTATTAAAATGATGAAAACCATAGAAGTTATGGCGGCTGATTGTTTTACAGTTTCAGCTAAAGCTTGAAAATTTAATTTATTATTTAGCATTGCAATCAGAATTGCTCCCAAAGCGCCCAAACCGGATGCCTCTGTTGGCGAAGCAATTCCAAAAATAATGCTCCCCAAAACAGTTATGATCAAAATAAAAGGCGGGGCAATGACTTTTATTAAATCAATAGCTTTTATTGAGCTTTCTACATCATTTGAGATAAGTTCCAAGTTTCTTGATTTGAAAAGAAAATAAATTGCATAAAAACACAGCAACATTAATCCTGGAACTATAGCTGCCAAGAATAGATCCCCCACCGAAATTGTTTTGGCTGTAAAAATTCCCTGACTAAGCTGTGATTGTTGATAGGCTGAAGACAACACATCTCCTAAAATAACCAAGGCAATAGAAGGAGGGATGATTTGTCCCAAAGTACCGGTAGCAGAAATTAAACCAGTAGAAAGATCGTGTGGATATCCTTGTTTTAAAAATGCGGGTAAAGAAATCAAACCCATCGCAATAACTGTAGCTCCAACAATGCCTGTACTGGCTGCAAGTAAAGCTCCAACAAAAATTACCGAAAGACCAAGACCACCTCTAAAACCAGAAAAAAAGTCGGACATTTTAAGCAGAAGTTCTTCTGCAACTTTCGATTTTTCCAGTAATACTCCCATAAAAATAAACAAAGGAACTGCTATCAAAGTAGAATTTGTCATCACGCCGAAAATCCTATTTGGTAGAGTTTCTAAAAGAAACAAATCAAAAACACCAAAAAAACTTGTTATCAAAGCAAAAATTATTGAAACCCCAGCCAAAGTAAAAGCAACAGGGAAACCAAAAAGTAAAAAGATACAAACCAAGGTAAAAAGGATTAGTGGCAAAAAATCAATCATTTTTGAAAACCAATTTAATCAGCTCTGAAAAGCTCTGAAGAATCAAAAGAACAGGAAAAATAATTAAGCTTGTTTTGAAAAGATACACAAAAGGAAGACCACCTGGTTCTGGAGAAATTTCATTGATAGACCAAGCGAAGTAAACGTATTCAAATGAAAATATTAAAATTACCCAAGCAAAGGGTTGTAAAAAAAACAGATTTCCAAAAATATTTACCATTCTTTTTCTTTTATCCGACAATTCTCTGTAGAAAATGTCTACTCTGACATGCGCATCATCTTTAAGAGCTAATGCGGCATAAAATAGAAAAAGCATCCCATGTGAATAGACGAGCAGTTCTTGCATTGCAACGACTCCGATTTCAAAAACGTATCTTAAGATGACAATCATCGAGCTAAGAAAAATCATTAATAAAATGAGCCAAGAAGAAATATTTCCGAAAAAGAAAGGAAATAAATTAAGTATATTCTCAATGGTTTTGGTAATTTTTTTGAGCATTGAAATATGATTTAATAATACTGTAATGATTATAGTTCTATCTCCAGCTAAGACGTTAGATTATTCTTTTTCAGAAAAGGGACTGGATTTCTCAGTACCGCCTTTTTTGGCTAAATCTAAAAATTTAGTGTCTACTATGAAGAAATTCAATAAATCTGAGTTGTCTTCTTTAATGGGAGTCAGTGAAAAAATTTCTGTTTTAAACCATGATAGATTCCAGAATTGGTCTCAAGCAACCAAACCTTCAGCTCATGCGAAACAAGCTGGATTTGTTTTTAAAGGAGATGTCTATCAAGGACTGGAGTTTGAAAAACTTTCAAAACAAGACATAAATTTTGCACAAAAACACCTCAGGATCCTTTCCGGACTTTATGGAGTTTTAAAACCATTAGATATTATTTTGCCTTACCGTCTTGAGATGGGTACTAAAATTTCTGTTGCAAAAAACAAGGACTTGTATGAGTTTTGGAAAGAAGAAATTACCAATCATTTAAACAAAGATCTCAAAGCAACTTCTATTTTGGTGAATCTTGCTTCTATTGAATATTTTTCATCTATTAACACTGAAAAGTTGAAAAGCCGAGTCATCAGTCCCGTCTTTAAAGATTTTAAAAACGGCCAATTCAAGATAATTAGCTTTTACGCGAAAAAGGCTAGAGGATTAATGGCCAAATATTTGATTGAAAACCGAGCTAAAACTTCTGAAGATCTTCAAAAATTCAATCTAGACGGCTATAAATTTTCCAAAAAAGATTCGACTGAGGATAGCCCAGTTTTTCTAAGAAAATAACCTACCCTTGATATCCACCATCAAGATATTTTTTTCCAGTTCTTGGAATTAAATCATCAAACTCTGGATCTTTATTATTTGCTTTTGCTTCAAAGGCTACAGACATCTCATCACTAATTCCCATTGCAGCATTCCACAAAGCAACATGATTTAAAGACTCTTCAATTGTATGATCTCGTCCATAATTAAGAATTTCTTTTGTTCCCGCAACTGCCAAAGGACCTTTGGAAGCAATTTCTTCTGCAATAATTTTCACCGCTGACATCATTTCTTCATGGGAATCAAAAACTTTGTTTACCAAGCCATGAGCTTTTGCTTCATCAGCAAAAAACCTTCTGCCTGTGTAAGCTAATTCTCTTACTACTCCTTCTGGAATCAATCTTGGAATTCTTTGCAAAGTTCCAACATCTGCTGCCATCCCAATATTAATTTCTTGGATACAAAAGAAAGCTTCTTTAGTACAGAATCTCATATCTGTTGCTGTTGCCAGGTCTAAACCACCACCTATACAACCTCCTTGAATAGCTGAAATAACTGGAATTCTTGCTTTTTCAAGAGAAGTGATTGTATGTTGAAGGTCAAGAGTGATTCTAAAACCTGCTTCCTTTTTCATTCCATTATGGGTATTGGAAGATTTTGGCTCAGTGGGATTGTCGCTCAATGAAAAGTTAGCTAAATCCATTCCGGCACAAAAATGTTTTCCTGTAGAAGACAGGACTATTACCCTTGCACTGGCATCATCAGATATTTTTTCAACAAGATGAGGCAATTCTGACCAAAATGCTTTATTCATAGTATTGTATTCATCTGGTCGACACATGGTTACATACGCCACTTTGTTTTTTATTTCTAAATCAAAACAAGTATATTTATTTGTCATTTCAACTCCTTTTTACTTTTTAAGTTTTTCAATCAAATCTATTGAAAGCTCTTCAAGTTCTTCAATTAACTCAAACTCT
Organism: uncultured SAR86 cluster bacterium; assembly: GCA_902540995.1. Classification (GTDB taxonomy): domain Bacteria; phylum Pseudomonadota; class Gammaproteobacteria; order Magnimaribacterales; family AG-339-G14; genus MEDG-81. The sequence goes on from CACBOY010000003.1 coordinate 26,988, forward strand.
TTATGATGAGGCATTACAACCTTTCTATTTTTCAGACTAAGTCTCTTTAGACCAGAATGAATGTCTTCAGCTTGTTTCAATAAATCTTCTTTATCAACCATAATATGTTCTCTAATTAGAATGTTATTGTAATTTATAAATAGTATTTATAAAAATAATCATGAATAAAGTGAATCAAACTCATATCTCAGAAAAGTTAATTAAAATATTCAAAAGCGCGAAAAAGTTTTTTGTTAATTTTGACTCAATAGATCTTAAGGTAAGTTATAAAAAAGATAACTCTCCTCTGACAATCTTAGATACCGAGGTAGACCAATTCATAAGAAAAGAGCTAAAAAAAATTAATCAAGATTTTGCACTCATCTCCGAAGAGACTAGCCAAGAACAAGCAAATTCTGAATACGCTTGGATCATAGATCCTATAGATGGTACAAAAGAATTAATAAATGGCAGTGATGAATTTACTTTAAACATTGCCCTAATTAACAAACAAAAACCAATACTTGGCGCTATCTATCAACCCATGAAAGATAGCATCTTTTTAGGCGGTACTGATTTACCAGCAAAAAAAATTATTGATGAAGAAATGGCGTTTCTTTCTAATAAGAACAATCAAATCTGCAATGTTTTAATTAGTAAATCTCACAGCAGTGAAGAAGAAATGGATTTTTGTGCAAAAGTAATGTCTAAATTTAAGGGATCAAAAGTTATTAGAATGGGAAGTTCGATAAAGTTTTGTAGGATTTGTGAAGGAATAGCAGACCTTTATCCTAGATTTGGAAATATTTATTCCTGGGATATCGCAGCTGGACACGCTATTTTAAAAGCTTTTGGAGGAGACGTATTGGATACAGACCTTCAAGAGATTTCTTATGATATGAACGAAAAACAGTTAATTAAGGGATTTTTTGCTTTTTCTAATAAAAAAAGGTTGGATTTTCTGAGGCAAATAGATTCTTAAACTATTTTTATAACTTTTTTAGTAAATTATTTCTAAAAAGATGAAAAAAAGGTATAAAATTCGCAATTATGGGTAAAGAACTACAACCTATGGATATTTCTTCTCCAGGACAAAACCTGGAGTCCTATCTTAATTCTATTCAAAATATCTCTATTTTAACTCCCGAAGAGGAGAAAAAACTTGCCGAAGAGCTTTACTATAATAATGACTTAGAAGCGGCTAGAAAGCTTGTAATGGCACATTTGAGGTTTGTCGCTCATGTGGCCAGAGGCTATTCCGGATATGGCCTTCCTCAAGCAGATCTTATTCAAGAAGGAAACGTTGGCCTTATGAAAGCTGTAAGGAAATTCAATCCAGAAGTTGGCGTCAGGCTCATATCCTTTGCGATTCATTGGATAAAATCTGAAATTCATGAATACATTTTAAAAAATTGGAAAATCGTCAAAGTAGCAACTACCAAAGCTCAAAGAAAGCTTTTCTTTAATCTTAGAAGTAAAAGAAAAGAGTTAAATTGGCTCTCTTCTGATGAAGTAAAAATGATTTCCTCCGAATTAGGTGTAGACGAAAAATCTGTAAAAGAAATGGAATCCAGAATGAATTCTTCAGATGTTTCTTTTGACCCACCTGCAGAAGCCAATGACGATCAGGCATCTTACAGCCCCGCTAATTACATTTCTGATTCAAGCATGGATCCAGCAGAGCTCATTGAAAAAAATGATTTAGAAAAACACAACAATAGCGAACTTCTTTCTGCTATTTCTGAATTAGATCAAAGAAGCAAAGAAATTTTAATGGATCGTTGGCTTAGTGACATGAAACCCACTCTCCACGAACTATCTGATAAATATGGAGTTAGCGCAGAAAGAATAAGGCAAATTGAAAAATCTGCCATGGACGTGATAAAGGAAAAATTGAGCTAAATTTTGGTAAGCTCTCCAATAAAAATCTTCATAAACGGCGATTTAAAAAAATTTCCTCAAGAAACAAATATCGTCTCTGTCTTAGAGTCTCTAAATATATCTTCCAAACACATTGCAATTGAAATAAATGAAAATTTGGTTTTTAGATCAGATTGGCAGGAAACCAATCTTAAAAATGGAGATAAAGTAGAAATTGTAAAAGCGATAGGTGGTGGTTAATTGACTCAGGACAGCTTAGTCGTTGCGGGAAAAAACTATTCATCAAGACTTCTAGTAGGTACAGGTAAATATAAAGATGAAGCTGAAGCAATTACCTCTATTGAAGCTTCGGGAGCAGAAATTGTTACCGTTGCTGTTAGAAGAATAGACCTTCAAAACGATAAAGATTCTTCAATTCTTGATTATATATCTCCGGATAAATACACAATTCTTCCTAATACTGCTGGTGCCTATTCAACAAAAGATGCAGTGCGGATGGCCAAATTAGGTAGAGAGATTTTGGGTGGTAAAAACTTACTAAAGTTAGAAGTACTTGATGATCCAAAAACGTTACTACCAAATATGGATTCGACCATAGAGGCAGCAGAAATTTTAGTAAGAGACGGTTTTGAGGTAATGGTTTATTGCACAGCTGATTATGAAAGTTGCATGAAACTTGAAGATATTGGATGTGTTTCCATAATGCCATTAGCTGCACCCATTGGTTCTGGCCAGGGTATTGCAGAGCCTCAAAAAATTCAAAAAATTATTGATTCAGTTTCTGTGCCAGTCATTATTGATGCTGGTATTGGTACTGCTTCAGATGCTTCAATAGCAATGGAAATGGGGGCTGATGCAGTTTTATTAAACACCGCCATTGCAAAATCTGAAAATCCTACTCAGATGGCCTTAGCAATGAAATTAGCAGTTGAATCAGGAAGGCTTGCCCACAAATCAGGAAGAATTCCTAAATCCCAACCTAGTCCTAGCTCTCCAGAAAAAGGCATCATTGAGTCTTGAAAAGAGAGGTTAAATCTTTTGTGCATGTTCGCAGCAGAACATCCAAAAAAGATCTAGAAATTTTCGAGAAATTTAAAAATAAGAATTTTTTTGACTCAAAAGAAGTTAGCCATATCTCAAAATTACTTCTGGAAAAAAAAATTAATATTCTTGAAATAGGCTTTGGAGATGGTAACAACTTAATTGAAAAGGCAATGGCCAACTCTAATATGAACTTTTATGGGATTGAAGTTTTTAAGTCTGGTATTGCCTCCGTTTTGAAACAGGTGCAAATTCATGATTTAAAAAACATATGTTTGTTTTATGGCGATGCAAAAGATTTTTTAGAAAAAATTGAAAAACCTTTTTTTGATTTTATTTTTATTTTATTTCCAGATCCTTGGCCGAAAAAAAAACATTGGAAAAGAAGGTTGATAGACCGAAATTTTCTAAATCTCATAAAACAAAATCTAAAAGAAAAGGGACGCTTGATCGTCAAGACAGACTGGCAAGATTATGCCGATGATATAAAAAAAGACTTTGCAGAATTCAAAGTATTGCATGATTCAAATGTTTTGCAGTCACTCAAACCCATACAAACAAAATATGAGGGGAAAGCGATAGAAGAGGGTAGAGAAGTTTTTACTTATATAACTGATTTAAATGCTTAAGTATTTCTTGAGTAGATTTTGCTCTGTGACTTATTTTCATTCTCTCTTCAAATGAGACCTCTGCCAAAGTTTGACAAGAATTTTTAATTTTAAAAATTGGGTCATAACCAAATCCTTTATCACCTTTTTTTTCTTTGATGATTTCTCCTTCTAATTCGCCAAAAGAAAAAAGCTCAAGATTCTTTTGTGGATCATAAAACGCTAATGTGGAAACAAATTTTGCTTTAGTATTTTCTAAATTTTTAACTGCTTTGAGCAATTTTTTTATATTTGTCTCATCAGTTGCATGTTTTCCTGAATATCTAGCAGAAAAAAGCCCGGGATCGTTATTTAGTAATTTTACTTCGAGGCCTGAGTCATCTCCAAGCGAGGGATGATTACTAAGCTCACTCGCTTTTTTAGCTTTTAACATCGCATTTTCTTCATAAGAGCTTCCTGTCTCATCAATGTCTTCAGTTGTGAAGTCTTTTAACGAAAGAATCTCAAAACAGGAGTTGCTAAATAAGTCTTTGAATTCTTTGAATTTACCTTTGTTAAAAGTTGCAATAACTATCTTCAATTTTCTTTGACAAGCTTATAGAGAGCCACTTCTGAAAATAGATTTGGTAAAAGTTTCATTAGAATGCTTTCTTCACCATTTATTTTTGAAAGTTTTCTCTCAACAATTTTGATCTTAGATTTCTTACAAAGTTCCTCGAAATCCTCCAAAGAGCAAAGATGTAAATTTGGCGTTGAGTACCAATCGTAAGGCAAAGCACTCGAAACTGGCATTTGTCCCTTAAAAAAAAGTTGAAGCCTGCATTTGATATTTGCAAAATTTGGAATAGAAACAATACATTCTTTTCCAATTCGAACAATCTCTTCTAATGCTACTTCCGGTTTTTTAAGAGCCTGGATAGATTGACTCATCACAACATAATCAAAAGATTGGTTGCCAAAATTTTCCAAACCACTATCGATATCTTGCTCTATAACTGAGATTCCTTTTTTTAAACAGCTTTTTATTTTTTCTGCATCTATTTCAATACCTAAACCGGAAGCAGACTTTTCTTTCCTTAAATCGTTAAGAAGAGACCCATCTCCACAACCAAGATCTAGAACTTTGGAGTCTCGAGAAATCCAATCATTTATCTTAAACATCTGCCTCTAAAAAACTATTAATAGCATTTTCATATCTATCGTTTTTCATTAAAAAACTATCATGGCCTTGAATGGAATCAATATCCAAGTAACTTACTTTTTTTTCTGCATGAATTAAGGCGTCTACGATTTCTTTGGATCTTTCTGAGGGAAATCTCCAATCAGATTTAAAAGATACAACTAAGAACTGACATGTTGCTTTTGAAAGGGTTTCAGATAGATTCCCGTCGTTCTTTTTTGCAGGATCAAAATAATCTAAAGCTTTCGTCATCAGTAAGTACGTATGTGCATTAAAACTTTTTGAAAAATTTGCTCCTTGATATCTTAAATAACTTTCTATTTCAAACTCAACATCATAGCCGTATGCAATTTTTTCCTTCTTCAACTCTCTGCCAAATTTATTTTTCATTGATTCTTCAGAAAGATACGTAATGTGTCCTAACATTCTTGCAAGTCCTAATCCCTTTTCAGGGTGCGCATCTCCTTTTGTAAAATCAGGATCTGAAATAATTGATTGTCTTGCAACTTCATTGAAAGCGATATTTTGAGTACTTAGCTTTGGAGCAGCTGCAATGATGATAGCCTTTGATAATTTATTAGGAAATTCAATCGCCCATTGCAAGGCTTGCATCCCTCCAAGACTACCTCCAGCAACACTAAGCCATTTTTCAATATTGAGCTCTTCTCTTAAAAGATTTTGGCTGTTAACCCAATCGGAAACTGTAACGATTGGAAAATTAGCACCAAATTCTTTACCGGTTTGATCGTCAATTGAACCTGGTCCGGTAGAGCCATGACATCCGCCAAGGTTATTCAAAGAAACAATATAGTATTTGTTAGTATCAAAGGCTTTTTCTGGTCCAATAAGTTCATCCCACCATCCAGGTTTCTTGTCTTCCTTTGAATAAACACCAGCGGCATGATGATTACCACTTAGAGCATGACATATCAAAATGGCATTAGATTTTTCTTTATTTAACTCTCCATAAGTTTCATAAATGAGTTCAAAACCATTCAAACTCTCACCAGATTCAAGGCGAAAACTTTGGCGGTGTTTAAACTTTCGTGGCTCAACAATGAGGTGATTATCTTCTGACATTTATATTAGACTGGTTAAACCTAAAGAAAATTTTGCGTTATACAAAATTCTATCAATTTGAATCAAAAGAAAAAAAACAATTATGGGCGAGAAGTCCATTCCGCCAAAAATAGTAAATTTTTGAAATGGCTTTAATAAGACATTGGTGATGGAGTTACAAAGCGATAAAAACTGATTAGTTGATGCAGGAAAAGCCCAGCTACCGATGATGGATATGAATAACCCATATCTTAAGATTTGACTAAACATCAACAACACGCTGATTGCTGTCCAAGCCAAAGCCTCATTCAAGTTAAAATCTATTTCACTCCCTGAAAGAAAGATATAAAAACCTAAAGCTTTAAAGAAAAAGATTAGAGCCAAACAGGATAAATCGATTCGATATATCACTGGAAGAATCATGCGAAAGGGTCTTAAAAAAGGCTCTATAAAAGAGTAAGAACGACTAACAATAATGTTGTTGAAATTTACTTCAAAGATCCTAAAAAAAAAGTAAATAGAAAGAACAATCGATATCAAATTAATGAATGTGAATATCACAAAGTTTGGATTCATATTTATTTACCTAAATCTTTTGATCTTTCTACTGCCTTTTTTATAGCATCAGAAACTATTGTCTTGAAGCCATTTTCTTTCATTGTTTCTAATGCCTTTTCAGTAACTCCACCTTTTGAGGCCACCATGGACATGATGCTCTCAAAACCAATTTCTTTCTCTTCATCATATATTTTTGATGTTCCCAACATGAGAGTATTTACCCAGGATTCAGGTTTTTCAAAACCTTCTTTCTGAGCAATCTCAACTAAAGTTTCTGCCAAAAGGGCAAAGTATGCAGGTCCGGCTCCAACTATGGCAGTAAAAGCATCAAAATGTTCTTCTTTCATTTCAATTACTGAGCCAAGATTGGAAAGCATATTCTTAACCTCTTCAGATATGGAAAAGTTTGACGTAATGGCAATGGTACTGTCTCCTGTTCCAATACCAACAGTTGGCATTCCTCTGATGAGGTTTGTTTTTTCCCCTATTAGCGCATGAATTTTATCAAGACTTAATCCTGCCATAAATGAGATAAAGGTTTTATCTTGCAAGTTAAAGTCTTTTTTAGAAAATAACTCCCCAATCATATTAGGTTTAATAGTAAAAAAGATTACATCAGAAGAATTTATTATCTCCTCTAAAGAAAAATAACCATTTGTAATTTTTTTGAGTTCGTCTTTTTCAATTGGATCAGACAAAAATAGATCATAATCTTTAGAAAGCTTTGTAACTGCTTTTTCTCCAAGATTCCCGACACCGATAAAACCTATTTTCATTTAATTTCTTGCCCCAAATATAGTCTCACCCAATCTTACTATAGTAGAACCTTCTTTGATTGCTAATTCGAAATCTCTAGACATTCCCATAGAGATCTCAGTTAGATTCTCATAATTTTCAATTAGCCTATCTGCAAGCATCTTGATTTTCTTAAAGGTTTGTTGAAGATCTGACAATGCTACATTTGGATTGGGAATAATCATTAATCCACAAATTTTGATTTTTTTTAAGTCAGATAACTCATTTAAAAAATTTTCTACTTCTTCCACTCTTATGCCGGATTTTGATTCTTCATTATCTATATTTATTTGTATCAGGCACTTTATACACTTGTCATCTGGGCAATACTTATCAATTAACTTAGCAATTTTTAATCTATCAATCGTATGAACCCAGTCGAAATTTTTAGCTATTTCTTCACATTTATTTGATTGAATATTCCCAATAAAATGCCAATTAATTTTTAAATCTTTCAGTTTAGAAATCTTTTCCAAAGACTCTTGCAAATAATTTTCTCCAAAATCAGAAATTCCATTTTCATAAGCCTCAGAAATTTCTTGCCATGACTTTTTTTTACTAACTGCAACAAGTTTTACATTTTTATCTGTTTTCGACGCATCTATCTTGGATTGGACTATTTTTATTTTTTCTTTGATGCTTTCCATTACATTTTTTCCGGACAGCCAATTCCCAAAATATTAAGCCCATTATTTATTATTTCTTTTATTGCAATAGAAAGCGCAATCTTGGCATCTGAATAATCTTTATCATCAGAAATAATCTTTTCAGCATTGTAAAAGCTATGAAATTTAGAACTTAAATCCCTTAGGTAAAAACATAACGGGTGAAGCTCATTATTTTTATAGCATTGCTCAAGTATTTCAGGATAGCCATTAACCAACGATATGATTTCTTTTTCAGTCTCTTTTAATAAACTTAACTTTTCTAATGATTCTTTAAGGTTGAAATCTATTTTTCTTTTTTTAAGCTCTTTTTTTATACTGCAAATCCTCGCATGAGCATACTGGATATAGTAAACGTGATTATCCTTGTTTGTTTTTTTAGCTAAATCGATATCAAATTCTAGGGCTTGCTCAGGCTTTCTCGCCAAGAAATAATATCTAGCCGAATCAATACCAACTTCATCTACCAGATCAGACAACTCAACAAATTCTCCAGATCTTGTGGACATTTGGACCTTTTGCCCTTTCTCTTTGAGAGAAACAAACTGTATGAGCAGAGTTTTAAGCTTTTTAGCGTCTAAACCTAAGGATTCAATGGATGCCTTTACTCTGGGAATATAACCATGATGGTCTGCTCCCCAAATATTTATGATTTCATCAAAATCCCTATCATACTTATCCTTGTGATAAGCAATATCCGATGCAAAATATGTGGGCTCTTCATTGTCTCTTATTAGAACTCTGTCCTTTTCATCACCATAATTAGTAGATTTGAACCATAAAGCGCCATCTTTTTTTTCTACTTCATTATGTTTTAAATTTTTTATACTTTTTTGAATCAAATCTTTTTCATACAAGCTTGATTCATTGAACCAGTTATCATATTTGACTTGAAAAACCTCCAAATCCTTTTTTATTTCTTCTTTCTGAAGCTCAATGACGTAGTTTGCTAATTCTAAAAAATTTTCATACGTTGCATCTACATACTCAAACCATTCGTTGAGCGTTTCAAAGAAAAGATTGTTATCCTTTTTGACAAGATATTTTCCTTTAAAATGTTTTTTTGCTTTCTTAGCAAGATCTTTTATGTATTCTCCTGCATAACAACCTTCAGGTAATACAATCTTTTTATTATCCAATTCTTGCATTCTAATAAAGACACTCAAACCCAAAGTTTTGGCCTGAAGACCTCTATCGTTTACATAATATTCTTGGGTTACTTTATTTCCCGCTACTTTTAATAAATTTGCTAAAGCTGAACCAAAGGCCGCAGATCTTCCATGTCCGACATGGATGGGACCAGTTGGATTGCTGGAAACATATTCCAGAAGAATTTTTTTTGGTTCTTTTTCTTGTAATAGATCTTTGAAATCTCCTAAGGCATAGTTTTTTATCTGACTAAAAAATAAATCCTCCTTTAGATAAATATTTATGAATCCAGCCCCGGCAACTTCTATCTTTTCTGAATAATCTAATCCCTCAAGAGCACTTATAATTTCAACCGCAAGTTCACGCGGATTTTTTTTCATTTCTTTAGCCATAATCAAGGCTATATTTGAAGACCAATCCCCATGTTGTGAATCTTGAGGTTTGGTAACTTGAAAGTTACCAGCGAACTCTGGAGAAATTTTTAAAGAGGCTTTCTGTAAAGAATTAAAAATTTCATCCTTCATTTATTAACTCTTCCTTGGTATTCCATACTTCTTGTATCGACTGAAATGAAATCTCCTGGAGAAATAAATAGAGGAACTTTTATTTCAATTCCATTTTCTAAAATAGCTGGTTTAAAAGTATTTGTTGCTGTATCTCCTTTTAATCCGGGGTCTGTATCTTTTACAGAAATATCGACAAAATTATCAATTTCAACAGTAATTAAAGTATCTTCCCAGAAAATGATTTCGTAGCTAGCACCTTCTTTCATCCAAACTACCTGTTTTTCAATTTTTGATTGATCGCATTCGAATTGTTCGTAATTCGTTGTGTCCATAAGAATAACTTTATTATCTTGTTGATATAAAAATTGCATTTCCTTACTAGAAATTTCAGCTTTTTCAACAGATTCTCCTGTCTTAAAAGTTTTTTCTAGAACTCTATTGGACAAGAGATCTCTGTATTTAATTCTCATTACAGCCTGTCCCTTTCCTGGCTTATGAAATTCATGTTCAATGATTTCACATGGCGATTTATCCAGAACTATTTTTAATCCTTGTTTAAATTCATTCGTGCTAATTTGACTCATTTCGTTGCTTCTAACCCATACCTTTTTAAAAAGAATAATACAAGTTGCAAATATCTTGTTTTAACCATAAAGTTTCTTTCTTATGGTCAAAACAGTGCTAGTTTTAGACCATTTTTTTTGCTTTAATCTTAAAATAATCAGGGGATTAATAATGTTTATAACTAAGTTAAATAGGGCAATTTTAACGCTTTTTTTATTAACTGCATCATTATATTTAAGCGCTCAACTTGAGCCAGTACTGGAAGTTAACAAAGAAAGAGCTCTTCTTGCCCAAGCTTCACAACAAAAAATAGATTCTTTTCAAGATAAAACCGATAAAGACTCTGCTGAATACAAAAGTGTTAGCAAGCAAATCGAAGGTTTGAAAGTCTACAACGCTCAGAAAAGAAAACAGATAAAACGTCAAGTTGAAAGAATGAAAGAGATTGAAAAAACTATGAAAGACTCAACTGTTCTACAACGTCAAATTCCCCCGTTAGCAAGAAGAATGTTTGAAGGTTTAAAGCAATTCATAGCTCTTGATATCCCCTTCAGAGCTGGAGAAAGAACGGAAAGATTATCTTTTATTCAAGCAGCTTTAGATAACCCAGTTGTATCTCCTGCTGAAAAACTCAGACAGGTTTTGGATGGTTATTCTGTGGAGTCTGAATATGGACGAAAAATAGACACTTATAAAGATACAATTTTGATTGACGACCAAGAAAGAGATGTAAATATCCTTAGGATTGGTAGATTGGTTCTTGCTTATCAAACCTCTGATCTTTCTGAGACTGGTATCTACAACAAAGAAACTCAGTCTTGGGAATCTTTACCTGGCAGATACAGAAACTCAATCAGAGACGGTATAGCAATGGCTAAAAAAGTAAAAACCGTTGATATTCTGGAGTTACCTATTCCAGCTGCGGAGGTGGCCCAATGAAATCAAAGTTACTAATAATTATTTTTGCCTTATTTCTTCCCTTTTCATATGCACAGGAAGAGAAGCCTGATACTGCACTGTCTTTGGAACAGCTTTTAGAACTTGTTCAACAGGGTAAATTTGCAGAATCTGAAGAAGCAACTGAAAGAGAGCAGAAATTTGCTAGGGAAAGAAGTCGCCAAGCAACATTATTGGCAAATGCAAAAGCAGAAAGGTCAAGGCTTGAAGCAATTGCTACAGAACTAGAATCAAGATTTGAAGCTAATGATGCAAAACTTGTTGTTTTAGAGGAACAGTTAAAAACTAGACTGGGATCTTTGTATGAAACTTTTGGTCATCTGCAAGGAGTAGCTTCAGATACACAACAACAATTTGAGTCAGCAGTAACTTCTGGACAATTTGGCCAGGATAGGGAAATTTTCCTGAAGGACCTAGCAAAAAGAATGGGCGAAGGTATTAGTTTGGCTTCGATAGAAGAACTAGAAAGACTTTGGTATGAATTATCAAGAGAGTTAGTTGCTTCAGGAAATGTTCAAAAATTCCAAGCTACGGTAGTAGATAACGAAGGTCAAACATCTCAACAAAACGTAGTGAGAGTTGGAAATTTCAATGCTGTAACTGAAGGGCAATATTTAACTTACCTTCCTGCCAGAGGAGCTTATGAAACTCTGCCAAGACAACCTGGTAGATATCTTGGAGGAACCTATGACGTACATGATACTTCAACAGGATTTGTTGAGTTTGCAGTCGATCCTACAGGACCTCAGGGAGGAGCTTTACTTACAAACCTAATATCTCTTCCAAGTTTTTTTGAGCAGATTCAGTATGGAAGAATCACAGGTTATACCATCATCCTTCTCTTTTTATTAGCTACAGGAATTTTTGGTTGGAGAACTTATATCTTGTTTAATCTTGACAAAAATGTGAAGAAAGAAGCTTCAGGCTCCAGACAAGGGAATAATCCTCTATCTAGAATTTTCGATGTTGCTGAACAAAATAAAGGATCAGATGTTGAAACATTAGAATTAAAATTAGCGGAACAAATATTAGTGGAGAGAGCATCTATAGATACTGGTATTTGGTTAGTTAGATTAATTTCAGTCGTAGCCCCTTTGTTAGGATTGTTTGGAACAATAACTGGGATGATAAATACTTTCCAAGCTATCACCTTATTTGGTACTGGAGATCCAAAAACAATGGCAAATGGTATTTCAGAAGCTCTTGTAACAACCATGCTCGGCTTGATGACTGCTATTCCAGCAACTTTTATGGCTGCTATCATGGCAAATTATGCTAAGAACATTCTTACTGTTCTTGAAGAACAAAGCACAGGAATGGTGGCTGCAGCATCTGAAGAAAACAAAGCTTAATAATCATGGCTTTCCTATTTGGATTACAAGATACTCTCCTGGATTTTTTTGAAAAGGGAGGTGGAGTTGTTGTCTTCATAGGATTTTTAATTATCTTGATGTGGAGCTTTATTTTGGAGCGTTTTTGGTATTTCAAATACATACATGGAGATGTAGAAAAAGATATACAGAACGCTTGGAAGGAAACTCCAGATCGCAAATCTTGGTCAGGTCATCAGATAAGGTCCATGTTGATTTCAAAAGCAAATGTAAAAATACAAAGTAACTTAGAGTATATTAGAGTGGCCATAGTATTAGCTCCATTACTGGGTTTGTTAGGAACTATTTTGGGCATGATAGAAGTTTTTCACATCTTGGCTGTAACGGGTGGAGGAGACGCAAAGGCAATGGCTGGTGGTGTGGCTAAATCTACAATCCCAGCAATGGCTGGTTTGATGGCTGCAATACCTGCAACTTTTGCTTCAAGAATATTGGAACAAAAAGCAAAAAAACAATCGGATTTATTACAAGAACATTTAACTTTTGAGTAAAAAAAAATGAGAAGATCACTAATTAGTCAAGCAGTAGAAGAAAAGGACGAACCTAATATTACTCCCATGTTGGATGTTGTGTTTATTCTTTTGATTTTCTTTATTGTTACTGCAAACTTTATCAAAGAACCTGGTTTAGAAATCAACAGGCCTGACTCAGAAACAGCTGAAGTAACTGAAAATGCAGCGATCCTCATCGCAATTGGTTCTGCGGGTGAAATTTATATGGATGGCAGAAGAATTGATGTAAGGCAGGTAAAAGCAAATGTCATTAGAATGATTGCAGAAAATCCTCAGGGGACGGTTGTCATTCAGGCTGACGAAAAATCGACGGCTGATACAATTATTGACGTTATGGATGAAGTAAGAGAAGCCGGAGTGATAGACATATCTATTGCCTCTGAACCTAATTTTTAATGAAAAGTTATTTTAGACAACTATTTTCAAACCTTTTAAACAAAGCTTTCACATTGCAGTTAAAGGATGAAAATTCCTTTTCTTTAAAAAAAATTATGGTTGACGACAGTCCTTATCAAAAATATGGATTAGCTGCTGCGGGCGGGACTGTAGTTTCTTTTGCTTCAATTTTACTGATGGCCTTGTTAATTGCCACTGGAGAAGTTTCTTTAGACGATTCAAATCTTAGAAAAATTGTAGACGTTGTAATGCCAGTGAGAGACCCCGAATTAATTGATTCTGTTGAAAGACCAGAAGAAGCTGAGCCTGAACCAGACCAATTACCTCCGGAAGTCGATATTGAAAACATTGAAGAACTTCTTGATCAGTCAGTTAATCCCAATTTGAATTTCAAAAGGAGAAGATCTGGAGTTTTTATGGATGGTTCATATGTTCCAATCTTTCAAGTGCCACCACAATATCCAAGAAGAGCTGCTGAAAGGGGTATCGAAGGTTGTGTTGTACTCAAATATGTTGTCACTGAAGTGGGGTCTGTAAGAGATCCAGAAGTTATCCAGTCTATTCCCCAAGGAATTTTTGATAGAGCAGCAGTAAGAGCTGCGTTAAGATATAAATATAAACCTCTCATAAGAGATGGAAATGCTGTAGAAGTTGAAGGCGTAACTCAAAGGATAACTTTTGTTCTTGAGGGAGAAGGTAAGGGTCCTGGTTATGTTCCTGAAAACTGTAGAGGCATACAAGGTTAAAATATGATTAGGTTAATTTTTTTACTTTTTTTATTTTCAAATTTTTCTTTTTTGCAAAATAAAGATAATCCAGAACAAACAAAATTTGACTTTCCAGGTTACACCTTAAAAGGTTGTTTGGGCTCTGATTTGTCGAAACCAAAAAGACAAGTAGCTAAATTGCCTAGTAAACAGGCTCAAAGATACTTGAAAGAACTTTTTCCTTTTTTACAAGGAGAGGATGAAGACTTAGTAAAGGCTAAAAATGTGTTAACCAAAATGCAAGCTGATTCCAGTTTGACAGATCCTGATAAGGCTCAAATGTACTATTATTTTGCATACATAGATTCGATAAATGATGACATTAAATCTGCCAAAAAGAATTATAAGAAATTTCTTTCTATAGATGATGCTGATCCAAGATTAAAATCCAACGTTATATCTATGTTAGGGCAGCTTTCTTACGCAGAAGGAAGCTATAAAACTGCTATAGATTACATGGAACAATGGATTGCAATGGAAACCAATCCTAGCTCTTTAGGGTTTGACATTATCGCTGCGTCTTATTGGCAACTAAAAGATAAAAAAAAGGCTCTTAAGTTTTCCGAACGTGCATTATGTGTTGCAAAAGCAAACAAATCTAAACCAAAAGAATCAACTTACAATTTATTAATTGCTCTCTATAACGAAAATCAAAGAATAAAAGATATGCTTCCTTTGTTCGAAGAGTTAGTCAGGTTTTATCCAAAGAAAAGGTATTGGACTCAGCTTTCTGGAGTTTATGGAGAACTTAAACAAGAAAAGAAACAACTTTCATCTTTGGAAGCAGCTCATGATCAGAGGCTTCTTGATAAAGAAACTGAGTACGTTTCTCTCTATCAATTATTGATGAGAGCTGAAGCACCATTGAAAGCTGCAAGGGTGATTCAATACGGGATCGAAAAAGAATTTGTAAAAGAAAATGAAAAACATCTTAAATATCTTGCTCAAGGATGGCATATGGCTCAAGAGCTCGATAAAGCAGAACCTGTTTACGAAAAAGCAGCTATTAAATCTGAAGAAGGTGAGTTGTATGTTTTTCTTGGCCAAATCTACTTAGCTACCGATAGATATAAAAAAGCCAAACAAGCTCTTCAACTAGGTCTTAAAAAAGGAAAACTAAAAGATCCTGTTACAGTAAACATTCTTTTAGGCCAAGTTGCCTATGAGCTCCAAGATTTTGAAGATGCTACTAAATTCTTTAGAACTGCTATTGATAGGCTATCTGATATCAAAATAAAAGATAAAGAAGCTCGAGAGAAAAAACAAGATAAGTTAAGAACCCAAGCTTTAAATTGGCTTACCTATACTGAAAAAGAAAAGAAAAGAGTTGAGATGCTTCAACTTAGAATCAAAGACCTAGAAGAAAGTTAAATTCTTTCGTAGTTTCTAAAATAAAACTTAACTTCTTCTTTTTCGTCATATCCACTTTCTTCGCCAATTAACTTCCATTTGTTCCAATCCACTTTTGGGAAGAAAGCATCTCCTAAATATTCTTTGTCTACATAGGTAATGTATAAATATTCACAGTGTTCAAAAAATAGTTTGTAAATATATGTTCCTCCTATGATGTAGAGATCTTTTTGGTCGGAATTTTTTTTATAGGAATCAATTACATCTTTAGGAGAATTAAATACTTCTACAGAATCAATTTTGAGATTTTTATTTTTGCTCAAAACAATATTTTTTCTATTGGGAAGGGGCCTTCCAATAGAGTCAAATGTTTTTCTGCCCATCAAAATCCAATTATTTGAAGTAAGCTCTTTAAATCTTTTTAAATCTTCAGAAATATTCCAAGGTAGCTTGTTTTCATTGCCAATGACATTATTTTTAGAAATAGCACAAATTAGCTTGATGGACATTAAACTGAAATTGGCGCGGAAATACCTGGATGGCTTTCGTAGTTTAAAATTTCGAAATCTTCATAGGTAAAATCTTCTAATTTACTTATCTCAGAATTAATTTTGATGGTGGGTAAATTAAAAGGTTTTCTAGATATTTGAAGCTTTGCCTGATCCAAATGATTTAAATACAAATGCGCATCTCCTAAAGTATGAACAAATTTACCAGGTTTCAAGTTACAAACTTGAGCAATCATCATCGTCAAGAGGGCATAGGAAGCAATATTAAAAGGCACCCCAAGGAAGACATCTGCACTTCTCTGATAGAGCTGACATGAGATTTTTGAATCCGCCACGAAAAATTGGAATAAAGCATGACAAGGCGGGAGAGCCATTTCATCAACCAGCGCAGGATTCCAAGCACTAACAATGTGTCTTGTTGAATTTGGATTATTTTTTATGCTTTCAACAAGGTTTTTAATCTGATCAACCTTTCCGCCATTGGGATTTGGCCAAGATCGCCATTGTGCCCCATAAACCGGACCTAAATCTCCATTTTCATCTGCCCACTCATCCCAAATTGAAACCCCGTTATCTTTGAGATATTTAATATTTGTCGAACCAGCTAAGAACCATATTAGTTCGTGGATGATTGATTTCAAATGAACTTTCTTAGTAGTCACTAAAGGGAATCCTTTTTCTAGATCAAAATGCATTTGGTATCCAAAGATGCTTTTCCTTCCCGTTCCGGTTCTGTCGGATCTCTCTACACCTTCTTCAAGTATTTTTTCTACTAATTCAAGATACTGTTTCATTATTTTTTTTTAAACTTAAATATATTAAAACTATACCAAAAATTATCATTGGTAATGATAAGAGCTGTCCTCTTGTAAAAGTATCAAACAAATCAAATCCTATGTGAGAATCGGGGGTTCTAAAATTTTCTGTAATCGATCTAAAAGTGCCATACAAAAGCAAGAACATTCCCGATAAAAGCATTTTTGGCGGATTTTTCTTTGCGACTAAAAATAAAATAACAAACATCACAAGACCTTCAAAAAATGCTTGATAAAGTTGTGAGGGATGTCTTACTAGGCTCAAGGTATCATTTGAATAAATAATTCCCCAAGGCATTTCAGTTGGTCTTCCAAGAAGTTCTCCTCCTAAAAAATTTCCAATTCTTACAGAACCCAAACCTAATGGCAGATAAATTGCCATATGATCCGCTAAATCAAAAAAAGAAATTTTTCTGCTTTCTGAAAAAATTAAAAAGCTTGTTAGTACGCCAAGCAGCCCTCCGTGAAATGACAAACCTCCTTCCCAAATTCTAAAGAGGGCCATTGGATCCCTAATTAGATTTTCAAATCCATAAAAGAACATATAGCCAATTCTTCCTCCAATTATTGCTCCCAAAACACCATAGAAAATAAAGTCGTCAATAAGCTTCTTATTAATAGTTCCACTAGTGGGTGCATTGAGTCTAGCAACGTAATTAATTGACAAAATTGCAACTAACCAAGAAATTCCATACCAATAGATTGGCCACGACCCAAAAAATGGAAGAGGTATATAAAATGCTATGGGATCTATTTCTACAGTCATACGAAAGTAATGTAAAAGACTCTTAAAGCAGCAATTATGATGAGAACAGAAAATGCTTGCTTGAGATATCTACTATCAGTTTTTGCAGAAAGATTGGCTCCAAGTCTAGCAAAGTAAATGCTTGATAATCCTGTAATTATTACTGCAGGCACGAATGCTGAACCTACAAAAAACTCAATATCTTTTGATGCTATGGGGGCAAACAGCAATGCTCCCAAGGCTCCGGATACTGCTAAGGCAAAGCCCATCAAAGAAGAAGTGCCAATTGCCTTATGAGGATCCAATCCTTTATACAAAAAATAAGGAACCATAAGAATTCCTCCACCTATCCCAACGAAAGAAGTGACTAATCCCAATAATCCTGCAACAAAAATTAATTCAAAAGAACTTTTGTGTAGGTTTTTTGTTTTTGGTGAAAAGTCAAAAGCTATTTGAAGAGCTGCCAAAATTAAGGAAATAGCAATAATAATCTGTAGAGTTGAGCTTTCAATAAACAAAGCTACATATCTACCTAATAAAGTCATCGCAAAGGCCATCCAAAACATTTTTTTTACAATTTCAAGCTCGACATTGTTATTTTTAAAATGAATAAATGCAGCCATTGGAATGGTTATAGCCATGGTCGTCATAGATGTACCAGTAGCTAATATGGGAATTATTTCAGGAGGTAGATCTAATAAATTGAATAAAAAAACATAAGCAGGAACTAAAATCACTCCACTGCCAATTCCAAAGAATCCAGACAAAAGACCAGCTAAGATGCCTAATAAAACTAGGCCAAGAAAAAATTCAAACATGTAGAAGTATGATTATCCCTTATTAAAACAGTCTGATAAACTTTTTCCTTTTTTTATGTGCCTAATTGTTTTATCCCTCAATCCAAAAAGTGACTACAAATTAGTTCTTACTTCAAATCGAGATGAATTTTATGAAAGACCAACAGAGAATATGCATTGGTGGAATTCAAGTCCAAGAGTTTTAGCTGGAAAAGATAAAAACTTTGATGGAACATGGATGGCTTTAAGTGAAAAAGGGAAGTTCGCAGCTGTCACAAATGTAAGAGAATTTACTTCGTTGAGTACTCAAAAAAAATCTCTAGAAAATTTAGCAAGCAGAGGAGACTTGGTAAAAGATTTTGTCTTATCAAACTATTCCGCATCAGAATATTTAAACGAAATTGATTGTTTAAATTATCAAGGCTTTAATTTGATTTTATTTGATGGAACTGATGGATTGATTTGCTCAAATAGAGGCTTTGAGAAAAAACTCAACGAAGGAGAAATCTACGCAATAGGGAATAAACCTATAGAAAATAAATCAGAAAAAATACTTAGCGCAGAAGAAGATTTTGTAAAAATCTTATCTTCTGAAGTTTCTGGAAAAAGTCTTTTTGAAATGATGCAAGCACCGGTCAACAAACCATTGGAATTCTCCGAAGCCTTCACTAAAGAAAATCATGGCAGGGAGTTCCCTTACAGATTTATAGCTACAGATATTTATGGAACTAGATCTACAACATCCATAATAATTGATAAAAATAATGAAGCCGAAATAGAGGAAACTTCTTTCAACGAAGCCAGAGAAATAGTTAAATCGAAAAAATTTAAACTTGAGATTAAATGACTTTAAAAATTAAGACTGGTTATCGATTGAATGTCGCAATGATTGTTCTTAATAAAGATAAAAAGGTTTTATTCTGCAAAAGAAGAAATACAGAAAATTGGCAATTTCCTCAAGGAGGTGTAGATGAAAACGAAAATATCGAGAGTGCAATGTTCAGAGAATTAAATGAAGAAGTAGGTCTAGAACAGGATAATGTTGAAATAAAGGCCGTAAGTCAAAATTTAATTTACTATGATATTCCAAAAAATATTCGAACTAGAGTTCTTGGCGGAAAATTTAGAGGTCAGGCTCAAAAATATTTCTTACTCAAACTTATTTCTGGAGATGTAGATTTAAATATAGAAAATACTCCTGAATTTGATAAGTATAGTTGGGTGCCTTTTTGGTACCCATTAAGTCAAGTTGTAGATTTTAAAAAAGAAGCATACAGAAGTGCTTTAATAGAGCTTAAGAATCAAATAAAAATATGAGTAAGTTAGTAATTTTTGACTTAGACGATACGCTTTTATGTGCTGATAGTGAATTTCATTTCACTAAATATATCGTTAAACAAGGGATGTTAGATAAAGATTTTTACCTTGAGAAAATTAAAGCATTTGACAAAGACTATCGATCTGGAAATTTAAATTTTAATGATTACATGAGATTTCTTTTGTATCCATTGATAGGAAAAACCAAAAAAGAAGTAGACTTATTGGTTGCAAGTTTTATAAATTCTTCGAAGGATATTTTGATTGATGATTTAACTTTCGAGCTTTTAGAAAAACATAAAAAAGATGATTTGCTAATTGCTTCAGGAGCTTTAGATTTTATAGTTCAGGGGTTTGCTAATTATTTCGGAGTAGTTGAGTTCATAGGAACAAAAACAGAGTTCGTGGAAGGTAAAGTGACAGGGGAAACTACAGGAGAGCCAAATTTTGATAAGGGCAAATTAGTGCATGTTTCAGAATGGTGTAGAAATAAAAAATTAAACTTAGAAATGGCTACTTTCTACACAGACTCAATACATGATTTGCCTTTAGTAGAAAAATGTAAAAATTCTATAGTAGTATCACCTGATGAAAGGCTTAAAAAGCACGCAGAAAATAATAATTTACAAATAATTAACAGATAGCCAAATCTTATGAATCTAAGTGACGATATATCTAAGATAAAAGAAGAATATCAAAAATTCAAAAATTCAAAAAAAATTCTAGACTTAACTCGGGGCAGACCTTCCTCTGAACAACTAGATTTGTCTGATAATTTGGAAACTGTAATGAAAGGAAACTTTATTCTAGATAAGGTGGATACAAGAAATTATGGTCTTCTTGAAGGACTTCCTTCTGCTAGAAAATTAGCTGGCTGGGTTCTTAACGCTGATCCAAAAAATATTCTTGTAAACGGTACTAGTAGTTTGACTTTGCTAGGACATTATTTGCACAGCATGATTTTTCATGGCGATGGGCAAGTAGCCTGGAAAGACCTAGATAAAGTAACTTTTTTGTGTCCGGTTCCCGGATATGATCGTCACTTTGCAATGTTGGAAAAATTAGGAATAAAAATGATTCCTGTTCCTTTAGAAGGAGATGGTCCTGATTTAGATTCAATAGAAAATTTATTAGAAACTGATGAATCTATAAAAGGGATGATTTGCGTACCCAAACATTCAAATCCCACTGGAGAGATTTTTTCTAGAGAAAAAATAGAAGCTTTGGCAAGCATAAACAAGGATGGTTTCAAAATTATTCTTGATAACGCTTATGCCGTTCATGATTTTGGTGATTCAAAAAAACTTCCTGATATAGAAAAAATTTTCATTGATAAAAATTCACATGATTCTCTCGTTATGCTTGGAAGTACCAGTAAGATCTCATTAGCTGGATCGGGTTTGGCATTTATTTCTTTGTCGCCAAAAAATATGGAAAATTTTGTTAACTATTTTTCTAAGTTCTCTTTGGGCTCCGACAAAGTAAATCAAGCAAGGCACACTAGGATTTTTAATTCAAAGAAAGCACTTACAGAGCACATGCAAAAATTAGCAAAAATAATCAAACCTAAGTTTGATCTTGTTCAAGAAAAGTTGCATGAATTGCCTGATGGTTTAGCAAAGTGGACCAAACCAACTGGTGGTTATTTTGTTTCCTTTGATTCTTTAAATGGTAATGCTTCAAAAATTCATAAGCTTTGTGAGGAAGCAGGTTTAAAACTGACTCCCTTGGGAGCAACCTTTCCTTATGGCAAAGACTTGGAAAATAAAAATATTCGTATAGCTCCCACTCAGGTGGAACTTAAAGAACTATCAGACGCTATGGATTTATTTTGTATTTGCGTATTACTAGCTGAAGAAAGCTAGTTCCTAGTAACTTCTAAAATTTCGTATTTTTTTCCATCAAATGGACCGAAGTTTTCATGGACATCCGGATGAGCTACGGGCTCTAAAGAGTTATCAGCAAGTAAATTCTGTTGAGAAACATACGCAGTGTAAAAGACTTCCTCGTTCTCAGCATAGACATGATAGAAAGGTTGGTCTTTTTTTGGCCTTATTTGGGCAGGTATGCTTTGATACCATTCTTCAGTATTGTTGAATTCAGGATCTACATCAAAAATTACACCTCTAAAGTCTAAATGTTTATGTCTGACAACCTGTCCAATTGCAAAATTAGTTTCAACTACATCTTTCATATTTTTATATTAGCACTAATACTTTATATATGGAGTCTATCCTTATATTTTCAAGCCAAATGAGCCTGAGAAAGGTAATCTTTAGACTGCATCTCAGTTAATCTGCTTATAGTCCTTTTAAACTTTTCTTCAAGCCTAGATTTGACATAAATTTTTTCAGGTAGTTCAGCTGCTGAAATTATTAATTTTACTCTTCTGTCATAGCATTCATCTATAAAAGAAATGAAACGTCTTGCCTCGTCATCAGAATTGATGATGGGTACGTCTGACAGAACAACGGTATGAAACTCTCTTGATATTTCTATGTAATCTGCAGCACTTCTAGGAGAAGAACAGATTTGTAAAAAATTAACCCACAAGACTCCTTTGGAAAAAGCCAAGATATCTATTTTTCTGTTGTTTATAGTTATAAAACTTTCTTTATTTTTTTTGTTCTGGGTAATTTCGTTGAAAATCTTTTCAATGATTTCTCTATTTTTATCAGATGGATAAAAGTAACTTCCACTTTTTTCTAAAGCTCTTAATCTAAAATCAATATTAGAATTTAGATGATAGATTTCGCAAGCAGTTTCAATAGCTTTTATAGCAGGCATGAACAGCTTTCTCTGTAACCCTCCCTCATAAAGATTTGTTGGCGCTATATTTGAAGTTGCAAAAAAGGATAAATCAGATTCAAAAAGTTCAGTCATAAATTTGCCAAGCAACATGGCATCTGCAATATCTTCAACATAGAACTCATCAAAGCAAAGACATTCATATTTTTTTGATAAATCTTTAACAATTTTTTTTAAAGGATCTGTTCCTTCATATTGCCTTAGGCTTTCATGAAGATTTTGCATGAAACGGTGAAAGTGAAGTCTAATTTTTTTTTCATTATTGATTTCCTCAAATAACATATCCATGAGAAACGTCTTTCCACGTCCGACATCTCCATGAATATAAATTCTTTGAGGATCTGGCTTAGAAAAAAACTGCAGAATACTTTTTTTCTTATTAATTTCTTGAAGAGAAATATCCAGACGCTCAGCTAATTTGAGCTGAGCATCGTCTAAAGAAATTTCTTGGTTTGAGACCGCTTTTAAATAGTTATCTTTAAGAGCTATTTTATTTCCTCATGAACAGTTATCTCTGGAGCGCCAGCAAGAAATGGCGCAAGTGCTCCACCCAGTGTTTTAAAGTGTTCAGTTTGAGAATGATGCGCATGACTTTCAGCATCTTTGTAGATCTCTATCATTTGATAGGTTTGAGGATCATCTGTTTTCAATAAACCATAGTAAAAGACTCCAGGTTCATTTACATTTGTCGCCTCAACAAGCTTGAGCATATTTTCTTCGAAGTCTTTTTCACTCCCTTCTTTAATGTTTAATTTAACAAGTACTCCAATCATGATTTCTCCTATAATAAATAATATTTAAAAGTTTAATATATAAGGCTAAATCATATTGGGAGAAAAGAAAATGATTAAGATTTGGGGAACCGAAGCTTCAAGAGCAATGAGACCAATTTGGACCGCAGAGGAAATGGGCATAGATTACGAGCTCGAAATGATGCCTTTTCCGCCGAGAATGTTCATGAAAGAGTATTTGGATATCAACATGTTAGGAACAATTCCGTATTTAATAGACGGTGATGTGAAAATGACCGAATCTGTTGCAATGTCCCAATATTTAGTTGAGAAATATGGACCGACCGATTTGAGAGTTATGCCTGATGAGCCTGACTATCCAGCTTATTTAAATTGGCTGTTCCACTCTGATGCAACTTTAACCTTCCCTCAGACGGTTGTTCTTAGATACAAACTTCAAGAGCCGGGTGTTGCAGATGCTGCTGTAGAAGGTTATAGCAGATGGTTTGTTTCAAGATGTAAATTATTAGAGACAACTTTAAATGACAGAGAATACTTATGCTCAAATCGTTTTACGATTGCAGATATCTGTGTGAGCTATGCTTTTGTTGTTGCAGAATCACTTGGAATAGATCAAGCATTCAAACCTAATATTAAAAGATACACGGATATGCTTTTTGAAAGAGAGGCCTTTAAAAGGTCTAAGTCTTATAAGTTTGAAGAGAAATAACATAATTTTAATCTAGGAGATAAATATGATTACCCTTAAAGATGCTCAAAAAATTGTTGAAGGTTGTTTAAAAAAAGCCAGAGAAGAGAATATGAATCCTATAACGATTGCAGTTCTTGATACTCGAGGAGTATTAGTAAGTTCAGCAATGGAAGATAAATCAGCTCTCATTAGACCCGATATAGCATTTGCTAAAGCCTGGGGCTGTGTTGGAATAGGTTTTTCTAGCAGAGCGATAAGAGATCTCTACGGAGCTCAACCTGAACAAACTCATTTTTTTAATGCGGCCAGAGCTATATCTGGAAATAAAATAGCGCCTTCTCCTGGAGGAATAATGATTAAGAAAGGTGAAGATGTAATCGGTTCGGTTGGCGTTTCAGGAGATTTACCCGATCGTGATGAGATTTGTGCAATAGCAGGAGTAGAAGCTGCAGGATTGACGTATCAAATTTAATGAAGTCCTAATTCTTAATTTTTAGGCGGTAAGGGAATTAAAACTGAAGTATTTTTTATATAGCTTTTATATTCTTCATCGTCTCCCCATTTTTTTCTACCTCTTGATTCAAGTAACCTCACTCCGCTTATTTGAGTCAAAAGGATTATTATAAAGATAGGAGAGATGAGCGTTATAAATTGCCAGCCCTGAAGAACTGGTAAAGCGATTACTGTAATCCCGATCCATAAAAGAATTTCGCCAAAATAATTTGGATGCCTAGACCAGGACCAAATTCCAGTTGTAATAAATTTGTCTTTGTTTTCTGGATTTGATCTAAATTTAGATTTTTGATTATCTGCGATTACTTCTATAGAGAAACCCAAAATCCAAATCAAAGCACCCAAGACTAAAAAGATATCTGCCTCAATCTTATTTTGCGAAGTCATCGCAGCAAGTCCTGCTGCTAAAGACAAAAATACCCACATGCCCTGAATATTCCAAGTCATTAAAAACCACCAAAATTTAGTTTTCATGATGTCAAATCTTCCATCGCCTCCATCTTTTCTTACTCGAAAAAATAAAAAAGAACCAAGTCTGGTGGCCCATACAACGACTAACAACGTGATTACGATGTCCCTTAAATAAATTTCCGGGATTGCCATAAGGGTAAAAAGAGCAGCCGACATAAAAGTAAGCGATCCTGTTAAGTCAAAAAAATGTTCTGTTCTATTAATAAAAGACGGAACAAAAACAAGCCATTGAATTACAAAAATCAGAAACACTACAAAACCAAAGAGCGGGATGTTTGATATAGAAACACTCCCTTGGTTAGCAGCAAAAGCTATTAGAGTAGATAGCAAAATGACAATGAAAGATGCTGGGATGGTAGTCTTATTTGGCATTAATAAATTTTAATACAAAAATCTTGATTTGAATTGAAATTTAGAAGATATTAATCATTAGAAATTAAGAGGTATAGAAATGATGAATTCAAGAATTTGTGAAATGTTAGACATAGAGTTTCCACTTGTAGCATTTACTCACTGTAGAGACGTTGTTGTAGCAGTTTCCAAAGCAGGAGGCTGTGGAGTTTTAGGTGCAGTCGGTATGTCTCCAGAACAATTGGAAAAAGAGCTGAAATGGATCGATGAACACATTGATGGAAAACCATATGGCGTAGACGTATTAATTCCAAACAAAATGGTTGGAAAAGATGAAAAATTTGATGCTGATAAATTAGTAAAAATGATTCCCCAAGAATATGCAGATTTTAGAACTGATGTCTTAGAAAATCATGGTATTGAAGCTCCAGAATTGAGGGAAATAGACACCGGCGGTTCGAGTTTTGCTCAAAACACACAATCCGATGGAGCAAAGGCTCTTCTGGATGTTGCTTTTAAACACCCCATTAAAATCATTGCCAATGCACTTGGCGTTCCTCCAGACTGGATGATTCAAATGGGTAAAGATAACGATTGTAAAGTTGCTGCATTATTAGGAACCGCAGAACATGCAATCAATCAAGTTAAAGCCGGGGTTGATATTTTAGTTGTATCAGGAACAGAAGCAGGAGGACATTGTGGAAGCGTCTCTACTATGGTTTTAATTCCAGAGGTTCACCAGGCTATTCAGCCATATGGCGATGTTCCTATCTTGGCTGCGGGTGGAATTGTAACTGGTAAGCAAATGGCGGCAGCCATGGCTATGGGTGCCTCAGGGGCTTGGTGTGGCTCAGTTTGGTTAACTACAATTGAGTCAGAAGTAGAGCCAGTGATAAAAGAAAAAATGGTTGCTGCTAATTCTAGTCAAACTGTTAGGTCAAGAAGTAGAACTGGAAAACATTCTAGACAGTTAGTCACTCCATGGACCCAGGCATGGGAAGCAGAAAGTGCTCCAGAACCTTTGCCAATGCCATTGCAACCCATGGTCGCTGAGCCAGCTTTACAAAAGGTTAATAAACTAGCTGCTGGAGGTCATGAGGGAGCTAAAGATCTTGCAACTTATTGGGTAGGACAGGGCGTTGGTTTGATGAACCAAAGCATCTCTGCAAGTGATGTTGTGCAAGAGTTTAAAGAGGATTTTATTAACGCTTTTGAGCGACTTAATAACTTTGTGAGTTAGAAAAATTATTTTATCTTAGAAATTTCTTCACCAAGTTGAGCTGCAACTCTATCAAAACCAATTAGGTTACTTCGGAAATCTTTAGTGAATGGCTCTAAAGATTTCTTAAGTTTGGAATTCGCATTTCCAAGCACTTGGAAATTACTAATCGAAAAGTTTTTAACAAACTCTGCTTCCCATTTGCTTCCTAAAAAGTTATTCATATGAATAATGGCAGCTTCGTTATTTGGATAAATTTCTAAAAGAAAGACTTTATTTTCTTCTTTTGAAAAATGGTATTGATAAACTAGAGTTTGAGGCTCTTTATTTTTTACGTTTTTAGTGATTCTTGAAACAAAGTTGCTAGCACTATTTTTTTGCGCGTTAATAATTTCCAAATCAATTGCAAAAACAATGACATCGAGTTTTTCATGATGCATGCCAAAAATAGATGTGAAACTAATAAGTAAAAGTAAAGAAAGATATCTCATGAAATTCTCCAATAAAAATTAATGATTCCACCAAGCTTGGTCTGAAAAAGCCCTTATGTCTATTTCATGTGTCCAGGTGGATTTAGTTTGTTTTGCCAGAAAGAGGTAGGTATCAGCGACATTCTCAGGCAAGATCATGCCGTCATCACCTTTTTGTTCTTTAAATTTTTCAAACAAATCAGGACCTAACATTTTTCCTAGAGTATCTGGTGCATCTACTGCTCCATCAATAATTACATGAGCAACATGAATTCCATCTTTCGCAAACTCGGCATTTAAAGACTGACATAACATTCTTCTTCCCCCCATTGCAGCTGCATGAGAGTGTTGGCCTTTATTACCCCTAACTGCAGAAGTAGCAGAAGTCACAATGATATTACCTGTCTGCCTTTCTTTCATTTTCGGAGTCAAAACCTGAGCAAGTCTAAACAAGCCAAACGTAGCCATACGCCAACCCATCTCAAATGCTTTATAACTCGTTTCGGCTAAAGTACGATCTCCTATTTGAGCGCCTATGTTATAAATTACTGTATCAATTGGACCGATTTCAGATTCGATCTTATTTACTAAATCCTCAATAGAATTTTCCTCAATCACATTGAGCAAAGAACCCGATGCTTGCCCACCAGAATCAGTAATATCTTTGATTAGTTTATTAAGACCATCTTCATCGGTTCTTCTAGCTAAATATGCATGGTATCCTTCCTTAGCAAATCTTTTAGCTACCGTTCCGCCGATACCAGCTCCTGCTCCAATTACTAAACAAACTTTTTCCATATACAAATTCCTTAAACTACATTGCCTCTAAAAATAGTTTTTCCCATTCTTCTTGAGAAGGCAATCTCGGTGTCGTCATATTACTAGGATCAGTCATTGAGTGTGCTACTAAAGCAGGAATCATATCTTCTGTGACTCCCATTGCAGCTAATCCATTTGGAAGACCAATTTTTTCGTTTAATTTTTCAATTTCATCTGCTAAATCGGTTGATTCATCTTTACCCATTGCTCTAGAAATTCTTGCATATTTATCTCCAACATGATCTTTATTAAATCTCAAGATCGTTGGCAAAATCACACCATTCAATGTGCCATGATGCAATCTAAGTTCTTGATCAGCTCCAACTGCATGACTCATTGAATGCACTGCGCCTAAGCCTTTTGAAAAAGCCATTGCTCCTTCGGTAGATGCCATCATCATATTCCATCTAGCATCTTTGTCTTTGCCATCTTCGCAAGCCCTGACAAGACTTTCCTTTCTTATAATCCTTTCTACACCATCTAAGCCAATTGCCTCAGCTGGCGGGTCATCCAAAGGAGATAAAACAGCTTCGATACAATGCGTTAAAGCATCCATTCCTGCGCCAGCTGTAAGGACTGGAGGAAGACCCAAAGTTAATTCGGGGTCACAAATGGCTGCATTTGGCACTAAATGATCACTTGCTAAAATTAACTTTCTCCCGTCATTCATAATTATGACCGCTCCAAGAGAGACCTCGCTTCCTGTTCCTGAAGTGGTAGGAATTGCAATCGTCGGAACTGTTTCTGTAATTTTTCCAGTACCACCTTCATTGACTGAATAATCTACGACATTACCTTCATGATTTGCCATTAATGCAACTGTCTTGGCAAGATCCATACTCGATCCACCGCCAAAACCAACTACTCCGTCACAGTCATTTTGTTTATACATTTCTAAAGCATCATTTACAGCTTGTTCAGTTGGATTTGCTGGAGTTTCTGTATAGAAAGTAGGGGATAATTCGTTTGAAATAAGATTTCTAATTTTATCTGTCATTCCAATCTTGACTAATCCTGGATCGGTACAAATTAAAGGCTTGTTGATTCCATGTTCTTTTAAGACTTGGGATATGAGCTTCAAAGATCCATTTTCAAAATGGGGCTGATTAAAGTACCTTAGTTGCATAATGATTTCTCCAAATTGGGAATTAATATAATCATATTTAGTTTCTTGGGGGAAGTCCTCTTAAAATATTGGTCTTTTGACAGTCAATTTTTCCTATGCTATTTGGCACAATTTTAGTGCACAAATAATTTCTTTTTTTGATAGAATCCAAACTTAAAATTCTTGTCACTATTATTAATTTCGGGGGAAAGATGATTAGATCCTTTTTAAAATTTACTACGATTCTATCGTTACTAATTACATCTTCTATTTCTGTTGCTCAAGTTGCGCTTGAAGAAATGGTAGTAACTTCTCAAAAAAGAGAACAAAATTTATTAGATGTTCCATCTGCATTGCAAGCATTTTCAGGAGATATGCTTGAAGATGCTGGTCTGCGAGATACTGATGATTTGATTAATATGGTTCCTGACATGCTGATGTCTGGAGAAGACGCTGGAAGAGCCAACATCTGGCTAAGGGGAATTGGTTCAACAAAGTTTGACATTGGTTCCGAGGGCTCAAATGCTTTTTTTGTAGATGAAGTCTATATGTCAAGAAATCAGTCCATTCTTTCTGGATTAGTAGATCTTGATAGGATTGAAGTTTTGAAAGGTCCGCAAGGAACTTTATATGGAAGAAATGCTCTTGGTGGAGCCATAAGTGTTTTCTATAAAAAACCCACCAGTGAGTTTGAACAAAAAATTAAAGTATCTGCCGGGGATAAAGGACAAGAACAGTTCAGTTACATGCTTTCTGGAGAATTAGGTCAAGACCTTTATGGAAGACTTATTCTTGGATATCAGGATCAAGAAGGTATGCACATTGACAATACTTTTGGCGGCGATACTGGAACTAGAAACCAGAATATAAGAGCTTCTTTGTTTGGAGAAGGAAATAATTATGAATGGTCTCTCACTGTGGATAATGCTAAATCCAAAGATCATGCTGCAGTATCTGAAGCCATAATATGTAAAAGAGACTCAACTACTTGTACTGCTGCACAAAAAAATCTTATTCAACCTGATTTAAAAGCTACAGCTTCTGGGTTAGATCTCTTTGTTACCGATTTTTCTAAAACAACAGCTTATGTTACTGGCTTTCTAAAAACCGGAGGCTTGGCAACAGATGCAGCTGGAATTGACGCTTTTGCAATTAACCAAATTGGCGCCGATAGATATTCTTCAAATTTAAGTGAAGATACTTTCATTGAACGAGAAGATACTCTTATTTCTGCTAAATATAAGTCGTTTCGTGACGATTATGATTTGACTGTCTTGGTTTCCACAAACCAAAACTCTGGAGATGAATTGAAAGATTTTGATTCCACAGCTGCTAAATCTTTCGTTCAAGGAAGTGCTCAAAAAACAAACCAGTCGAGTTTGGAAATCAGATGGAATTCCAAACCTGAAGATGAAATTCAATGGGTTGCAGGCATCTATTCTTTCTTAGACTACGGAGATCGTAGTGATATTTTTAGAACTGGCCCTGATAGCGTCTTTAACCAAGCTGCAGTAGCTGCTACTGCTTTAATAGATGAAGGCCTCTTTAGTGTTGCTAACTTAAGTGCAATTTCACCAACAAGTTTAGCAACTTATACCCCAACTGCTTCAAAAACTGCTTTGGTCGCTAATTATAACGTTGCGAAGGGATCTACTTTAGATACTTATGGTACTGCGCAACTAGATTTAAGCATTAATAACAAATCTTCAGCTGCTTTTGGACAAGTTACCATTCCCATGGCAGAGAGATGGAATATTACTTTAGGGGCACGATATACCTATGACCTGAAAGGTATGACCTATATTACCAAATCAAATTCTGTTGGAATTCCGCATGCTTTGATTCTTCCAGACTGTACACCAAATACAATCAATATAGATGGTTCACAAGGTTGTGATGGTACTTTCAATAAAGACGCTCAGGGAAATGCTGTTGCATTTAATCCTGCTGACGCATCAACTCTTTACTCATATACGCAAAAAGCAGGACAAGCAGCCGTCATTGCTGCAGCATTCAAAGAGAACGCACTTTTAGCACAGGCTCCTGGCTGGCAGGTAGCTTGTACTTTTAACAATACAAACGAAATTGGATCTAATGCTTGGGCCGCTGCTAATGCCGCATTAATCGGCAGTGCAGGCTGTAATGTAAACTTTGAAATTATTGCTAACGCTCAGGGTGTTGGTATAGCTCCAATTGCTGACGCATCTCAATTATTTGTAATTGATCAAGAAAAAGCTTGGACATCTACCGATCCAAAAATGACGATTGATTTCAAACCCAATGATTCAAGTTTGCTTTGGTATACCTATGCAACTGGTTTCAAAGCAGGTGGCTGGCAGTTTGCAAATTACTTTGAACAAACCGCAAGACAAGGATTTGACCCTGAAGAACTTATTATGAATGAGATTGGTTATAAAGGTTCTTTCTTGAACAATTCTTTAAGCTTAAGCGCAGTTGCTTATACTTATGAATGGTCAGATAAGCAAGTCATTAAAGTATCTGTAATTAACGGATTGCCTGTAGGGCTTACTAGAAATGCTGCAGAATCGAGTATCAATGGTTTGGATTTGAATTTAAGAGCAAGGGTTGCTGATCAAACTATAATTAACTTTAATTATTCTTACATCGATGCTTCTTATGATAACTATTGTGACGATTCCAGAAATTGGACAGAAGTTCACGGCAGCTTCACTGCATGTGACTCATCAGCTCCAGGTTCCTATAGCAGAGCAGGAGGAAAAATGCCTTGGACTCCAGATAATGCAGTGGTTTTCTCTGTTGAACATGTAGAGCCTACTAGAATTGGAGACGTGATTATAAGCACAAGCTATTCACATAAAACAAATGTCGGAAATGCTGATGAACGTGTTGCCGGATTGACTTTGTTGGACGAAATAGCTCGTTTGAACTTTTCGACCGCTATAGAGTTTAACAATGGCACCACTCTTAGGGGTTATTGCACAAATTGTTTAGATGTAGATGATGATATTGGATTTACACTTATCTATCCTGGAGATCAGGGTGGTGGAGCTAGAATCAAGTACTATGATGGTTTAAGGGCTGGATTAGAAGTCATTCACAGATTCTAAATCTTAATTTAATAAAAAAGAGGCGCCGAAATGGCGCCTTTTTTTAACTCGGTTTAAGTTTTAGATGATCAAAGCCTCTGAAAATTAGGTTTTTCCCCCAAACCGGATTTTTGTCTACAAGCTCTAAGTTTTCAAATCTTTCAAAAAGACATTCAAAGGCAATTCTTGATTCTATCCTTGCAAGACTTGCACCAATACACATATGAGGTCCATAACCAAAAGAAATGTGTTTAATATCTTCTCTTGCAATATCGAATTCATTGGGGTTTTTATTAGCTTCAGGATCTCTATTTGCACCAGCTATACTCACTGCAAAAGCGGTGCCTCTTTTATAATTTTTTTCATCATAAGTCATATCATTTTCGGAAAATCTTACGGTTGCATGAACCGGTGGTTCAAATCTGAGCATTTCTTCAATTGCGTTCGGAATTAAATCAAAATTATTTTTTAAGTAATTCATTTGATCTAAATGATTTAAAAGAGTGAACATACCATTTCCAATTAACCTTGTTGTTGTTTCGTGACCTGCAATCAATAGAAGCAAACAAGTTCCATACATCTCTTTAATGTTTAACTTGTCTCCTTCTTCTTCTGCCTGGATTAGTTTGCCAATAAAGTCATCTCCTGGAGAATTTTTTCTACTTAGAATAATTTCTTCAAAATAATTTATTAATGCCTCATAAGCATCACCAGACCTCTTGATATCTTCTTTTGAAGTACCTATTCCTCCAACACCAATCAATAAATCCTCAGACCAAGCTTGAAATTGGTCCAAATCCTCATTTGGTAACCCCATCATTTTCGCTATCACAATCGCTGGAAGCGGTTTAGCTAAGTCTTCGATTAAGTCAAATGAATCCTGGTTATGTACTTTATCAAGACAATCTTCAACTATTTTTTTTATTTGTGGTTCGAGGGATGTTATGTATCTATTGGTAAAACCATATTGCACCAATTTTCTAATTCTAGAATGGTCAGGAGGATCAAGCTTTAACATACTAGGATTCTCGAACTGTTCTAACATGATTTCCCTACCAGCTTTCTTAAATTCTTTTCTGCGTTTTTCTGCAATTGGGTATTTCCGATCATCCACACTAAATCTTTTATCTCTTAACATTTCTTGCGCAAACTCCATTTTTGTAACCCAATGCAATCTTGTTGTCTGAGAAAACAAGATAGGTTTGTGAGATCTCATCATGTTGTAAGTCTTGTAAGGATTGTCTATGTAATCTTTCGAAATAAAGTCTAAGGCTATTCCCTTATTAGTGAGTTTTTCAAAAATCACTAAGGTTTTGTAAGCCCCTATTAGTAAAAGATTTTTAAATTTTGAAAAAAAAGATTTCATAACTTGTGAAAGAATTTTCTAACAGAGAAATAAATATATCAAGATTTGGATGGTTCAAACCAAATTGGTGAAGTCCAGGCTCTTTCTTGAATGGTTGCTGGAATATCAGACCTTGGTTCGACGCCTTCTCTGATTGAGTCCCAAGTTGACCATCGACAAACTGGATTCTCTAAAACCCTTACGTAATAAAAAGCTCTTTGATCCATCAAGAAATCAGGATCTAACCAAAAAGTCTTTAACTCTGAGGCTCCAGAATTTTCACTTACAGAACAGTTTTCAATATCAACTTTAGCGCCATTGTCAGGACAACGATTCGTTATTGAATTTACAATCAATCCGTCTGAACATGCAACGTCATATACTCTTTCTTGGTGTTCTCCATTTTCTAACCAACCTTTGATAATTTGAATTCTTTGAAGCGGCGCACCCAATGGGTCTGCAGAAGCCCATACCAAAAACTTCGGTTCCCTCTCTTTTTCTATATTTATGGTCGAACCCATAGATAAATTATCTTCATAGGCTTTTTTAACAAGATCTAAGTCATTAATTTTGGCATCTTCAAAATCATATCCTGAAAAAAAGCGCACTTTAATTCTTGGACCACTGGTAGCAAAGGTTTCTTTTCTTCTAAAGGCATCGTAAATATCCTCGCGAGTATTTTCTTTCGCCCAAACTCCAGTAAGGCCTGAAGCTGAGAAGCCTATCAGCCTGTCTGTTACTGCCATATAGTCTTTACCATTAATTTCAGCAAAAGATTCTGGTCGAAAGATTTTTGCAGCTTTAGCTAAAGCCCAATTGAAAGGAACTGAACCTCTAAGCTCTGGAGTTCCATCCAATAGACCAATTTTTGAAAAGAAAGTTTCTTCACTGTAAGAACCTCCAGCAACATGAGTGTCACTTGCTCCTATGAGGCCAAATTTGTAGGGATTTGTTATGCCTTGTTCAGCTAAAGTCAGACCTCTTAAGTAAGCGTTCCGGACATAACTTCCTTTCGCATTTTCTAAAACTTTAGCTTGCTTTTCTACCGGTATTTCAAATGATGCCCATTCATCATTTTTTGATAGTAAAGGATGCGTTTCGGAGGAGCCCTTTGCTTGAGTTACTTCAACTAAAGGCTCATTTCTTGTTCTTTGCAAAGCATATGCTTCATCTATGGGTTTGCCGTCATAGTAAGTCATCCTAAATGCAGCACCTCCTGAAATATTCGAATTGTGAGGAATTGCCAAGCTTTCTATACCTTTTTGTCTAAGTCCATCCATCCATTTCCAAAGGTCTTCCGGATTTAAACTGTCGGCGCGTGTAAAAATTCTTTTGGGTAATTTTTTTGTGTCTCTAAAAATTACATTTCTGTGCAAATAAGTATCATAAATCTCAACCGATGAAGAATATTCATAGGCAGCAAAGGTTGTAAATGAACCTGGAACGTAAGCTTGATCTGCAGCTTCAATCGTTTTGAGCCAAGTATCATTCATAACTTTCTGTAAAATCTTCATATCTACAGTTCCGTCTTGGATGCTATTTGCCAATTCTTGGGCGAATGGTCTAAACATTCCTCCTCTTCTAATAATGGAGAAAAAACTATTACTTACATTTTCATTCAAATTATGTAGAGGCTTAGTAATTTCATATTGTCCAATTTCACTATCTGGATCAGCAGCTTCTTTAACCACACCTAGAAATACCCCATGATCCGTGACCGCATAAAAATCCAAAGGCCTTGATAACTGAATGTGATAACCAGTAGGGTGCTTTATTGCTTCTCCCTTAGCATATTTATAGGCATCAGCGGGAGAAGCGGTAGTTCCAAAGGAATAGGCATCAAAAGAATTTTCCGTATGAACATGCAAGTCGCCAAAATAGGCATTTTTATCTGGATTAGGACTAGGTTTGTAATCGACTAAAGGGATATCTCCAAATTTTTCTTGAGCTAATTCTTTTTCTGTTTTTCTTTCAAATTCAGAACAAGAGAAAAAAAAAGTAATTACAAATAAGAAAAAAAATATATTTTTAAACATCGGAAATGACAGTATAACTGTCATATTCTAACATTCGCAAAAATCTTGAATTAAATTCTTTCCTATTGGACAAACATATAAAATGTAAAAAGCAATGAATATCTATACTCTCTTAAAGATTCTGGGTTTTATCATAATTGTTTTGACTTCAATAATATTACCTTTGTCATTACTTGAGTCATCGATAGCTGACTTAACAGATCAATTTATTGAATGGAGTGGAAACAACCAATTTTTAAACTCCATTTTGGTTATCTTCGCATTAGCAGCAGATGTTTTTTTACCAATTCCAAATGGTGTTACCAATACTTTTGCTGGAGCCATTCTAGGATTTTATTTATCCATACCTGTCATATGGATAGGACTTACTCTGGGTTCGATAATCGGCTTTGCAATCGGAAAGTATGCTGCCAAACCCTTAGCGAAAAAAATACTCAGTCAAGGAGATTTAGCAAGATCAGAAGAGGCGGCAAAAAAATTTGGTGTCAGTATTTTATTGATCGCGAGGCCTGCTCCAGCTTTGGCAGAAATTTCAACTGTGGCTGCTGGTCTAGCTGGCATGAAATGGAGTACTTTTCTGACCGTAATGATTATTAGTAATTTATTGATTTCAGTAGTTTATGCCTTCATCGGAACGGCAGCTCTTAATAGTCAATCAGCCTCAATAGCATTCATAGGTATTGCGGTAATACCTTTCTTTTTTTGGCTTTTAGCAAAAAGATATTTTTAAAATCTAATGTTTACTGCTTCGATGGGCTACATAATCCATCATCGCTAAAAGCAATCCAGAGATTATAAAAATGATGTGAATGATAACCATCCATTTAATCTCTACTTCGCTAACCGCAACGTCACCGGAGCCTGCAATTTTTAGGAACGTTTCAAGTAGTCCAATACCAGATATTGCCAAAATTGAGGCAACTAGTTTTATTTTTAAATCACTAAAATCTACCGAGCCCATCCAATCCGGTCTATCACGATCATCTTTTGCTACATCAATTTTAGAAATAAAGTTCTCATAACCGGAAAAAATAATCATCACGACAAGGTTAGCGATTAGAGCAAGGTCTACCACTTGCAAAACAAACAAAAGTACTTCTTTTAATTTCATGCTCATTAAACCTGGAGCATATTGAATGAAGTGTTGAATTGTAGTTATGGCGATTAGTGCTAAGCAAAGACACAAAATCATATAAATCGGCGCTAAAAGCCATCTGCTGGCGTAGATTAAGCCCTCTAATAGATTTTCTATAGTTCTCATTATTTCCCCTGTTTTGAATATTATATTCTAGTTTTTTTTGTGTATTCTTTCTCTAGTTTCTAAAAATCTATAATCCCATCTTCTTTAAGCTTGTCCAGTTCATTTGAATCTATGCCAATGCCAGACAGAATCTCTTTGGAATGTTCTCCTAAGTCAGGACCTCTGGACGGAGTTTTTTTGGGTTCGTCTTTAAGAAATACTGGACTATTAACGGTTAAATTTTCTGTTTCAAAACTATTCTTCGAAAAGTTAACTAAAACCTCACTTTTTAGAAATTGTTCATCTTTTTTGTGATCCGTAGATTTACTCAGAATACCAAAGGTAACTTCAGAGAATCTTAATTTATCAACTATTCCATTCAAATCATATTGCTTAAAGATTTTTTCAAGTTCCTTATAAAGCTCTTGGTGATTTTCGTTCATTTTTTGAAAGGATGAAAACCTTTCATCAGAATTTAAATATTCTATATTGAGAGCTTTCAATAATTTTGGCCATTCTTTAGCCGCATCAATGATTGCCAACAATAGAAATCTTCCGTCTTTAGTTTCATATCTTCCACCAAAAGGGTGAGGAGTAACTTCAGTCTTCCTTTCAGGAAAATCAGCGTCAAAAAGCGCTGCCTGAATGAAAGATCCGTTTGACCAAGCACCATTGGCCATCAAAGAAGTATTTACTTCTCCACCTTTGCCCGTTTTTTCTCTTCTATAAAGAGCCGTCATGATGCTTGCAAATAAAGATACTCCAGTAGGCTGATCTCCCATACCTATAGGTGGCATCCCTGGAGTAGAATTATCCGACGGTCTTACAATATCCATCAAACCACTTCTTGCCCACCAAGCCATCGTATCAAAGGCAGTTCTGTGCGAGTCTGGACCTTCTTCACCGTAGCCTGTCAAAGACCCATAGATAAGTCTCTCGTTTAAAGGGAGTAAGTCAGAGGCATTAATTTTTAATTTATCTCTTATTCTTTGCGGCATATTTGTTACAAATACATCCGAAACCTTTACCAATTCTTGCAAAATTTTTTGTCCTTTTGGGTCGCCAAGATTTAAGGCTAAACTTTTTTTATTTCTTGAGGTTAAATGCCAACAATAGTCTTTATCGGAAACTGGATTTACTCTTTTTGTTCGAGTAATTAAATGTCTTAAGCTATCACCGATTTTCGGCGGTTCAATCTTGATGACTTCTGCACCAAAATCAGAAAGGATTGTGGTTGACACCGGCCCTGCGATAAAACTTCCCGCATCAATAACCTTTAAACCTTCTAATAGTAATTTTTCAGACATAGACAAATATTACACAAGGACGCGCACACATTGCAGAAAAGTTTTATCATTAATTTGAAAATTATAGTAATTTTTAAGAATCAAATATAAGAAGGTAATTATGACCAAAGAATCCTATTTTTTATTATTTATTTCTATCGGAGTATTTCCCGCTGCGCTGGGATACGGATTAAATCCAAAAGAGTTTCTACCAATTCTTTATGGAATTGAAGTTGCAGATAATAATTTGTCCAATATCTTCAGAGCCATAATGGGCCTTTATATTGGTTGTGTGATGTTGTGGGTTTTTGGAGCTTTTAACAAAAGTCTTACGGTTCCCGCTTTATGGTGCATGTTTGTCTTTATGCTTGGGATTGGCCTTGGAAGAGCACTCAGTTTAATTCTAGATGGAATGCCAGATATGATCTTTGTATTCTTTATGATTTTTGAATTTATTGCTGCAGGAATTACTTTTTATTTACTAAAGGCAAAAGCTTAAAGTACTTATTTTGATGGTGCCCAGAGGTGGAATCGAACCACCGACACAAGGATTTTCAGTCCTTTGCTCTACCGACTGAGCTATCTGGGCAAAAAGAAAATCAAATTCTATAGATATTTAGCAAGCTAATAAAGTTATTTATCTAAAGGGACAAATCCCTCAGCTTTATCAAAAGATTCATTATTCAAAAAGTTTTCGAGTTGTTGACTGAGATAATCTCTGGACTCCTTTTTTGATAAATCTAATTGTTTTTCGTTCACAAGCATTGTTTGTTGTTGAAGCCATTCCATCCAAGCTTGTTTGGAAACGCTTGAAAAAATTTCTTCTCCTTTTTCTCCGGGAAAAGGAGGTCTATCCATCTTAGGCAAATCCTTTTGATATTTTCTACAAAAAACAGTTTTCATAAATAATTTTTTATTATCTCTTTAATGGGTTTTGGCATTCCCATTTTAACTGAATCTTCTTTGCTTACCCAAACTGAGCTGGATCTGTCTATCTTTAATCTATCTTTGTTTTTTATTTGGTATTTGACCGTTGAGATATTTAGTTTTCGATGAGATAAATTATGAATAATTTCAGGGAGAGGTTCTTTTTTCTCAAGAAAAGAGATATTGTCTTTATTCAAAATATCCTTGTCAGGAAATAGCCATAAATTTTTCCAGATGCCCTTACTATCATTTCGCTTTAGCAAAATTTTGTTTTTCGAAGATATCAATAACCAATCAATCTTTTTTTCTTTTTTAGGTTTGTAAGTTTTTTTTAATGGAATTTTTTCTTGAATGCCTAACCTTAAAGCCTGACAATTTTTATTTACGGGACAACTACTACACATAGGATTTTTTGGCTTACATAACAAGGAACCCAAATCCATTATCCCTTGAGAATATTCTCTAAATGAGTCTTTTGGTAAAAATCCTTTAGCAAAACTTTTTACTTCTTTTTGAGTCTCATTATTATCTATTGGATTAGTAATGCCTTTAAACCTAGCAATAACTCTTTTTACGTTCCCATCTAAAATTACTCCAGGTAACTCAAATGCAAGGGAAAGTATTGCTCCTGCCGTAGAAGGTCCGATACCCGGTAGCTCAACTAAATTTTTAAAATCTTGAGGGAATTTTCCTTTGTATTCATTCAAGATTATTTTTGCAGTTTTATGAATATTTCTTGCTCTAGAGTAATAGCCCAAGCCACTCCACAAACTCATAACCTGTTCTTCAGAGCTTTCAGCCAAAGTTTTTATTTCTGGAAAAGTTTTTATGAATGCCTTGTAGTATGGGATTACAGTTTCAACTTGAGTCTGTTGAAGCATAATTTCAGAAATCCAAACCTCATACGCACTTTTTTTCTGCCAGGGAAGATTATGTCTTCCTTGGTTCTTTTGCCAATCAATAATTTTTTTTGAAAATTGATTCATGTTTATTATTTTACTGATTTCTGTCCGCTATAATGTCTTTTTGAAAGAGGATTAAGATGCGAAAAGCTGAATTAGAAAGAAACACCAAAGAGACCCAAATCAAACTTTCTCTAGCTTTAGATGGTAAAGGAGAAAGCAATCTAAAAGCAGATCTACCTTTTTTTGTTCACATGATTGATCAGCTATCCAAACATGGCGGATTTGATATCGACTTAGATGCAAAAGGGGACTTAGAGGTGGATGCTCACCATACTGTAGAAGATGTAGGCATTAGTCTTGGAGAAGCATTCAATAATGCTCTAGGCGATAAAAAAGGTATTTTCAGATTTGGCTCTGCATATGCTCCTTTGGATGAGGCTTTATCAAGGGTTGTTGTAGATTTCTCAGGAAGACCAGGGTTAAGTTGGAATGTTAATTTCACAAAAGAATCGATTAATGATTTTGATTTGAGCTTGTTAAAAGAATTTTTCCATGGTTTTGTCAACAAAGCTCTTGCAACTGTTCACATTGATAATCTCAAAGGCGAAAATGCTCATCATCAAGCTGAAACTATATTCAAAGCATTTGCTTTAGCTCTCAAAACCGCATGTATGGTAGATCCTTCTAAAGGAGATGTTCTTCCTTCCACTAAAGGGTTGCTATAAATTAATGCACCTTGGAGTAGTTGATTACGGAGCCAGCAACATACATTCAGTAGCTAGAGCTCTTCAATCACTTGGTTCAAAAGTTTCAATTGTTGATACTCCTGATAAATTTAAAAGTATTGATAAACTCGTCTTTCCTGGGCAAGGTTCAATGGGTTCTTGCATAAAAAAATTAAATGAAAAGGAAATGATTAATTCCTTGATGGATGCAATCAAATCGAAACCTTTTCTTGGAATTTGTTTAGGTCTTCAAATTCTCTTTAATTCAAGCGAAGAAAGCAAAGAGAAGGGCTTAGGTGTTATCAATGAAAGCATAACCAAAATAAAAGACGTAAATAATGAAAATATAAAAATCCCTCACATGGGTTGGAATAACGTAAAGATTGAAAAAAAACATGAACTATTTTCAGGAATAGAAGATAAACAGTTTTTTTATTTTGTGCATTCTTTTGTAGCTTCGAGCACTGAAACCAGTATCACCACTACATATTATGGAGAAGAGTTTGTTTCATCATTGGCAACTGAAAACATTTTTGCTACTCAGTTTCACCCAGAAAAAAGTGGAAAAATAGGTCTCAAATTTTTAGAAAATTTTATCAATTGGAAAATTTAAATGTTGCCAATTCCTGCAATTGATATCCAAAACGGAAAATGTGTTCGTTTGCAAAAAGGAGACTTATCCTCAACTAAAATTTATTTTGAAAAGCCCATCGATGCAGCGGCTCACTGGATAAAAGAAGGAACAAAAAGACTGCATTTAGTTGATTTAGATGGCGCCAAGTCAGGCAAACCTGAAAACTTAAAATATGTTTTAGAGATTAAAGAAAAATTCCCAGACATAAATCTTCAGCTGGGAGGAGGAGTAAGAGATCTGGAAACTCTTGATTTAATTTTTTCATCTGGTGTTGATCATGTAATTCTAGGAAGCATTGCTATAAAGGATAAAGAACTATTCAGGAAAGCCTGTACAACCTTTCCAGACAAAATTATTTTAGGTATCGATGCAATTAACGGTTTTCTAGCTGCAGAAGCATGGACAGAAGCTTCAAAATTATCAGCCTCAGACTTAATCAATTCTTATAAAGAGCTGCCTATCAAATCAATTATTTATACAGACATTAATAAAGACGGTATGCTCTCTGGGCCAAATTTAGAAGAAACATCTGAAGTTGCAAAATTATCTCCTTTTCCTGTAATAGCTTCGGGCGGAGTAAAAAATATCAACGATTTAACAAATCTTTCAAAAATTCCCAATGTT
Organism: uncultured SAR86 cluster bacterium; assembly: GCA_902540995.1. Taxonomy (GTDB): domain Bacteria; phylum Pseudomonadota; class Gammaproteobacteria; order Magnimaribacterales; family AG-339-G14; genus MEDG-81. The sequence continues at coordinate 68,518 of CACBOY010000003.1, forward strand.
ATCGGGGCTATCTGTGGTGTTTCGCTTTATGAAAATAAAATAAACTTCAAAGAAGCCCTAGAGATGTTTTAAAAAAATGAGTTTAGCAGTTCGAATTATCCCTTGTTTAGATGTTAGAGGGGGAAGAGTAGTTAAAGGTATTAATTTCAAGGATATTGTTGACGCTGGAGATCCAGCAGAAGCTGCTAAAAGATACGATGCTGAAGGTGCTGATGAGATATGCATGTTGGATATTGATGCGTCTTTTGAAGAACGTTCCACAACAATTGAGACTGTTAAATCAATAGCCTCACAAGTCTTCATACCATTTACTGTTGGAGGGGGAATCAAATCTCTTAAAGATATTGATATGCTTCTAAAATCAGGGGCTGATAAAGTTTCTATTAATACAAGTGCTATTTTAAACCCTGATATTATAGAGGAGGCTTCTAAAGAGTATGGAGCTCAATGTATTGTTTTAGCAATAGATGCTAAAAAGGATGGGGAAATCTGGAACGTCTATACTCACGGCGGAAAAAACAAAACCGAATTAGATGCTATTGAGTGGGCAAAAAAAGGGCAGGATTTAGGTGCAGGGGAAATTCTCATGACCTCCATGGACAAAGATGGAACTAAAAGCGGATTTGATAACAACTTGTATTTGGAGCTTTCAAACAATTTATCGATTCCTGTTATCGCATCTGGTGGAGCTGGGGAACTTTCGCATTTAGTTGATGCTGTAAAGATTGGAAAAGCTGACGCTTTACTTGCAGCTAGTATTTTTCATTACGAGGAAATTTCGATAAAAAAAGTTAAACAGGCTCTTCAAACCGAAGGTTTTGAAGTGAGACTCTAAGTTCTGAAAAATTCTTTATTCTGGAATCTATAAAAAATTGGCTCACCCGTAGCTATTTCTATTTTAACTATTTCTTCAGGTGATATTTTTTCTATATGCATTACAAGCGCTCTCAGAGAATTTCCATGAGCACATATCAATACATTTTTCTTTTCATTAAGAAAGGGCTCTATAACTTTCTCAAAATACGGAATAACTCTATCGGCAGTATCTTTTAAACTTTCTCCACCTGGTGGAGGCTGATCAAAAGATCTTCTCCAAATGTGAATCTGTTCCTCTCCCCATTTTTCTCTGGATTCGTCTTTATTAAGCCCAGACAATTCGCCGTAGTCTCTTTCATTTAAAGCGATATTTTTTACTGTCTCTAAAGATTCTTGTTCTATTTCAGAAAGAATTATTTCTCCTGTTAACTGAGCCCTTTTTAGTTCCGAGGTAAAGTGGATATCAAAAACAATGTTTTGTTCTTTTATTTTTTCTCCTGTGATTTTTGCCTCTTCCAAACCTTTTTCTGTGAGGCCAGGATTTTTCCAACCCGTAAAGAGATTCTTTGCATTCCACTCACTTTGTCCATGCCTTACAAGAACTAAGTGAGAAAAATTTTCTTCCGAATTCATAGTGTCAAATCAGTTTTACGTTTATCATATCGCGCTTATGCCATATTTTATTGAATTTTTAATCGACAATTGGTTTATCGTTATTCCTTTGATCTTTTCATTATTTGCTCTTTACTTGTTGGATAGGATTTCAAAAGCAATAAATTTAGAACCTCATAAGGGAGTTGTCTTGATCAATAAAAAAAATGCTCTCGTTATTGATATTAGATCTCAAAAAGAATTCGATGAAGGAAAAATTAGTCAAGCAAGACATGTCGGTCCTGATTTAGAAGTTTGTAAGAAGGAAATAGCGAGAGCTGATGGCAAACCAGTAATATTGGTTTGTCAGAATGGGACAAATTCATCTCGCATGGCTTCAGATCTAAAAAAAGAAGAAATAAGTGTTTTCGTTTTAAAGGGCGGAATAAATAATTGGGTTTCGGAAAAATTACCTTTAGTAAATTAAAGATCTAGTTCAGTAATCTTTCGAGCTAAAGTATTTCTTCCCCAGCCCAATAACTTAGCTGCTTCACTTTTTTTACCTTTTGTTACTTTCAGTGCCGCTTTAATCATGGTTCCTTCAAATATCGGGGTAGCGCTATTGAGAATATGATCATCACCTTTAAGAAGTTTTTTTGATGCCCATGACTCAAGCATATCGCTCCAACTCATTTCAGGGCCTTTACGCTGTAAAGAAAGGTCTTTGGGAATATCACTTATCGAAATCTCTTGACCAGAGGATAATAAGGTTAGTGACTGGCAAACATTTTGTAACTGCAAAACATTTCCAGGCCAGATTAAATTTTCAAATAACTCTTCAACTTCTTTACTGAGGACTTTAACTTTTATTTTTGCTTCTTCAGAAAATTTCTTCAAAAAATAACTGGTTAATAAAAGAATATCTTCTTTTCTATCTCTCAAAGGTGGTAAATTTATTTTGATAACATTAAGTCTGTGATAAAGATCTTCTCGAAATGATCTATTTTTAACTTTTTCTTCGAGATTTTGGTTTGTAGCAGCAATAATCCTGACATCAACTTTAATAGGGCTGTTTCCCCCAATTCTATAAAATTCACCACTTGATAAAACTCTTATTAATCTAGTTTGAGTTTCTAGAGGCATATCTCCAACTTCGTCTAAAAATAAAGTTCCTTTATCAGCTTGCTCAAATCTACCTATCCTCTGATCACCGGCACCTTTGAATGCCCCTTTTTCGTGACCGAATAATTCAGACTCTAATAGCTCAACGGGTATATCAGCTACATTAAGCGAAATAAGCTTTTTAGTGGATCTATCTGAGTGCTCAAAAATTGCTTGAGAAACTAATTCTTTTCCGGTCCCTGACTCACCAACCAATAATACTGTGCTGTCAGAGTGAGACAATTTCCCTATGGAATTAAAAAGATCTTGCATAGCAGGTGACTTTCCAAGAATCTTTCCTGCCCTGAGGCTTATCTCTTCTTTTTCTGTAAGTTTCTTTTGAACATTTTTCTTTTCAGAGATAGCCTTATTGATTTTTTCTATTGCTGTATTCAAATCGAAAGGTTTGGCTATGTAATCCCAAGCTCCTGCTTCGAAAGCCTCTACAGTAGTATCTAAATCGGAGTGAGCAGTCATGATAATGATTGGTATTTTTTGATGCTCATTACGAAAAGTTTCTAATAGATCCATACCATCTCTACCCGGCATCTTCAGATCGGTAAGCAATAAGTGCGGCGATTCAATGTCCAGCTTATTGACTACTTCGTTGCCATCTTCAAAAGTTGAAACGTTAAAACCAGCCTCTGATAATCCCGATTCCAGAACAAATCTGATTGATTCATCGTCATCGGCAATCCAGATTTTTTTGTTTTTAGCCATTTATACCTTCGCTTGCTTTTGTCTTTTCAAAGTTTGTTTCTGAAATAGGTAAGAGAATTGTGAATTTTGTTCCTGTTTCATCACTAGAGCAATCAATAGATCCATGGTGCTGATTGATGATTCCTTTAACAATGGACAAGCCTAATCCTGAAGCAATTTCTTTTGATGAAACTAAAGGGAAGAAAACAGAATCAATAATGTCATCTGGAATGCCCGGACCATTATCAATAAATTCTACTTGGCAGGCGGTATTATATTTTTTGTTGTTAATGAAGACTTCATAAGCAACTCTACTTCTAATGGTAATTTTTCCTGAAGAATTATTTTTTTTAAACGCTTCAATAGAATTGGTCGCTAAGTTAAAAAATACTTGAGAAATAAGAGCATTGTCGATTTCAATTAGAGGCAAACTAGGATCATAATCCTTAACAATTTGGACCCTTTGATTTTCAATGTTTTTCACAAAGGCGGGAATCTTTTCCAGGATGGTATGAATGTTTTGAAAAGTCTGTTCTAGCTTAAAACCATTATCAGAAACCTTATTTACGATGCCTGCAAGTCTGTCAGACTCCTTGAGAATAATATTTGCTAATTTATTTTTCTTTGGATCTTCAATTTTTTGAGCCAGTAACTGAGCTGCACCACGAATACCGCTCAATGGATTTTTGATTTCGTGCGCAAGTCCCCTTGAGAAGGCTTGAGTTACCGATGCTGCAGTTCTTTTCTTCATTTTATCAGCTAAAGATTCTGGCTTAGAATTATCAAAAAATTCAAAAATAATTCCTTTGAATTCTTCATTAGCAAAGTAGGAAGCAGTGAAAGAAGCTTTTTTTTGAAGATTGTCTTTTAAAAAAATTGTTGTAATGTGACGTTTTAGGGACTTTTTATTCTCTAAAATCTCTTGGAGTTCCAATTCATTACTAATTTTTTCTTTAAAAACTTTGTCTATGTTTTTTCCTTTTGATTCCTCAAGAGTTGCACACAGATAGTCTTCAGCTGATTTATTAAGAAATAGGACATCCAAGTTATCGTCAGTAACAAGAATTTTTGCTGATAACTCATCTAAGATATTTTCAAAAAAAATCATGTCTGAAAACCATTAAATTTAAATTTATGGAACAAGAAATGCTGAGACCTAGGAATAAACTCTTACCTTCTTTTGAAAGAGTTATTCCTTTGGTCTCATACATCTTTACACTTTTGGGACTTATTTAGTAAGAGTACCTACAATGTGTGCCAAAATTTTATATGGATCTGCATTTGAAGCAGGTCTTCTATCTTCTAGATATCCATTCCAGTCATGTTCAACCGTATAAACCGGAATTCTTATACTAGCTCCTCTATCACTTACACCATATGAAAATTCTGTGATTTTTTGAGTTTCGTGTAATCCTGTTAACCTCATATCATTGTCTGAACCATATGAAGCTATTCCCTCTTCGTGAACCTTTCCAAGTTTTTCACACATTCCTTCAAATAATTCCTTTGAACCCTTTGATCTCATTTCTTCATTAGAAAAGTTTGTGTGCATACCTGAACCATTCCAGTCCCCAGTCTTAGGCTTTGGATGAATATTCACACCGACACCAAATTCTTCGGCAATTTTGAATAAAAGATATCTGCTTATCCAAAGGTCATCAGCAGCTTTAATACCTTTTCCAAAACACTGGTACTCCCATTGTCCTAAGGCAACCTCAGCATTAGTTCCTGTTAAAGTAATTCCAAGATCAAGACAAGCATGTAAATGAGCATCTGAAATTTCTCTGCCCACAACATTACTAGCTCCTACACCACAGTAATACTCACCTTGTTCTCTGGGAGTTCCATCTTCCCAACCAAGTGGCTCTCCTGTCTTAGCATCGGTGAAGAAAAATTCTTGTTCGAATCCAAACCACCATTCATCTGTAACAACTTCTGCTGCTGCAGCTCTAAAATTTGAAGGGTGAGTAGTATGATCCGCTGCCTGTACCTGAGTCATTACTAAGTCATGCCCATTGGGGTTTTCGTAAGTTTGCACAGGCAAGAGAAGACAATCTGAACTTCCTCCTTCTGCTTGTAGTGTTGATGAACCATCAAAAGACCAGTCTGGTGCTGTATCTTCATCAGTAGCTTTTACTTTACTTCGCATATTTGCTTCGGGAGTGTATCCGTCTAGCCAAATATATTCGTACGTTTTAAAATCTGACATTATATTCTCCGTATAAATAAAATTAGATGAAAATATTAACAAACTAATTGCTATAAAATAGTGCATTTTTTGACTTGATTTAGAGCTTACTTTGCACTATTTTAGTACAAATAGTCTAAAATCAAAGGAATTTTTTCAAAAAAGTCATCATAACTATGATTTCCTCCTTTTTCACTTAGCACATAAGATTTTGAAAAAAATGCGAAAGTTATATTGTGATCCAAAACTTCATCAGACATCTTAATTAAACAGAAGTGATTTAAAGGCTTCTTAAGTTTTTCTAATCCTAATTTTTGTAAATCAAAGTAGTCTTTCAATGTAAATTCATATTCTTCGTCCGAGTGAAAGTTTTTATGTGAACCCACTAGATCTCTCATTCCAGAGATGTGATTTGTCACAACTGGATTTAGGGTCACTGATTTAAGATTGTATTTATCTGCAACAAAAGTTGCATAAAGCCCTCCGAGAGAACTTCCTACTAAACAAACCCTACTTGAACTTTCTCTAATTATTTTTTCTATTTGAAAGATTGCTTTTTTAGGAGAGTTATTTAGGTTAGGAGATTCTAGATTAATTAGTTTTTCTTTTTCTAAGTAAGAATCTAAAATTTTTGACTTTTTTGATTCTGCTGAACTATTGAACCCGTGAAGGTAAATAATCTTCAATTGCTCTTCCATGAAGAATAGAATAATTCAAAAATTGATTCATAAAAAGATTCCACTGAAGACGTTCGTCCTTTTCGAAATTCATTTTTTTTAATTTAAAAATAGACAACAAATCTTTATGAAAATTTTGAAATTCAATCACTTCCATCATTTTAGCTTCTTTGTAAATTCTGCATTTGATAACAATATCTTTTATTCCGGTAACATCTTTGATTTGAAATTTTAATTCGTCTGTAAATTTTGACAGCTCTTTCTTTGAAATGCTTACCTTGCTTTTGATTTCAAGATTTCCAACTTGAAAAGAGAATTTATTATGTTTATCGAGCTCGCCAGAGAGTTTATTTATCAAAACAAAATTCTGCTCATAAAAGCTATGCAAGCTTTTTAAGTTTCGATAGGTTTTAAACATTTATCCAGTCTATAGAGATTTTATTCATTTTAAAATTTAGTCATAAGATGCCCATAGCACATTAGCTACAGTACTTCTATAAGGCCTCCAAATTTGAGAAATTTTTTCCATATCTTCTTCTGAAGGCCTCTCTTTGAGTTTTTTTATTCGTTTCACTGCTTCCATTAAACCTAAATCCGCAACTGGCCATACATCATCTCGATTTAATGAAGCAAGCATGTAACATTGAGCTGTCCATGGACCAATACCTTTAATTTTAGTGATTTCTTGTACTAGATTTTCATCATCCATTTTATGAATTTTTCTAAAATTTATTTCCTTTTTTTCACATTTTTTTGCCAACTCGGTTAAGTAATTAATTTTTTGTTTGCTTAAGCCACAATTTTTTAGATCTGATTTTTTTAATTTTAAAAAAGATTCTGGAGAAATATTTTGCATTTTCCCCTTTAGTTTTTTATATATTGCATTTGCTGATGCAACAGAGAGCTGTTGCTCAATTATCAATTGCAAAATTCCTTTAAAACCTTTGTCTCTTTTATATTCCCCAAAATTAGAAAAATTGATGAACAAATCTATCAAATCTTTATCCTTGCTAACCAAATAAAAAATCTTTTTTTTTGATTTATGATCTTTAAATACTTTTGAAAGGGAGATATTTGCTGGTTGCTTTGACATAGGCATTTATATGTTGTTCTTCGTTATTCACAAAATTTTCTATCGCATCTTTGAAGTTGGGTTCAGAAATCCAATGTGCAGAATATGTAATTGTCGGCTTAAAGCCTCTTTTAATTTTATGTTCACCTTGAACGCCAGGGTCAAACTTATTGAGTTTATTTTTGATAGCAAATTCTATTCCTTGGTAATAACAGCATTCAAAATGTAAGCAATCATATTCAGCTGAGCAGCCCCAATAACGTCCATATAAATTTTCCTTATCTTTAAAAAACATTGATCCTCCAACCAGGGAATCACTGTTTGTATCTTTTGCAAGCACAAGAACGATATTTTCATTTATCGTATCAAGGCATCCTTCAAAAAATTCTTTTGTAAGATATCCAAAATGCCCACTGCGTTTTAAATTTGTAGATAAGTAAAATTCATAAAACTGCATCATTAACTCCTGGTTTAAATCAGTTCCTGAGAAAGTTTGTATGTCTATACCCTGGTTTAAAACTTTTTCTCTTTCTTTTTTTACATTTTTTCGATGTCTAGATCTGAAGGTGTCAACGAAGTCATCGAATGTATTAAAGTCTTCATTGAACCAAATAAATTGAGCATTTTTCCTTACACTGAGAGATTTCTCAGAAAAGACTCCTAAGTCCTTTTCTTCTGGAAACAAGACATGCCAAGAAGATATATTATTTTCCTCGCTAAGCTTTTTTACACCAGAAAGAATCAGAGAAAATATTTGATCAGCGGATTCATTATCTTGATGAAGAATTCTTGGACCGGTAGCAGGGGTAAAGGGTATGGAAGAGACCAATTTAGGGTAATAATCCAAGCCATGTTGATAAAAAGCGTTTGCCCAAGAGTAGTCAAAAACAAACTCACCAGAGGAATCTGTTTTAATGTAGAGTGGCATTGCCCCTAAGATCTCGGAATTCTCTTCTATAGAGATGTGTGCAGGATGCCAACCAGTATTTTTTCCGACACAATTTGTTTTTTCAAGCAGCTCAAGAAATTCATATTTTAAAAAAGGGTAATCGTTATCTGGAATTAGTTTGTTCCAGTTTTCTTTATCTATCGAGCTTATTGAATTGTTAAATTTAATTTCCTTCATTTATATAAAAGCAGCAACAAAGCTTAAAAATATTCCGATCCCCAGCCAATGGTTTTTTCTAAAAAATTTCGAACAATCCGAGGGTTTGTCAAAATTAGTAGCGATCATCAAATAGAGAATCAATAAAATATTTGCTGATACTGCAAGAAAATATAATAAAGAAAAGGAATTAAAAATTCCTATTAAAAGAAGAAAAGTTATAAGTAAAAAATAACTTATCCATAAAACTAACTTTTCTTTACCTTGAAAATAAATTGCTGAGCTTTTTACGTTGATTAACAAATCATCTTGTCTGTCTGACAATGCGTAAACTGTATCGTAGGCAAGTACCCAAAAAATGTTTCCAAAAAACAATAGCCAACAATTTAAAGGAAATACACCTTGATAGAATGCATAAGCCATAAATATTCCCATGGAATAACAAATTCCCAAGTAAAGCTGAGGAATTGGTAAAAATCTTTTCATCAGAGGATAGGTGGAAATTAATAGAATGCAGAATAAAGCTATATATAAACTTTTGAGATTTAAAAAAATAAGCAAACTTGATGAAAAAATCATCAACATTAAAAACAAAATAAGGGCTTCTTTATTGGAGACAGAATAATTAGCTATAGGCCTATTAAATGTTCTCAATACCTTTCTATCGATATCTTGATCAAAGTAATCATTGATGATTACTCCTGCGGATCTCATAAAAAAACTGCCAAGACAAAAAATTATAACTATTAAAAGCTCTGGATTGCCTTCAGAGGCAAGCCATACTGCGGCTAAAGACGGCCACAACAGCAGATACACACCAATCGGTTTATCTAGTCTTAGAAGGAAAAAATAGTTTTTTAAAACGCCCAACATGAATATAATCCAAATCTCATAAAGATATTAAACTTATTTAATTATGGAAGAATACATTAAGTGGGAATGCATTGTCTGCGGATTGATTTACGATGAAGCAGAAGGTTGGCCTGAAGACGGCATTGAACCTGGAACAAAATGGGAAGATGTTCCTTTTGACTGGGTTTGTCCTGACTGCGGAGTTGGAAAAGAAGATTTTGAGATGGTTCCTTTAGAGGGTGGAAAAAGCTACTAATCTCAAATGTCTTTAACCGCAAAAATCCTGCTAGGGATGCTTCTCGGAATAATTTTAGGAAGTATTTCCAATTCTGTCTTTCAAGATAATTTACCAAGTTTTTTAAATTTCTTTTCAGAATTTATTGATGCTCTAGGAAGTATTTTTCTTTCTCTTCTTAAATTACTGGTTGTTCCGCTGGTTTTTGTATCTTTGGTTGTGGGGGTTTCAAACTTAACTTCTGATAAGCAACTCTTGTCTATCAGCTCTAAAGCAATTGCACTTTATTTGTTCACTACTGCATTGGCAATCATTAGCGCTTTATTTGTGAGTTCTTTCTTTGAAATGGCAAATGGTGTCAGCATGGTAAGTGATTCGACTTTTGAACAAGATGCTATTCCATCTCTAAAAGATACTTTTGTAAATTTATTTCCCAGTAATCCAATTGAAGCTATGGCAGCGGGTAATATGATTCAGATCATCATATTTGCTATGTTATTTGGCTATGGTGTTAATAAAATTTCAAACGAGACTTCTAAAGTAAGATCTTTCTTCATTGATTTAAATGAGATTATCTTAAACATTGTTAATTTTGTAATTTGGCTTTCCCCAGTTGGAGTATTTTGTTTGATATTTTCAACTTTTTCGTCTTTGGGAATATCAATTATTTTTACTTTGATTAACTACTTTTTAATTGTTGTGGGAGTCTTAATATTTCATGCTGTTTTTACTTATAGCTTATTACTAACTTCGTTAGCAAAAATTAATCCTTTTGTTTTCTTCTCAAAAATGAGAGAAGCAATTATTTTTGCTTTCAGCACATCTTCAAGCAGTGCAACCATGCCGGTAACTTTGAAAACTGTAGAAGAAAAGCTCGGCGTCGATAAGTCTGTAAGTTCCTTTTGTATTCCTTTGGGCACAACCATAAACATGGATGGCACTGCAATCATGCAGGGTGTTGCAACGGTATTCATTGCTCAGGTGTATCAAGTTGATTTGAGCATGATGGAATATTTAATGGTTATTATCACAGCAACTTTAGCTTCAATCGGAACTGCTGGAGTTCCTGGAGTAGGACTCATCATGTTAGCCATGGTTCTTCAACAGGTAGGTTTGCCAGTTGAAGGAATCGCTTTAATCATTGGCGTTGATAGATTGTTAGATATGTTAAGAACAGCGGTAAATGTATCAGGAGATGCCACTATCTCTTGCATTGTTGCAAATTCAGAAAATCAGCTCTCAAGAAAAGATTTTATTAGTTAAAAAATAGTTACTAATCTGGTAAATTAGCGTTTTTATTCTCGGGAGAGTCACTTATGGAAACTTACATTTCTATGCCGCCAATTTTCGGCCTTTTCGGTTTGTTAATTGCTTTAGTTATTTACTTTATTGTTGTCAGTTATGACGAAGGTTCTGAAAAAGTAAAAAAAATTGCTGACCAAATACACTTAGGGGCGATGGTCTTTATGCGCCGAGAATATACGTATTTATTTTTCTTTGTTTTAGTTTTAATCGCATTATCATATTTTGCCCTTGGTTTTAATACTGCTCTTGCAGTAACAGCAGGAGCTCTTTCTTCCTCTTTAGCAGGTTGGCTGGGTATGTTTTCTGCAACGAAAGCAAATTCCAGAACAGCAACCGCTGCAGCGGAAAAAGGCTCAAAAGTAGCTCTTTCAATTGCCTTTTATGGTGGATCTATCATGGGTTTGTGCGTTGCTTCTTTAGGACTAGTTGGTTTGGGAGGATTGTATTTTTATTTTGGAGGAGATCCAGCAACTGCTAGAGCTATCGAAGGATTTGGAATGGGTGCCTCCTGTGTAGCGTTATTCTCAAGAGTCGGTGGTGGAATTTATACCAAAAGTGCTGATGTTGGTGCTGATTTAGTGGGTAAGGTTGAGGCAGGAATTCCTGAAGACGATCCAAGAAACCCAGGTGTAATTGCTGATAACGTTGGAGACAATGTCGGCGATGTTGCTGGAATGGGTTCTGATATTTTTGAATCTTATTGCGGAGCGATGATTGCCTCAATTGCTATTGCATCAACATTAGATGATTCTGGAATGATGCTTTTACCTCTTGCGCTTGCTTCTGTTGGGTTGATAGCTTCAGTCCTGGGAATAATTATTGTCAAAGCATTCTCTTCTATGTCTCCTGATGCTGCCTTACGAACAGGCACCATAGGATCCGCAGTTTTATTTATCATAGCCGCATATTTTCTAATCCAATTATTCATTGGAGAAGGTTTTGTTAATATTTGGCTTGCTGTTCTCACTGGCGCAGTGGGAGGAGTTCTCATTGGATTAATTACCGAGTATTACACGGGAAGTAGTCCAATTAGACAGATTGCAAAATCAGGAGAGACTGGCCCAGCAACTGTAATGATCACTGGATTAGCTGTTGGCATGCAATCTGTTGTTCTTCCAATTCTCGTGCTTGCAACAATAATTTGGATATCAACAAGTTTGACTGGTCTATACGGAGTTGGCATAGCTGCCGTAGGAATGCTTGCTACTGTTGGGATAACCATGGCCATAGATGCCTATGGACCTGTTGCAGACAATGCTGGTGGTATAGCAGAAATGGCTGGTATGGGTCCTGAGACCAGAGAAATCACAGACGGTTTGGATGAAGTTGGAAACTCAACTGCAGCTATAGGAAAGGGTTTTGCAATTGGTGCAGCTGCCTTAGCAGCTTTGGCGATTATTGCTGCCTTCGTAGAAACCGTTGCTCATAATAAAGGAGAGTTTGAACTGCTTCTTTCAGATCCTCGCGTTTTAGTAGGAATGTTCATTGGTATCTCAATTCCTTTCTTAATTTCTTCAATCACAATGACTGCAGTAGGAGACGCTGCCTTTGAAATGATCAATGAAATCAGAAGACAGTTCAGGGAAATTCCAGGATTACTTGAAGGAAATGCAGAACCAGATACTGCGAAGTGTGTTGATATTGCGACTTCAGCAGCTTTGAAAAGAATGCTCATTCCAGGCGTTATTGCAGTAGGTGCGCCTGCTGTAGTAGGTTTTGGTTTAGGTGCAGAATCTTTGGGCGGTATGCTTGGCGGCGGACTAATCGGATGTGTTGCGATGGCTTTGATGATGGCTAATGCCGGTGGAGCTTGGGATAACGCAAAAAAATATATCGAAAAAGGAAACCTTGGAGGGAAGGGTACCGATACTCATTCGGCAGCCGTTGTTGGAGATACTGTAGGAGATCCATTTAAAGACACTTCAGGACCTTCAATGAATATTCTTATTAACGTAATGGCAATAGTGAGTTTAGTTATTTCCCCATTGCTATAAATTTTTCTTACTGGGCGATAATCAAATTTTGTTTATCGCCTAGCCACCTATCAAGAAGAATTTTAGATATCTCCTCATCTTTTTGATTTAAACCTTCTACCAGTTTTTCTGCTTTTTTTATTAAATGAGCATCTCTAGATAAATCTGAGATCCTAAGTTCTATTCCTCCAGATTGTTTGGTGCCTAAAATTTCTCCGGTGCCTCTAAGCTTCATATCAATCTCTGAGATTTCAAATCCATCATTTGTCGATTTCATCGCTTCGAGTCTGGCCTTGGCAATTTCACCAATCTCTCCGTGATAAATCAAAACACAATAAGCATCTAAATCAGCTTTCCTTCCGACTCTTCCCCTTAATTGGTGTAATTGACTCAAACCCAGTCTTTCGGCATTTTCAATGACCATCAAACTAGCATTAGGGACATCCATGCCAACTTCAATAACAGTCGTACAAACCAATACATCGGTTTTTCCACTTCTGAAATTCTCTATTGCCTTATCTCTTTGATCTTTTGAAAGTTTGCTATGCACAAGGCCAATATTTAAACCATTGGTATTTTCCTTAATCCATTCTTTGGCTTCATCAGCTGCTTGAACATCTAGATTTTCAGATTCTTCAATCATAGTACAAAGCCAAAAAACTTGATTACCTGATTTACATACGGTCTCTAATCTTTTTACTATTTCGTCTTTCTTCTTATCGCTGTAAACCAAAGTTTCTACTGGTTTTCTACCTGGTGGCAATTCATCAATTTTCGAAGTTTCCAGATCAGCAAAAATTGTCATTGCTAAGGTTCTTGGTATGGGCGTAGCAGTCATGAATAATTGGTGTGGCATTATTTGGTCGGAACTTTTCTTAACCAAATCAAATCTTTGTTTTACACCAAACCTTTGTTGTTCATCGACTACCACAAGACCAAGATTTTTCATTTTCACTTTATCTTGAAAGACTGCATGCGTACCAATCAAAATATCAATTACGCCATCTTCTAAGTCCTGATAGATTCCCCTTCTTTTTGAAACAGGCATTTTCCCGGTTAATAATTCAATTTTTATATTTGAGTTTTTAAACCATGCTGAAAAGTTTTTGAAATGTTGTTCAGCCAAAACCTCTGTGGGACAAAGCAGAACAGATTGAGAATTATTTTTTGCAGAGATATACATGCTTACAGCTGCTACTACTGTTTTCCCCGATCCCACATCACCTTGGACCAATCTCCTCATAGGCTTGGTAAGAGATATATCGTCTGAAATTTCTTTGATTGTTCTTTCTTGAGCATTAGTTAATTTGAATGGTAAATTTTCTTTGAATAAAGCTACTTCTTCGTTAGAAATTGGCATTTGTTTTGCTTTGAGCTTGTTTATTTTCTCGGAGGCGATCTTGACTCCAATTAGATTCGTAGCTAATTCTTCGACTATTAAACGTTCTTGAGCCTCGTGCTTATAACTATTGATTTTAATAATGTCATCTTCAACAGAAGGACTATGAATTTTCAGCAGGGCATCTTTAACAGATAAAGTGCTTATTTTTTGTTGTTTAAATATTGAATCAATCTCCTTTTCGTTGAGATTTAGTTCCTCAATTTCTTTTAAACATTCTTTAATTATGTTTCTTGCTCTAAATTGAGTCAGTTTAGTAGAACCGAGAGAATAAATTGGAGTAAGGGTATTATCTAATATAGGACGTTTGGATGATGCAAAGATTTTATAGCTTGGATGAAACACTTGAAGCAAAGAACCATTGGTCCTAATAACACCATAGCCTCTAACATGCAGACCAACTTTAAAAGCTTTAGCTTGAGCAAATGAAAAATAGAATAACCTAATTTGTAAGAATCCTGTGCCGTCAGATATTCTTGCCATAAAAGACCTTCTTCCTGGAAATATGGTCTTGCTTTCAAGAATTTCACCCTCAAATTGAAACGCCTCTCCTGGAGTTAAATCTTTTATGGAAGTTAATTTCGTTCGATTTTCGTATTTCTTAGGTAATAAAAAAAGAGCGTCTTGGATATGGTTAATACCAATTTTATTAAGTTCTTCTTTAACTTTGGGACCAACCCCTTTTATTTCTGTGATGTTTTTTTGAAGCGATTTGCTTTTCACTCTTTATAAGCAATGGTTTCGATTTCTACTGAACTTCCTTTTGGTAATTTTGATACTTCATACGCAGCCCTTGCGGGGTAGGGTTTTGAAAATATGCTGGCCATTATTTCATTTACTTTTTCAAAGTGACTTAAGTCTTCGAGCAATACAGAAAGTTTAACGACATTAGAAAAATCCATTCCATCGGCTTTTAAAATTTGATTGATATTTTCAAAAACTTGATTGATTTGATTTTCAATTCCTTCAACCAATTCCATCGTTGAAGGGTCTAAGGGTATCTGACCTGAAATAAATAAAAAGCCATTAACCTTCACTCCCTGGGAGTAGGTCCCAATGGCCTTTGGAGCATTCTCCGTTTCAATTATCTTCACTTAGTTTCTCTTCAATAAAAGGAAGGGTAGCATTTCTTTGTTCCCAGCTATGTATTCTTGTAGCTGATATGACAAAGTCTTTTCGACGCAATCTTCTTAATATTTTTGCCAAATGATCCCTATCCGTTACTGCGAGCAGAATATAGAGGTCCACCTTGTTTCCAGCAGGAGGATCACTTTTTATACTTTCAATGTTAGTTGAGTACTCTGCGATTACTGCTGAAACTTCAGCCAGTATTCCAGCTTTATCTTCTGCAACAATTTTTATCTCTACTGAAAAGTCTCCTGATAAAGTATCTTCCCACTGTACCGGAGAACACATGGCAGGGTCATGACGAATTGGTAAGATGTTTTTACATCTTTCTTGGTGGATAACAATACCCCTGCTTGTTGAAAAGTGTGCAATTACATGATCTCCAGGAATAGGACGACAGCAACTTGAATAAGTTACTACCAAACCCTCCGCGCCTGTAATTTGTAAGTTAGAAAATTGAATTTCTTCATTTTCTTTCTCGTCGAGAAATTGCATGATTTGATGGGCAACAACCAGACTGGATCTTTTTCCTGAACCAATACTTTCAAGAAGTTCTCTCACACTTTTGTAGTTCAAAGAGGTAAGGAGTTTTTTCATTTTATTTTTTGGCACATCTCTTAGTTTTGTTTGATGAGGAAATAAAGATTGTTCTAAAAGCCGTTTTCCAAATTTTCTTGATTCTGACTCTTTGAGATTCTTTAAATTATGGCGAATAGCTGATCTTGCTCTAGACGTTCTGATGAAATCCAGCCAGCTTGGATTTGTTTGCGGAACTTTGTCTGTAATAATTTCTACTGTCTGACCGCTTTCTAAGGGAACACTCAGTGGAGCAAGGTTCTTATTAATTCTACAACCGCTGCAATGCAGGCCAATATCTGAATGCAAAGCGAAGGCGAAATCTATCGGCGTTGAATCTTTAGGCAAATCGATGATATCTCCTTGAGGGGTAAAAACGTAAACTTCATTGGATACTAATCCTGTTTTGATTACTTCTACAAAATCTGAGGCATCTTCTGAGCGAGCATTGATTTCCATTAAGCCATTAACCCACCTTCTCGCTCTGGCTTGAACTGGGTTATCCTTTTCACCAGATTTATAAACCCAATGTGCCGCTATTCCAAACTCGGCCAATTCATCCATTTCACTGGTTCTAATCTGAATTTCTACAGGCAGTCCTTCAAAAGTCATTATTCCGGTATGCAGTGATTGATAAGAATTAGATTTTGGTATGGCTATATAGTCCTTGAATCTTCCTTCGATGGGATTAAAGGCATTATGTATTACACCTAGAGCCTTATAACAATCCATAGCATTTGAAGTGGTGATTTTCAGAGCATAAACATCCAAAACTTCATTTAAAGTTTTGGACTGTCTTTTCATTTTTTTATAAATACCATAAAAATGCTTTCTTCTACTGGAAATAGCACAATCCAAGTCTTGCTCTTGCAATTTTTGACTTATGGAAGTTTCAACTTTTTTTAGAATCCTTTTTCTTCCTCTGGTGTTATTTTTTACAGCTTCCTCGATAACTCTAAACCTCAGAGGATATAAAATTTCAAAGGCCAAATCTTCAAGTTCCCTATAAATTTGATGCATTCCTAATCTGTGAGCGATTGGCGCATAAATTTCAAGGGTTTCATTAGCTATTCTTAATTTTTTTTCTTTATTTAGGAATTTTATTGTTCTCATGTTGTGCAATCTATCTGCAAGTTTTACAACAATGACCCTTATGTCTTCCGACATTGCAAGAACCATTTTTTGAAAGCTTTCGGCTTGCATGTCTTTTTTTGAGGTTAATTCAACTTTATCCAGCTTGCTAACTCCATCAACTAAGTTAGCAACTTCTTTATTAAATTCCTTCTTTAAAAAAGTCTTGGGAATACCTGAATCTTCAATAACATCATGAAGCATTGCAGCAGACAGACAGTCTTGATCCATTTTTAATTTTCCTAGTATTTCTGCTACAGCAAGAGGGTGCGATACATAAGGATCTCCACTCACTCGAAACTGACCTGAATGAGCATTTGCGGCAAAAAAATAAGCCTTTTTTACTTGTTCAAGCTGATCTTGGTCAAGATACTTTCCAAGGTTTTTGGTGAGTTTATTAAGGTTTTTTGTCTCTGTTGCCATTAGCAAAGAGAGTTTACCAAAAAAAAGTTATTCTATGCCTTCTTCGTCGTCAGAGGTCAGTTGATCAGAGAGTTCCTCTTCAAAGGCATCAAAATTAAAGCTATCTATGTTTTCGAGAGTTACGGTACCAGCAGCAATTTCTCTAAGAGCAATTACCGTGGGTTTATCATCTTCAGGATCAATGGTAGGTTCTCTTCCATCTATAGCCAGTTGCTTTACTCGCTTTGCAGCAAGTTTCACCATTTCATATCTATTGGGGATTTTTTTTAAACAATCTTCGACAGTAATTCTAGCCATGCATTAACCTCTTGAGGAAATGGATTCTACTTAATTTTTATTGATTATTCTACTAATCTTTTAATCAAGTCTTTAGATGCTCTTGAATTAAAATCTATAGGCGAAATACCTTCAAAAAGAATTTGTGAAAGATCCTCAAAGGCTTTATCGAAATCATCATTTAAAATCAAAAAATCATAGATTTCAGACTTACTGATTTCTTTTTTTGCTTCCGAAAGTCTATTTTCTATAGATTCAGGAGAATCTAAATTTCTTGTGACGAGTCTTTGCTTCAAATCGTCTAGAGACGGAGGAACTAAAAAAATAAGCCGAGCATCATCAAAAAGTTCTTTAACAGCATAAGCACCTTGCCAATCCAATTCTAAAATTAGGTTTGAGTTATTGTATTTTGTTATTATTTCTTTCTTTGAAGTACCATAGAAATTCCCAAAGACAGTTGCGTATTCAACATATTCTTCCTTTTTTATTTTATCTTTGAAATCTTTTTCGGATAAAAAATAATAATCTTTGCCTTCTAAATCTCCTTGACGTTTTTGTCTTGAAGTATCTGAAATGCTTTTTTCAAAGTTTGCAGATCTTGAATCTTCGAAAAGCTTGTTTATTAAAGAAGTTTTGCCGCCTCCCGAAGGACTGGAAATAACAAAAAGTTTGTGGAGATTTTCAGGCATTGATAAAGTATGGAAACGTTGAAACCAATATGCAAGATTTTTTAGATAAAGCCATTGAATTAGAAGCACTAAAGTTTGGAAGTTTTAAACTGAAATCTGGCATGGAAAGCAATTATTTTTTTAATATTGCTGCTTTTTTTGATTCTGAATCGCTTTCTTTTTTAGCTGATTGCTATGTGTCTAAAATATTGGACTTGAAGATAGATTTTGATTTATTTTTCGGCCCTGCATACAAAGGCATTCCTTTGGCGTCAGTTGTTGCAACAAAATATTTTGAAGCAACAAAACAAAATATTCCTTTAGCTTTTGACCGAAAGGAAGAGAAAAGTCATGGCGAAGGAGGAATCATCATGGGAAATTTGGAAGGAAAGAAAGCTTTATTGATTGATGATGTTTTAACCGCTGGAACTGCCATAAAGAACTCAATAGAAATTATTGAAAGCAACAGAGGGACTTTTGTCGGGGCATTAGTAGCTTTGGACAGAGAAGAGCCTTATGATTCAGATAAAACCTTTCAGGAGTTTTATGCTGAGCAAGGCATTAAAATACATTCAATAGCAAAAATTTCGGAACTTAAAAAATAAAAAATGTTTAGTGGAATAGTTCAGGCTTTATCAAAGAAGGCAAAATTTGAAGAAAAGGATTACGGGTATAAGTTATCAGTCACCGTTCCTGCTAATTTCACAAAAAAATTAAAGAAGGGCGATAGCGTTGCAGTCAATGGTGTTTGTTTAACGGTAGTTGATTTCAAAAAAAACTTGATTGAATTTGATGTTGTACATGAATCAATCAAATTAACCAACATCTCAGAGAAATTTTCTTCCATACCATTTAATTTAGAGAGATCATTGAAGATCGGTGATGAAGTAGGAGGACATTTTGTCTCTGGGCATGTTCATAATATTGCTGAAATATTAAGTTTCGAGAATAAAAAAGAAAGAATTCTTAAAATCAAAATTCCCTCTAATTTGAAAGGATACATTTTCAAAAAAGGATATGTTTCTATAAATGGAATCAGCCTAACGGTTGTTAATGTAACAAATAATTTTTTTACAATTTCTATAATTCCAGAAACTATTTCTAAAACTAATTTATCTTTCCTGAAAAAAGGCGATTTTGTAAATGTTGAAGCAGACCAACAAACGATTTCAATAGTTGAGACTGTTAAAAAATTAACTTAGAGCTTTTTTTACTAATTGACTAACAACACCTGCATCTGCTTTACCAGCGATCAAGGGTTTTAGAGACCCCATTACTTTGCCCATATCTTTCATGTCTTGGGCACCAACTTCAGAGATAATTTTAGAAACTAATTCAGAAATCTCATCATCTGACATTTGTTCAGGTAAAAATTCCTTAATGATTTCTATTTCTTGTTTTTCTTTATCAGCCAATTCTTGTCTTTTCGCTTGTTCAAATTGTTCGATAGCATCATTTCTTTGTTTAATCATCTTTTCGAGAATTGAGGTAATTTGAAGTTCATCAAGATCTGACTTTTCGTCAATTTCAATTTTTTGAATATCCGCAATAATCATTCTCAAAACAGTAGTTCTAAACTTGTCACCATCTTTCATAGAAATTGTGACTTGAGTTTTAATCAAGCTTTTAAGATCTTTAGACATTTAGACTCTTGCTCTTAAAGGCGGCATTTTGCCGAACTTTCTTCTTTTCGCTTGTCTTTTTACTGCTGCTGCAGCTTTTCTTTTCCTAACAGAGGTAGGTTTTTCGTAAAATTCTCTTTTTCTTATTTCAGAAATGATTCCAGCTTTATCACAAGATCTTTTAAATCTTCTGAGTCCAGAATCGAAAGATTCATTATCTTTTAGCTTTATAATAGGCATACTTATATTAGGTTGGCAATTCTATAGAGAGTTAAGATATTTTGCAAAATAACTTTTAATTTAAATGAAAATATTAGGAATAGAGACTTCGTGCGATGAAACTGGAATAGCCTTATATGACGCTAAAGCCAATCATATTGTATTTGAAGCTTTATACAGTCAGGCAGAAGAGCATGATTTGTATGGAGGAGTAGTTCCTGAGCTAGCCGCTAGAGATCACATTAATAGGCTCTTGCCTTTATTGAAAAATAAAATGAAAGATTCAAATATCTCAATGAAAGAAATAGAAGCAATTGCCTTCACCAATGGCCCTGGTTTAAGAGGTCCTTTAATGGTTGGAGCAGGCTTTGCAAATTCTTTATCTTATGCCCTGGATATTCCTGTAATACCCATACATCACATGGAAGCACATTTGATAATGGCAAAATATGATGCAGAAGATTTAACTTATCCTTTTATTAGCTTGTTAGTCTCAGGAGGACATACTTTAATAGTTAAAGTTTCATCACCCAATAAATATAAAGTCATTGGACAAACAAAAGATGACGCTGTGGGGGAGGCTTTTGATAAAACTGCAAAATTATTGAAATTGGGTTACCCAGGCGGCCCAGAAATTGAAAAGAGAGCTTTGCTATCTAATGGAAAACATAATTTTTCTTTTCCACGACCAATGATTGATTCTAAGGACTTAAATTTTAGTTTTAGTGGCTTAAAAACGTCTGTACTTTATAAGGTGAAGGATTTATCTGAAAAAGAAGACCTTTCAGAGGATACAGTAAACGATATTGCTTTTGAGTTTCAAAATGCAGCAATAGATTGTCTAGTTAAAAAATCCATAAAGGCATGCTTAATTGAACGTAGTCAATCACTTGTTTTATCCGGTGGAGTTGCTGCCAACAAATACCTAAGAGAGGAACTGGAAAAGCACAAAGGAACCATAAATCTTTATTATCCAGATCAAAAACACTGTACCGATAATGGATTGATGATCGCCTTTGCAGGTTTCCAAAAAATTAAAGAGCAGACCAAAGATTTTAGTATTGAAGTTGCTCCGAGATGGAGTTTAGAAAATGTCCAATAAGATTTTTGTAAAAGATTTAGAAATTGAAGCCATAATTGGAATCTTTGACTGGGAAAGAGAGGTTAAGCAACTCATAAAAATTTCTTACGAAGTAGAAGTTGATATCAAAAAAGCTTTTAAGTCAGACAATATAGAAGATACTTTTGACTATAAAACCACGTCAAAGAAAATAATAAAATTTGTAGAAAAGTCATCTTTTCAGCTTATTGAAGCTCTTGCTGAAAAAATTTCAAAAATTATCATGCAAGACGAAAAGGTATTAAATCTTACTCTGTCTGTATCCAAGCCCGGCGCTCTTCGAGGATCAAAAGAAGTTGGGCTTACAATTTTCCGCTCAAGATAATGCCACAAATATATTTAAGTCTTGGTAGCAACATCAAGCCAGAGGAAAATTTAATTAAAGCAAAAGAACTTTTAAGTCAGGAGTACCAATTAGAAAAAGAATCAAAAACTTATAAAACAAAATCAGAGGGCTTTGAAGGTGAAGATTTTCTAAATCAAGTAGTCTGTCTTTTAACTGAAGATTCTGCAGAAGAGGTAATTGTTAAGCTGAAAGACATCGAAAAAAAAATTGGCAGAGAAGATAGATCAGAAAAGTTTTCTGATAGAGAAATAGATATTGATTTGTTGCTATACGGAAAATATGTAGGCAAAGCTTTAGGAAAAGACATACCTCATAAAGACATTGATCTATATAGATTTGTATTGGAGCCTTTAGCAGAAATTGCCCCTGACTTAATACATCCGAAGCATCAAGAAAAAATCTCAGAGATTTGGAAAAAGAAGTTAAATAGCTTCGCCTAGATTTCTCGCTTTGACAAAAAGATTCTCTTCGTCTTTTTTCAGAAATCTACAAGCAAAACCCAATAAAACCACTGGAACTAATAAAACCACTAGAGACTGAGCTAGAGCTTGTTTTAATCCAATTGCTTCTGCCATTGGTTTATTCATCCCTTCAGCAAGAAATTGTATTGTATAAATATCACTCAACATACCTGTCAGATAAGGGCCCAAAGCTAATCCACCCATACTGAGCATTAAAATAAAAAATGCACTTGCCACCGCTCTTAACCTTGGTA
The DNA here is from genome assembly GCA_902540995.1 of uncultured SAR86 cluster bacterium. Classification (GTDB taxonomy): domain Bacteria; phylum Pseudomonadota; class Gammaproteobacteria; order Magnimaribacterales; family AG-339-G14; genus MEDG-81. The sequence goes on from CACBOY010000003.1 coordinate 90,815, forward strand.
AAACGAGCTCAGTTACTGTTGATGCTGCACAACCTAACCAGGCAGTTGAAAAAACATGATAGAAAAATTTCCATGCAAAAGAGACATTGGCCTCTGGTGAATACAAAAATCCTAGACCTGTAACTGCGGTACCTAGGGCAGAAGCCATTATCAAATATAGCTTTCCATTTACGTATTTTTCTCTTAGTTTATCTCCAACAAAACCTCCCCCAATTACTCCTACCATGGATCCAAAAGCAGTTATCAAGCCATAGATAACACCAACTTCAGAGGCCGTCATACCGAAATTTCTTATGTAAAAGGCGGGGCCAAACGCACCTAATGCATAGGTGACAAAAGTAATAAAAGGAAAAGCTAACAGACCAAGTAAAAGTGCCTTGCTTTTAAACATCAATTCAAAAGCAACTTTATCTCTAATTCTTAGTCCTTGGATCCAATTACAAACAATATAAAAACCTATGCTAAAGGCAATCCATTGCAAATAATCTTCAGTTGTTTGAATCAACCAATAGGCAGCTGATAAAACAAAAATTAGCAAAGCAAAATTTCTTAATAATTCTTTTTGTGTATTTTCAGCTTGAAGCAATCCAATGGGAGTTAATCCTACTAGTTCTCCAAAGGCCGCCTTGAGAGGATTCTCTTTTTTGGTTTCCGTTAAGCCTTCACTTAACCCTCTAGGTGGCTCTTTTATCTGCCAAGTTATAAGGGCAAGTAAAATTCCTGGAAGGCCAACCGCCATGAAAGCAACTTGCCATCCTTTTAATCCAAAGGGAGCCTCAGATATTATTGGAAAAGCGTCATTCCAGTTATCTACTATCAACCCTCCAATGAATATACCTATTCCAGAACCTATGTAGAGCCCACTTGCGTATATTGATAATACGGTTGCTCTAACTTTCGGTGAGAAATAGTCTGACAAAAGGGAGTAAGATGCTGGTGACGCACTGGATTCTCCAATACCAACACCAAATCTATAAATTGATAATGATAAAAAAGACTTTGCAGTACCTGATAAAAATGTCATCAAGCTCCAAAAAGCCAAACCCAAACTTATTAAATTTTTTCTATTCCAAGTATCAGCAAGTTTACCCATTGGGATTCCAACCACTGAGTAGAAGACTGCAAAAGCAGTTCCATACAAGAATCCAATGTCACTGTCAGAGATATTTAAGTCTGCTTTTAAATCTTCGGCGAGAATGGTTAAGATTTGTCTATCTATAAAATTAAAGACATAGACTATTACTAGCAGAATTAGAGCAAATTTTGCACTACGGCCACCGACTTCTGGAATAGAAGGATTATTCATAAAACTGATTTACTAGCCTACTTTTGCGGTAGCAGAGCCAGTAATAACAGTAGCACCGTCTTGATTCTTTGTTTCAATAGCAATCTCAGCGAGGGTTTCGCCATCCTCTTCTTTGATATCTATGATTGTTGCAGTACTTTCTAAAGAATCTCCAGGCCAAACTTGATTGGTAAAACGAACGCCATATTTTTTAAGCGTGCCGTCACCTACGAAGTTTGTAAGCATCTTACCTGTCATTCCCATTGACAACATTCCATGAGCAAAGACGCCTGGATAACCGGCAATTTCTTTAGTGAATTTATCATCGGAATGGAGAGGGTTGTAGTCACCAGATGCTCCAGCATATTGAACAATTTGAGTTCTCTTCAAATCTTCTACGATCTTTTCAGAATAAGTATCTCCAACTTTAATTTCATTTTTCTTCAACATATTCTTCTCCTAATTTTCTACAGGTTTTTCTGTAACCACGCCAACAGAAGTTGCAGTGATGATTAGCTCACCATCTTGATTTCTGTATTCGGTAACACTTTCACTAAATTTTAATTTCCCGGCTCTTTTGCTTTCTTTTTCCCAAGATTTTCCTGGTTTAACTTCAGCAGTAATAACATCGCCCACTTTCAAAGGTTGATGGTATTCATAATGTTGTTCGGCATGAAGGCCCATTGCTGCTCCTCCACCCCCAGAGCCAGAACCCGATGATTTCATTCCAGTAGCTTCTTTACCAGATCCAAACCAATTATCACCACCAATTTTTGGTCTTAAAAAATAATCAGGATCAAATTGCGCACTAGATTGAATAAAAGTAGGAGGTGCAATAACGTTTTCATCTTTTTCTTCATAATATTTAGGATTTGCATCTCCAATTGATCTCGCAAACATCATGATGTGACTTTTTTCGACTGGCATTTTTATTTTTGACATTTTTACCTCACTCGTTAATTAATTTCCAAGCTTCATCAGCCATGATAACGGCATTTTCGCCAAAAGAGTCAGCATTTTTACCTGCTGCAGTTCCGTCTCTGACTCTGCCCATAATTCCTTGACTGATTGCTGCTAACTTAAATAAATTAAAACCCATGTACAAATTCCACTCCGGTTTGATTTGATAACCAGTTTTCTCTTCATACATTTCTAAATATTCCATTTCAGTAGGAATACCCAAATCTTTGCATTGTTTTTCATCCGATAAAACGGGGTTTAATTTATATTGAATGCAGTGATAACTAAAATCTGCGGCAGGATCTCCTAGCGTAGAAAGCTCCCAATCCAGTATTGCGCAAATTTTAAAAGTTTTTAAGTCAATCATGACGTTGCTTAAACTAAAGTCACCATGAACAAGTTTTGTTGCTTTTTCAGTAGGGAGGTTTTTTGGCAACCACTCCATAAGATTGTTCATAGATTTTATTTCTCTCGTTTCCGATGCAACATATTGTTTGGACCATCTTGCAACTTGTCGACCAACATAATTTCCAGGTTTTCCAAAAGTTTCTAGCCCAATGCTTTCATGATCAACACTGTGTAACATCGCAATCGTTTCGTTCATAGAATGATAGATCTTTTGTCTTTCTTCATTGGATGCTTGAGGGATATGAGGTTCCCACATTACTTCCCCATCTACAAAACTCATCAAGAAGAATTCTGTTCCAATGACTGATTCATCTTCGCAATGTATATAGGCTTTTGGAACCGGAACATCTGTTTTATTCAAGGCAGCAATTACTTTGTATTCTCTGTCAACTGCATGCGCGGATTTCAAAAGCTTCCCTGGAGGCTTTCTTCTTAAGACATAAGATTCTCTTTGAGTTTTTAAAAGGTAAGTAGGGTTGGATTGCCCTCCAACGAATTCTTCAATCGATTTTATATCTCCAAAGTTTTCTAATTTGTCATTGAGAAATTCTTGAAGCTTGTTTTGATCAATCTCATGTCTTTCTGATACGATTTTTGTACCTGAATATTCCCCTTTGAATTTGCTATTCATGCTTTTCTTAAAAAAAGTAAATATACATCAATTTAAAGATCTGCCGCCATCAATTTTTAAAATCTGACCGGTCACGTAGGAAAATTTAGTCAACCCAAGCACTGCTTCAGAAATATCTTTCTCTGTTCCAATTCTATTTAAAGGAATTTCATTTAGCAGATCTTGTTCTTCAGATGAGCCATCTGAAGGTAACAATATTGCGCCGGGGGCAACGGCATTTACTCTTACTTCGGGAGCAAACTCACGCGCAAGAGTTTTGGTTAAATTTTCAAGTCCTGCTTTTGCCATAGAGTAAATAACATAGTTTTTCATTCCTCTATTAACCATTGCATCAGATATATTAATAATTAATCCTTTAGATTCTGAAAGCATTTTTTTACAGTGCCTTGATAACAAGAACGGCCCTCGTAAATTAGAGTTAATAAGATCATCCCAGTCTGAGTCATTATGATTTTCCACATCTGTTTTAAAAAAAGATGAGGCATTATTTACCAAAAGATCCAGAGAATTAGAATTATTATTTATCTTACTTGTCAGCTCTTTCACTTGTTCAAAATCATTAAGATCTAAGCTAAAAATCTCACAACTACCTTTTCTTAATTTGTTTAATTCGGATTTAAGGTCTTTTGCTTCATTTTCTGATTTGTTGTAATGGCAAATGATGTTGTAACCGTTTTCATGCAGTTTTTTACATATATCTTTACCAATTCTTATTGCTCCTCCAGTAATTAAGGCAGTTTTATAAATCATTTTTTTTATCCTGAATTGCTTTTAATCTTTTATTAAATATTTTTTCTTTAATTTCTTCTGCTCTAAGACCGGATGTTTTTACTTTAACTTTTTTAAGTTCTTTCAAGAAAGATTTCCAATTTTTATTTTTTTTTGAAGAAATTATTTTTAATTTTTGAAGTAAGTCTAATGAATCTAATAAATATGATTCATTCCTAAAAAAATTCATTTTCATTAATATTTTTCTTTTTAATAATTTGAAATAGTTCATTAAGTGTTTTTCTAAAATTTGTAATTTTATTTGGAACCCTAATCTTTCTTTCAAGAATTTCAGCGTGATTTGAATTTAGATTAATTATTGCCCATTTTTCAATAATCATATTTGTTTCATTATCCATTTCTTTAAGAAACTTAAGATTTTTAGAGTAGGTCTTTTCAATTCCATCAAAGTATTTGAGAGCTCCAACTTTTTTTAGAGTTGCAAAATATTTACTAGAATTTTTGTAACTAAGAGCCTTTTGCGTTTCATCCCAAATTCTTTCTCCAGAAAGAAAATTTATCTCATTGTTTAAAGACATTTTTTTTAAAACCTTTAAAGAATCTCTGGAAATTGAGAAATTAAAATCAGCTAGTTTTGATTTAAATCTTGCAACTCTAAAAAGCCTCAAGGGATCTTCGGAAAAAGCTTTGGAAACTATTCTAATCCTTCTGTCTTTAAGGTCTTTAATTCCTCCAAAAGGGTCATATAATTTTCCAGACTCATCCTTAGCAATAGCATTTATAGTAATGTCTCTTCTTTTTAAATCTTCATTAAGTGAAACGTTAGATTTTGTATTAAAAGAAAAATTTTTATGACCCATTCCGATTTTTATTTCTTTTCTAGCTAAAGCATATTCTTCTTTTGTTTCGGGATGCAAATAAACCGGAAAGTTTTTTCCGACCTGTTTAAAGCCTTGTTTTAACATTTCCTTATGAGATGAATTAACAACAACCCAGTCCTTTTCATTGAAAGGAATCCCCAATAACTCATCTCTTATTGCTCCACCGACTAAGAAAACTTTCATTTTTGTTTACTTTTAATTACAAATTTTTTTTGATCTTCCAATCTTAAAAATGTTAATTCTTTTCCCCAACAACATCCAGTATCTAAGGCTATGATATTAGATATATCTGTCTTGCCCTGAAGAGCTGCCCAATGGCCAAAGACCAAAAGATCAACATCATTCATTATTTTATTTTCTTTTTTAAACCATGCGACTAAATTAGGAGGAATATTTTTTTTTCTGCCTTTGAATGAGAAATTAGGCAATCCATTTTTATTTACAACTCTAACTCTTGTAAAGAAATTTACTAAACCACTAAAAGAGTCAACTGAATGGAAATTTTTTTTATCTTCAAAAATTTTTTTTAAATTTTTTTTTGGATCATTTATTAATTTTAACTCGCAAAGTTTAGAAAAAGTTTCAGCCTTTTTAAGCGACATATTTCTTGGAATTCCAGCGTGAACCATGGCAACTTGAATAGCTTTTCTTTTAGTTAAAATTTTTTTTGAGAACACAAAAGGCTGTTGCAGGAGAAATTTAGCCATTTTTGAACTTTTTTTATGGAACATTTGAGATTGAAAAGTATCTTCATCACTAAGACTTCTATTGTTAAAGAAACAATTTAGATAATGTAAGTCATGATTACCTAAGACTATATGAACTGAATCTTTAATTTTGAAGACATATTCTAAAACTTTAAAAGAGTCTGGACCCCTATTGATTAGATCACCTGTAATCCACAAAAAATCTTTTGAACTTTTAAATTTTATTAGCTCTAAACCTTCTTTGAACTCTTCAAAACAACCTTGAATATCTCCAACTGCGTAATTAGCCATCATCCTTCACCAATGCAGATATTTGAAGAAACTCATTTAAAGACAGTTCGTCTGGACGAAGATTTAAATTCAGATTTAATTTCTTGATACTTTCTTTTTGAAGGATATCTTCAAGAGAATTGGAAATTTTTTTTCTCTTTTTATTAAACAAAGCCCGCGTAACTTTCTTTAAATTATGCAACTCTTTTTGATTCACTTTTTTTTTCTTTGGGTAAAATCTTACAAACAAGCTATCTACTTTGGGTTCGGGATTAAAAAATTCCTTTGAAACTTCTTTTAAAATTGTGACCTCATATAAATAATTGCAAATGACACTTAACCTCCCATAGGATGAAGTCTTTTCGTTACCAGTACATCTTAATGCAAACTCTTTTTGAAGCATGAAATGCATGTCGAGTATTTTTTCATAATGCTTTTCGCACCAATCTAAGATTGGACTTGATATGTTGTAGGGAATATTTCCAATAACTCGAAACTCTTTTGAGGCATAAATGTCTGAGGGGTTTAGTTTCAAGATATCTCCGCCAATAAAAGCATTTATATTTTTCGGAAACTTCTTTTTCAAAAAGATTAATAAATCCTTATCTAATTCTATTCCAAAATAGGAGTCACAAATATTTACGAGGATTTTTGTTAAGTCTCCCTTTCCCGGACCAATTTCTAAAACTCTATCGTTAGAAGCAACATTGATAAGATTTACTAAATCTTCTAATAGTTTTTTGTCTGTTAAAAAGTTTTGCCCAAATCTCTTTTTTGCTTGCATTTTAAAGCAGAGAAAAAGATGTCTTTAAAGCTTCGTCCATGCTAGAAAAATCAGCTTTATTTTTTCCTGCTATTTCATAAGCTGTTCCATGATCTACCGAAATTCTTATAAAAGGTAATCCCATAGTTACATTTAGCGTATTGCCAAAACCCATTGATTTAATTACGGGTAATCCCTGATCATGATACATGGCAAGAAAAACATCGTACTTATTTATATTTTCTTCAATAAATGCCGTATCTGCAGATATTGGGCCAAAAACATTTTTAGGGGAGGAATTCACGAAAGGTTTCAGTATTTCCTCTTCCTCATGACCAATATAACCTCCTTCGCCGGCATGTGGATTAAGTCCCAAAAGACAGATAGACGGATTTTTAATTTTCCAAGTATTTTCAAACTCATCAGAAATAATGGAAATGGTATTTTCTAAATTTTTTTTTGAAATTTTGGATGGTACTTCAGAGAGAGGAATGTGGGTAGTAAGAAGAGCAATCTTTAATTTTTTGTTCATTAAAAGCATTACTACTTTTTTGACATTAGCAATATCTGCTAGAAACTCCGTATGACCTGAGAATTCAAATCCAGATTGATTAATCAATTCTTTATTTATTGGCCCAGTAATAAGACCTTTGAACTTATTTTTGAGACAACCTAGAGCACCGTGAGAAAGAATATCAATAATATAGTTTGCATTGCCTACATCTGGATTGCCTATCGAAACATTATTTTTTAGAGGAAAGTGTTTGAAAATAACGCCTTCTTCATCAGAATCCTCTTCGATCAAATTAAGATCAAGATTGTTTTGGCTAATGAGGTTTTGATATAAATTTTTATCTCCAGCCAGGATAAAGTTGTTCTGTATCTTTTTATTTTTTGATAAGGCTTTAAGAGTTACTTCGGGGCCAATGCCAGCAGGATCACCCGGCGAAATAAAAAATTTGGTCATGAAGAAATTTTTATGTCTACAAAAGCTTCAGATCTTATTTCTTCAAGGGTATTTTGCAGTTGTTCTCTATATTTTCTTTGAAAAAGAATGCCAAAAGCCTTATCTTTCAAACGTTCATCTGAAATATTTTTTTCTCTTCTATCCAAGACTTTCAAAAAATGCCAACCGAAAGCACTCTTAAATGGCTTACTTACCTCACCAATTTTTGTCTCCATCATTACCTTTTCAAAAGTCTTATCATAAATCCCCTCAGGAGCCCAATCGAGTTTTCCACCATCTAGCTTTGAGCCGGGATCGTCAGAATATACTCTCGCCAAGATGCTCATTTCTTCCCCTTTGCTTTGTCTTTCATGCAATTCAATTATTAGATCTTTTGATTGTTTTTCACTTCTAATTTCAGATTCTTCTATCAGAATATGTTGAACAAGTGTTTGAGATTCAATCTGAATAGTTTCGCCCCTTATATCTTCTAATTGAAGAAGGTGAAGTCCGGCTCCACTTTTTATTGGCCCGTAAACTTCCATTTTTTTCATTTTGTTTAAATGATCTACAAATAAAGTAGGAATGTTTGACTTTGTTCTCCAGTTTAAATTCCCATTGTCCCCATTGTTGAATAAGCTTGAATATTTTTTTGTTGCTTCAGAAAACGATAGTCCGTTATTTATCTCTTTAATGACTTCCAAAGCTTTGCTTTGATTCTCTTCATCATTGTCATTTTTTAATAAAATTTGATTAATCTTATATTCAATGGATATTAAGTTTTGACCTTCAGCAGAGTCAATGTAATTTATCAATTCCTGATCTGAAACAATAATTTTTGGCCTTACTAAGCCTGACTGAACTCTCCTGATAATCATTTCTTTCTTCAACGACTCTCTAAAGTCTTTGAATGAGTTATTTTCACCTTCAATTTTCTTTTTCAATTCCTGCAGACTAAGACCGTCTTTTTCAGCATATCTTACTAAGGACTCATTAAGTTCTTGATCACTTATTCTGATTCCAAATTTCTCACCTTTTTGCAAAAGTATTTCATCCATAATCAATCTTTCGGTAACTCTCGAAAAAAGAATTTCCTTAGGAGGAAGCCTTTCACCACTTTCTTCAAAATTCTTTACTGTATTTTCTAAAGCTTCATTCAATTCAGATTCCATAATTATTCCTTCATCGACAATAATCGCAATTCGATCTATAAAGCTTATTGCTGAAACTAATGTGTTTGCGAAAATGAGGAATATTAACGTTCTTAAAATCATAGTGTTCTTCTTTTTAAATAACTCTCTTTTGGCCTTCCAAGAGATCCTAGCCCCTTGAGTTCAAAATAAATTCTCAAACGGTCCTTATGATAATCTTTAAATATATCTTTTTCCAAAATACTTATCCAATCTAGCTCCAAAGATTTCATATAGGCAATGCCAACAATAAACCCATCATTTTCATAATCAATTGAAAATACATTAGTGACATTTTTTTTTGTTTCAATGTCGTTGATGAATTTAAATCCACCACTCCAATTTTTTGAGAAATTTAATGAAGCAACGAATTCTAAAGAGTTAATTTCTTTCTTACTGGGTGCATTTTGATCAAAATCAAAAATTTGAA
>CACBOY010000004.1 GCA_902540995.1 uncultured SAR86 cluster bacterium
ATCTCTGATTACGTTTTTCCAATGTTTAGGTGCAATACAATCTTCGAGGGTGAATACCTATTAGGAACAGCGATTGCTAGACCGCTAATTGCCAAGAAACTTGTCGAAATAGGCAAGCAAGAAGGTACAAATATTATTTGTCATGGAGCAACTGGAAAAGGGAATGATCAAATAAGATTTGAAATAGGCGCTCATGCTTTGAATCCTTCCATAGAGGTGATTGCTCCTTGGCGAGACTGGGATATGGTCTCAAGAACCGATCTTATGAATTACTGTAAAAACCACCAAATACCTATGCCAGCTTCGAAAGCAGAAGAACCGCCATTTTCAATGGACGAAAATTTATTGCATATTTCTTATGAGGGAGGTGTATTAGAAGATTTAAATAATGCTCCACCTGAAGACATGTGGTTGAACACCAAATCATTGGAAAATGCTTCTGAAAAGTCTGAGGAGATAACAATTGAATTTTCAAAAGGAGATCCTGTAGCTTTAAATGGCAAGACATTATCCTTTGCACAATTGTTTCGAGAATTGAATCTTCTTGGCGGTAAACACGGCATTGGAAGAATTGATATTGTTGAGTCTAGAGTAACTGGGATGAAATCAAGAGGTTGCTATGAAACTCCAGGTGGGACTATTTTATTGAAAACTAGAAGAGCTATGGAGTCTTTATGCTTAACCGGTGAAGAGATTAAAAACAAAGATAAATTAATCCCCGACTATGCTGCATTAATCTACGAGGGCTTATGGTGGAGTAACAAAAGAGTTAATCTTCAAAGTGAGATTGATTCTGTAGCCAATAAAGTTAACGGTAAGGTCTCAGTAAAACTTTATAAAGGTAATATCATTTCGATTTCTAAAGAAAGTTCTAATTCTTTGTACAACGAAAACAAAGTAAGTTTTGAAGAAGAAGGCGGTTTTTCTAATGAAGACATGCAGTCTCATATAAAGAAAAATATTTTAGATTATGATATTTAATCTGCCTCTAAAGAGATTTTTTCAATATCTTTAATCTTTCTGGCCATATTGATTATTGTTTTGCCTGGACCTGAATCTATTAAAGAAGAAAGATTATTCTTCAAAAGATAATCTAAAGTTTCTCTCCATCTCACGGTCTTGGTTAATTGATTTATCAAGGAGTCTTGTATCACTCCAACATCAGAGGTCGGTACAGCAAGAACATTTGGAATTACTGGAATAGAAGGGGCTTTAAACTCTACTTCGTTGAGTAATTTGGCTAGTTCATCTTGAGCTTCATCAAGTAAATAGCAATGAGAAGGGACAGACATTTGAACCATTTGAGTTTTCACTCTTCTAAATTCACCATTAGCGATGTAGTTTTTGCAAGACTCTATTGCAGAGTTCTTTCCAGCCAAGACTGAAACACCATCTGCATTATCGGTAGAAAAGTTTATAGTTTCATCCGATTCGTTTATATCGTCTATCATTTTATAAACATCGTTGATTGGCATATTCAAAACGACCAGCATTCCAGCTGTACCCTCTGGAACTGATTCTTGCATTAATCTCCCTCGATAATTTACTAACTTAACTGCATCAGTCAATTCCAAACAATTTGAATAAACCAAAGCTGAATATTCACCTAAAGATAGACCCGCGGTGATATCAATATTTGAAAGCTTATTTGAATATTTAGCCAATAAGACACTGGTAACCAAGATTGTTGGTTGCGAGAATTCAGTAAGATTTATCTTTTCTTCCGGTCCGTTTCGGAGTAAATCTTCTAAATCAAAATCTAGGGATTTGGAAACATCATCAATGGTTGATTTTACCTCAGAGATTTCTTCGAAAAGTGAATTTAGCATACCAACTTTTTGGACGCCTTGACCAGGAAACAATAATGCTTTCATGTATTAAGAGAAAATTCTGTTTCCAAGGACTCAATCATTTCTGAAAGGGAAGAGATATCTTCTACGCCACCATAGGTATATTTATCTGGTCTAACTAAAACTGCCTTATATTTTTCAAAAACAGCTTTTAGTCTTTCCTCTGAATCATCATTAGATTCTATTGTCACCAATTTAATACCAAGTAAATCGACAATAGATTTTGCTTTGTCAGATAAATCCAAATTTGATTCTTTAGTTAAGACTGCAAAATTTCCATTAATAATTCTATCAAGCATTTCTTTTTTATTATTTTTTGACAGGACGGGTTGAGGAATTGGTACTCCAGTTATCATATCGGTAGGATCACTATAAATACCTGCTGGAATATGAGGAAAATTAACGTCGTAACTCGGACCCTTTGGCTCGTACTCTTTGCCTTCTGCAGCGGCACAAAATCCTTCAATTACCTGACCGATCGTGACTGTCTGTGCGATGGTCCACTTGGCATGAGAATGTCTTTCTTTTTGATAGGTATCTAGTATTCCTTCATTGGCTTTATTTTTAAGTAAGAGATCCAACTTCCAAGAAATATTTGTTATATCTCTAATACCAGTTCCCATCCCAGCTCCCATAAATGGCGGCATTTGGTGAGCAGCATCGCCGGCAATTAAGACATTACCTTTACGCCAAGTCTCAGCTATGCAAGCATGAAAAGAATAAACTTGAGCTCTTTCCAGTTTGGCATTATTTTCATTTATCCATGGCTTCAGAAGTTTCCAAACAGTCTCGTCTTTTTCTAATTCTTTTGAATTTTCTCCGGGCATTTTTTTGAATTCAAATCTAAGATGTCCACGTCTACCTGGCACATAAGTTCCAGGTCTTTTTGGATCACAAACTTGCATAGCTTCTTTTTCAGGAATGTTTATCTTTTTAGTTAAATGAGCATCACAAACTAGCCATTCTTGATTGTATTCAAAATCTTCCAAGTCAACATCCAACTCTCTTCTAACAAAGCTACTAGCTCCATCACACCCAATAAGATATCTTGAAAAAAATGTTAATTCACCGTCTGAATTTTTACAGTTTAGTTCAACTCCTTCATCAGAATCATCAAAATTTAACAATTCTGTTCCTTCTTTAATCACAATATTGTTTTCTGATTCAACAGAAGCTCTTATGAATCCTTCTAACTCAGGTTGATAAAACAAAACTTGGTTAGGCCAGCCCATAGCTGAGACCCCGACCGGCTGTTCTATTGTCTGAATGGGATTTAAGTTTGCATCGCCAAAATGAACACAATTAATTTCAGTTGAATTTTCTACAACTTTTTCTGCAATACCTAATCTATCAAAAGTTCTAAGTTGTTCTCCGTCAGTATTGATAGCTCTAGCTGTAGGAGAGGGACCATTATTCTTTTCAATAACTAAAACCTTATGACCTAACCTACCCATTAAGCCAGCAAAAGTAGAACCAACAGGTCCATACCCACAAATTGCTATATCAAATTGTTCCATTAATGAGCGTTTAGATTTTCAAAAATTTATTATAATATTTTTTGTAAATTTGCGGAGAAAACCATGGAACCAATTATTAAAGCAATCGATGTGCAGTACTGCACTTTGCAATGTCCTGATTTAGATATTCAAGAACAATTTCTCATTCATTTTGGAATGCATACTGTAGAAAAAACTAATGAAATGCTCTTAATGAAAGGAGACGGTCCACAACCCTTTATTGAAAAGGTTTTAAAAGGGGAAAAAAAGTTTATAAGTAATGCCTTTCTTGCAGCATCAATGCAAGATTTAGAAAAGATAAGTAAGACTGATTCATTCTCTGATATTGAGGAACTTAGTACTCCTGGGGGCGGATTTGTTACTAAGGGGAAAGACTTAGATGGTTTTGGGGTAGAAATAGTTTTTGGAATCAAAGAACTTGAGAAAACTGCTGAAACCATCCCTACGAACGAAGGACGAACCGTTAATAGAGTTAACCAAATGAAAAGATTTGTAAAAGGTTCATATCCAAGAATTTTAAGATTTGCTCATTGTGGTTTGAATGCAATTAATCCTTTAGAGTCTTTTAAGTGGTATCAGCAACATCTCGGTTTGTTAGCTACGGATAAATTGTTCATGGGCGACCCAAAAGAACCGCAAACACCCTTATTTGGTATATTTTCAAGACTTGATAAAGGGATGGATCCTGCTGATCATCACACTTTATTCTTCCTCTCAGCGCCATTCTTATCTGAAGGCAAACCTGTAATGAATCATGTTTCATTTGAAATGTTTAATATTGATGATGTTTTTACTGGTCATGAAATGTTAGATTCTAAGAAAGAGGAATTTAATTATTTTCAAGAATGGGGTATCGGTCGTCATTATCAAGGTAGTCAGTTATTTGATTACTGGAGAAATCCCTTTGGCCAAACTCACGAACATCAAACTGATGGCGATATGTTTGATAATACTTTTCCAACTAGAGAACTAAATGTTCAGAAGGACGAAATAGGCCTTGGCAATGAACCCAATGAGTCACAATGGGGTCCTGCAATTAGCAATACTTTTGGAAACGCAGAAAACGGCTAATCTATGGAATTAGGTATTTCAGGAAAAAAAGCAATTATTTGTGCATCCAGTAGAGGCCTAGGAAAAGCATGCGCTCATGATTTAGCAAAAGAAGGTGCTGAAATCATTATAAATGGGGTCAATGAAGAAAATTTAAAAAAAACTGAAGAAGAGTTTTTAAACAAAGGTTTTAAAGTAACCTCTGTATTAGGGGCAATGGAAGATTCTTCTACTAGGTCAGCTTTGCTTGAAGCTTGTCCTGATCCAGATATTTTGATTAATAACAGTGGTGGGCCACCACCTGGAAATTTTTTTGATTGGACTGAAGAAGATTTTCTTTCAGCAATTAAATCCAATTTCACTCAATCAGCTTTACTCATGCAAGCTGTGATCCCAAAAATGAAAGAAAAGAATTTTGGACGTATAGTCAATATAACTTCAGCGATGGTTAAAAATCCTCATTTAATCATGGGACTTTCAACTTCGGCTCGTTCCGGTTTGCATGGATTATCAAAAGCCTTATCTCGAGAAGTTGCGCAATACAACATAACTATTAATAACGTTTTGCCAGAAAGAATTGATACCGATAGACAGACTCAAATTTTAAACTTTCAAGCAAAATTAGCGGACTCAACATATGAAGAAGCAAAAAAAGAGCTTGAGGAGACTTTAACGGCTAAAAGAATGGGAACAGTAGAAGAGTTTTCTGGTATTTGTACTTTTCTTTGTTCGGAACAAGCAGCCTATATTTCAGGACAAAACATTTCGGTAGATGGTGGAAATTCTACCAACCTTATTTAACGCCTAATTTTTCTTGTAGACCTTTATTTGAGGTCGTGTAACCAAAAGGCACCCGTTTTCCAGGATTAATTCTTTTGTAAGCCTCTTGAACTGCAATTGTAGTTTCATGAAACCCGCATAAGATTAAATCTAGTTTTCCAGGATAAGTATTTATATCTCCAACAGCGAAAATACCTTCTTTGTTTGTTTGGTAATTTTCAGTATCAACGGCAATCTTTTTTCCATCCAAATCTATTTCCCAATCCAAAATGGGACCAAGTTGCTTGTTTAAACCAAAGAAAAATAGTGCTTCATCGCATTCTAAGATTTCATCTTCTTTAGTTTGAAAGTGCATGAGCTCAACGCCTTCAAAAGATGAATCTCCTTTTATTGATTTGATCACAAAAGGTATTTTTAATTCAATTTTGCCATCCTTCACTAACTCTCTCATTTGATTTTCAGTATGTTCTGCTCCTCTAAAGTCGTCTCTTCGATGTACTAGGTAAATTTTCTTAGCGATTTTTGACAACTCAACTGACCAATCTAGAGCACTATCTCCACCACCAAAAATGACAATTTCTTTATCTTTGTATTTATCTTTTTCCTTAATTGCATAGTCGACACCCTTTGATAGGAATTTATCAGGATCTTCCACTGGTGGTTTTCTAGGTTCAAAGGCGCCAGCTCCTGCAGCTATAAAAACATTTTTCGTCTTAAATTCGGTATTTTCATTAGTCACAACTCTCCAGAAATTATCTGGTAGCTCTTCTAAAACATCCACTCTCTGGTTGAGATGCGTTTCATAGGAAAAGGGCTTAATTTGTTCTAGTAGGGCATCAATGTGTTCTTTTCCAGTTTGATTAGCAACCCCTGGTATATCGTAAATCGGTTTTTCTGGATAGAGTTCTATACACTGTCCACCAACCTTATCTAGGTTATCAATCAAATGACAATCCAAACCCAAGAGACCAGCTTCAAAAACTGTAAACAGTCCAACAGGACCTGCACCAATTATTACGATATCTGTTTCTATTATTTTCGACATTAACTTACCTTCATTCCTGGTAACGCATCAGCATCAGGTCCAACCAGATAAACACCACTATCTTCATTACTTGCAGCTAAAATCATTCCTTCTGAGGTACCAAATCTCATTTCCCGAGGTTTTAAATTATTGACGCAAACCACCATTTTGTTGAGTAAATTTTCGGGCTCATAATATTTTTTGATTCCAGCAAAAACAGTTTTTTCACCCAGCTCACCAAGATCTAATTTTAATTGCACCAATTTATCAGCTTCCTCAATTTCACTAACCTCTACTACTTTTGCAATTCTTAAATCAACTTTAAAGAAGTCATCAATTGTAATTTCATCCACTTTTACTTGCCTCTATAAGATTATCAATTTTATCGTCTTCAATCCTTTCAATTAAGGGCTTGAAAGATTGTATTTCATGATTTTTAACTGAAACTGTTATATGTTCAAAATTATCTTCAGTTAAATTCAAATAATTTTTAATTTTAAATGCAGTTTCAGGGATTATGGGTTCTAAGCAAATATTTAATATCCTGAATAAATTCATCCCAGTACTAGAAATTTTTATAACTTCCTTTTCGTTAATTTCCTCTTTAGCTAACACCCAAGGTTGATTGTGATCGATATATTGATTTGCAGAATCTGCCAGTTTCATAATTCGTTTGCAGGCATTTGAGTAATCCAAATTTATATAGTCTTGGAAAATCAATTTTGCTTCTTTTTTGAATTCATCAATAAGATTTTCTTCTAAATCTGAACCCAATTTATTGCCATTAGTTTTCAAAAATTTCTGGACTCTACTAGCAATATTAATAAACTTTCCTACTAAATCGGTATTAACTTTTTTTTGAAAGTCTTTTAAATCAAAATCAATATCATCGATTTTATTGGTGAGTTTTGATGCTAAATAATATCTTAAGTAATCAGAATCCAATTCTGTTGAATATTGATCTGCAAGCAGAAAGTTGCCTTTAGATTTTGACATTTTATTACCATTCAAAGTTAAAAAACCATGTACGAAAACATTAGATGGTTTTTTAAATTCTGCTGCATGCAATAAAGCTGGCCAAAACAAAGCATGAAAATTGAGAATATCTTTTCCTATGAAATGATAAATTTCATACTTTGAATCTTCGCTCCAAAGATCTTTAGCTGATGCTTTATTATTTGAATCCTTTAAGAATTTTTCTAAAGTTCCAATGTAGCCAATAGGTGCATCAAGCCAAACATAAAAAAATTTATCTTCAAATCCCGGAATTTTAAAACCAAAATAGGGCGCATCTCTAGATATATCCCAATCCATCAAACCATCTTTGAACCATTCTTGAAGTTTATTAATGACACTTTCTTGTAAAGAGGACTCGTCTATCCATTTTTTTATTTCGGCTTCTAATTTTGTTAAGGAAAAAAATAAATGTTCACTATCTTTTATCACTGGAGGTTTTTTAGAAAAAATTGATAGAGGATTTATCAATTCGGTAGCTTCGTACTTAGCTCCGCAAACATCGCAGTTATCACCATATTGATCTGGCGCATTGCATTTTGGACAATTTCCTTGAACGTAACGATCGGCTAGAAATAATTTTTTATCTTCATCAAAGAGTTGCTTTATATTTTGTTTTTTAATGTAGCCATTTTCTAAAGCTGTATTGTAAATAAGCTCACTATATTTTTTATTTTCTTCACTATGCGTTTGATAATAACAATCATGACTTACCTGAAAAGCGTCTAAGGTTTTTTTATGAGCTTTCATGTATTTATCAACCAATTTTTCAGGAGCAATATTTTCTTCTTCAGCTTTCATCATTATAGGAGTACCGTGAGCATCAGAAGCACAAAGATAAATGCAATGGTTTCCCAAAATACGCTGAGATCTAACCCAAATATCAGTTTGAATGTGCTCTAGTAAGTGTCCAAAATGAAGAGGACCGTTAGCATAGGGAAGGGCACTAGTAACAATTAGTTCTTTTTTTTTCATTGTCATAGGAATAAGCTATTACCATGGAGAGAAAACATTTTATCTTAAATGCTAAAAGTATTCTTTTGATTTTATTGTTGGTGACTACTGGTTGTGCAACAACAAACAGCATGTCAGGTGATTTTAATCCTGAGGATCCCTATGAAAAAAGCAATAGAAAAGTTTTCGAATTCAATAACAAAATAGATAAATTGTTTCTAAGACCTGTTACTGACTTTTATGACAAAGCTACACCTGAATTTGCTCAAACTTCAATAACCAATTTCTTTGCTAATTTGGATGATATAAGAATTTCAATAAATAACTTGTTACAAGGCAATGTTGTTGATTCCATGAGCGATATAACTCGGTTTTTCATAAATTCTATTTTCGGACTTGGCGGTTTCTTTGATGTTGCCTCGGAAATGGGGCTAGAAAAACACAGTGAAGACTTCGGGCAAACTTTAGGTAAATGGGGAGCAAAGCCTGGCCCATATTTAATGCTTCCCTTTCTAGGACCAAGTACCACTAGAGATGCTTTTACCTTTGTCGGCGATACTGCTTTAGCTCCGGCTCTGTCATTGGATGATAACGCTGCAAGAGTGGGTCTTATTTCTCTTGATCTAATAAACACTTACTCAGCATTTACAGGTATTGCAGATATAGAAAGTAAAGATCAATATGCTTTTTTAAGAGATGCTTACTTAGAGAGAAGAAAATACGAAATCAATGATGGATTATCGGAAGAAGATCTTTCTAATGATGAAGACTTTGAAGATTTCTAGCTAGTCAATAAAAGCGCTATACACCATAGACTGCATCTGTACTCTGATTGGATAGTAACCCGATGGCATTAACTGAGTCATTAAAATACAAATCAACTCTTCTTGAGGATCAACCCAGAAAAAAGTGCTAGCGGCGCCACCCCAGTTAAAGCTGCCAACCGAACCGGAATTTTGAGTATCAGCTAAATCAATATTGACACCAAAACCCAATCCAAAGCCAACACCTTTATATCTTATTTCACTAAAACTTCCTTCAGAACCCATGGTAACCATATCTTGATTTTCGGGCAGGTGATTTGAAGTCATCAATTCAATTGTTTTTCTTGATAAAAGCCTCTTGCCCTCAAAAGTTCCCCCATTTAATAGCATCTGACAAAAATTATAATAATCCTCGGTAGTGGAAACTAGACCTCCTCCTCCTGATAGATGTAAGGGGGAGCTTGAATAACCACTTTTACTATCTCCCGTATCTTGAAGTCTTAGATATTCCTTGGGAGTCCTTTCATAACATGCTGCAAATCTTTTAATCTTATTCTTCGGGACATAAAAACCTGTATCTTTCATCTTGAGAGGCTTAAAAATATATTTTGTAAAATAATCATCCAAAGTCATTCCACTCAAAACTTCTATCAATCTTCCACAAATATCTGTAGCTACACTGTAGTTCCATTTATCTCCGGGACTGAATTCGAGAGGCAAGCTTGCAATGGACTGAGAAAAATTTTCTAGGTCAAGAGGAGGAAAACTAAAATCAGTGTTATCTCCTCGTGGACCACTCCAGACTTTACGATAGGCATGATCGATATTTGTTCGATAGTGAAATCCATAAGTTAAGCCAGCAGTATGAGTTAGTAGATCTCTAATGGAGATTTCTCTATCAGCAGGACGAGTCATGAAATGCGGATAACTTCCAGAAACAAAGACTTTGGGATTCTTAAATTCAGGTAAAAATTTTCCAACGGGATCAGCTAACTGAAAAAGACCTTGTTCGAACAGTTGCATTAAGGCAACACTGGTAATGGGCTTAGTCATTGAGTAAATTCTGAAAATAGTATCTTTCTCAATTTTTTTATTATTCTCGACATCTCTTAATCCAGTAGATTCGAAATGTACTACTTTTCCTTTTCTTGCAATTAAAGTTTGAATTCCAGCAAGTTTGCCATTTTTGATGTATTTTTCTTTGAAAAAATTTTCCATCGCCATTAATTTGTCTTTTGAAAGGCCTAATTTATCTGGATTGATAGTTTTCATATTTGTTCCTTTGCTGAAAGTTTAGCTTTAATAAAATCAGAATGAGCTACATAAATTAAATTGGATACCTTTCTAATTATATGTTCTTCATACTTATCTATATTCCCATCTGCATAAGCAATTTTCCACATTGATTCTATGAGCTTTACTCTCTCAGCTGCATCAAAATTATCATTTATATCGCGGGTAAACTCATATAGTGAAGTTGAATCTTCTACATTGTCTTTAGCGAGATCTATTAATTCATCTATTTCATCTTCATTTATCTGAAAATCTTTTTGCAAAGTATTCTTCAAAGCCATCAATTCAGATTCGTCGAGAATTTCATCCGCCATACTTGTTTCTAGAAGAAGAGCAATACAAGCTTTGGTTGACGTTTTATCGTCTATAGTAGGATCTTCAGACTCTTCTGTTTGGAAAATTTTCTTAAAGAAATTCATGCTGCTTGATTTTCATTTGCCAATAAAATATTTTTTAACTCACTTTTAATTTTGTCATTTTTTTCATTACTCAACAAAAGAAGTCTGGATTTTTTTGCATTTTTTAAACCTTTAAATAAATTTAACATATGAAATTTGGTTTTTATTTCGTCTTTAAAATCCAATGTATCTATATATTCAAACATTTGATCAATGACAGATATCAATGAGTTATTTGGTTCTGTGGAATTATAAAAAATACGATCCACATCAAATAATTTGAAGGGTAAATCATAAGCAGCTCTACCGACCATGATGCCATCCAATTTTTGAAATTTATCTTTTGCCATTTTGAAATCTTCTATACCTCCATTAATGATTACATTCAGATGTTTGAAGTCTTTTTTAATTTGAAAAACTCTTTCATAGTTTAAAGGAGGTATTGTTCTATTTTCTTTAGGATCCAGTCCCTTTAAGAGAGCAATTCTTGCGTGCACGTAAAAAGTATTTACACCAATTTTAGTTAATTCTTCTATGAAATAATCCAATCCCTTGTTGATATCAGAGTCATCAACTCCTAATCTAATTTTTACTGAAACTTCTTTTAATGAAACCTTCATCATTTCAGATAAACAGTTTTTAACCAGATTTACATCCTTCATTAAAACTGCGCCAAAATTTCCAGATTGAACTTTAGAACTAGGACATCCTAGATTTAAATTTATCTCAGAATAATTGTATTCATTAGCTATTAAAGTAGCTTTTTTTAACTCTTTTGGACAACTTCCTCCTACTTGCAAAACAGTAGCATTTGAAATATCTGAATTATTTAAAAATCTTTCAGGCTCATTTCTATTTATTGCATTGGCATGAATCATCTCGGTAAAAAGGATGCCTTTTTTGGACAATAAACCAGACAGATATCTGAAATGACGATCCGTCCGTCTCATCATTGGAGCAATGCAGAAAGATCTATCCATTAGAGAAAATAAATTACCGAGAGAACCCCAACTACAGATAAAACAATAGTGTAGGGTAACGCCATCAAAACCATTCTTAAATAAGAAAGCCCTAAAAGAGGTGCAACAGAAGAAGTTAGAAGAAATAAAAATGCTGCTTGTCCGTTAGGAGTAGCAACACTTGGTAAGTTAGTTCCACTATTAATTGCAATCGCTAACAAATCAAATTGTTCTCTTCCTATAGCTCCACTATCCAGGGCAGCTTTTACTTCGCTGATATAAATGGTAGCAACAAAAACATTATCACTGATCATCGATAAAACACCATTCACCATGAAAAATACTGGAATTTGAATTTCTTGTTTAAGACTTAAGACGTAACTAATTACAGGGGTAAATAAATGTTGGTCATGAATAACTGCAACGACGGCAAAAAATACAACCAATAGCGCAGTAAAAGGAAGAGCTTCTTCAAAAGCTTTTCCTAGTTTTGGCTCCTCTATTACTCCATTAAATGCAGTGAGCAATACAATGATCATCAAACCAATCAACCCTACAGCTGCAAGTCCAAAAGCTAGAGAAAAAACAAGCACCAAAGCAACAATTGCTTGAGTAACGATTTTCATATTTTGAGCATCGGTTCTTTCTAGAGATTCTTGTTTATCAAAATCATAGAGTATTTGCCTAATATGACTTGGAAGTTGAACACCAAAAGAAAACAAAGAAAATCTCTCTACGACATAACAAGTAATTAAGCCTGCTACAAAGACAGGAAAAGAAATCGGCAACATTTTCAAAAAGAACTCGATGAATGACCAATCTGCAACACTTGCAATCAATAAATTCTGAGGCTCTCCAACAGTAGTTGCAACTCCTCCCAAGGCAGTTCCGACAGCGCCATGCATTAAGAGATTTCTGAGAAAACCTTTGAAAGTTTGAAATTCTTCAGAGTTCTCAGAAAATGATTCTTCCTTTGAGGCAACACTTTTGTAGACGTGATAAAAACCTGCAGCTACTGCTATCAGAACGGCCATCACCGTTAACGCATCTAAAAAAGCAGACAGAAATGCTGCAGCAAATACAAAGAGCAAACACAAAAGCCTTTTATTTTTGATATTAATTAGAAGTTTGGTAAAGATGTACAAAAGAAAGTCTTTCATAAAATAAATACCAGCTACCATGAATACCAAAAGAAGAATTACCTTTAAATTCGCTTCAACTTCATAATAAATTTGTCCGGTATTCGTTAGACCCATCAAAATCGACTCTAACGCAATCAAGCCACCAGGTTGCAGGGGATAGCACTTGATTGCCATCGCCAAAGTAAAGATAAACTCTCCTAAAATAATCCATCCAAGAATAAATCCTGCTGGCAAGCTCATAGCGTCGAATAAAACGTATATAATCGGATTAACAATCAAGAAAGAAATGATTGTATTTTTATACCAATTAGGAGCAGCTCCCAAAAAATTATAATAAATCGAACTTATCATGGAGATTAAACTTGTTTACCTTTGAACCAGCAAATTATATAGAAAATGAAGCCAAAGATTCAGTTTTCTTTGTAATATTTGATCAAAGCATCCTCTCGTTTTCAAATGAAAATTTTATTAGACCCCTTACACAAGACGAATTGACTTGGTCTTACATTGAGGAAAAAGAAAGACATTTTTTAGGATATTTAAACAAACAACCATGTTATGTGATTCTTGTTGAAAAAAATCAGTGTGAATTGGAACACTCAATTTTTATCGATATGCGTTCTGCTTTAGGTAGGATGCCTGATCAATTATTTGATGTCATTGCTAGATCGATTCAAATCATAAATTGGTCGAAAGACCATAAATTTTGTGGAAAATGTGGCGATGTATTGGAAAGACACCCATTAGAAAGGGCTTATCATAAAAAAGATTGTATTCAATGCAAAGGACAACTTGTGTATCCAAGAATTTCCCCATGTGTTATTACTTTGATATACAGAGAAAAAGAGTTTTTACTCGCGCACAACAAAAATTTTCCTCCAAATTTTTATAGCACTCTGGCTGGTTTTATAGAGCCTGGAGAATCTGTAGAAAGTGCATTGAAAAGGGAAGTCAAAGAAGAAGTAAACATCAATATTAAAAATTTAGAGTATTTTTCTAGTCAAGCATGGCCATTTCCAAGCCAACTGATGTTGGGTTTTTATGCTGAATATGATTCTGGAGAATTAAAACCCGATGGGGAGGAAATTGACGATGCTCAATGGTTTACTGTAGAAAGCATGCCAACAAATATTCCCCCAGCAAATATTTCAATTTCTGGAAAGTTGATAGAAAATTTTATTGATAAATCTTAGATTTATTTATTTCTTGGATCGTTTGCCGCTCGTTCTATAGTCTTCTTTTCTTCTATAACTTCTTTTTTAACTTCTACTTCTTTTACTTTCTTAGGCCTACTTAACTTCCTAGGCTTTGGACTGACTTCATTTTTGACAATATTTTCCTTTTCTGAAGACAATCTAGTTTCAGTTATTTCCTTTGATTTGGATGTTTTGGTGTTTTCAGATTTTGGTTTTCTAGCATCTCTATGCTGTTTATCTTCAGATGAATTTTGAGATTTTCTCGATTTAGAATTTGTCTTTTTATTATCCTTAGACTTAAAAGAATTTGATTTATTTCTGCCATCAAATCTATTTCTATTTTTTTGGTAAGGCCTTTTCCCTTGATTCTTAGAATATTTAGATCTCTTATTTGATTTTTGAGATTTTTTCTTTGGCTTGTTGCTCTTAAAAAGTTCTAAAATTCTTTTAAATAATGATTTTTTTGGCCTACGTGATCTTTTAATATCTAAAAGAGGCTTTTCTTCAGAAGTTTTCTTCTTACTTTTCTTTTCAAAATGATCAGCAACAGAAATACTTGATCTATTTTTTTCAGGATCTATGACCTTGCCATCTTTTATTCTTATGACTTCAAACCTAGAATCGGGTCTGGTTGCATCAGAAATTACAACAAGTTTTACACTGCTTCTAGCTTCGATATCATTCAAGCGAACTCTTCTTTCATTTAGAAGTAGTGCTGACATATCGGGAGATACAATTGCTCTTACTTCACTAGTTTTTTCTTTACTTGACTCTTCTTCGAGCAATCTAAGAACCGCTGTCGAGAGGGTATTAATATCTTGAGTCCATCTTTCTTTCAGAGATGATCTAAGTCTTTGCCTTGATAGTTCGAGCAATCCAAACCTAGAAATACGTCCAATTTGAACTCTGGCTCTATCTTCAGAAAGCGCTTCTCTCATAGCATCTTCTACGGCACGTTTATTTTCAAGTTTCATCATATCGATGAAATCAATTACAACTAATCCTCCGATATCTCTGAGCCTCAATTGTCTTCCAATTTCTTCACAGGCTTCTATATTGGTTTTGACTGCGGTCTCTTCAATATCCTTGCCGGAAGTAGCTTGTGAGGAATTTATATCTATTGCAACAAGTGCCTCCGCATCATCTATGACGATTGACCCACCAGATGTAAGCTTTACTTCTCTTTGATAAGCAGTCTCAATTTGCGATTCAATCTGATATCTAGTGAAAAGAGGGAGAGTATTTTCATACTTATTAAGAATTTTAGCTTGATCGGGCATGACACGTTCAACAAACTCAGAAGCTTCTTCAAAAGCTTCTTCGGTATCAACCCAAATTTCCTCAATATCTTCTTTAAGATAATCTCTTAATGCTCTAATAATGATATCGCTTTCTTTAAAAATTAAAATTGGACTATTTTTTAAAGTATTTGCTTCACTGATGCCTTCCCAAACTCTTTGTAAGTATTCTAAATCCCATTTAAGGTCTTCAAGGTCTTTTCCTTCTCCTGCAGTTCTAACAATTAATCCCATAGACTCAGGGACATTTAAAGACGCAATTCTTTCTTTAAGTTTATCTCTTTCTCTGCCCTCTAATCTTCTTGAGATTCCTGCTGCTTTTGGATTATTAGGCATTAAAACTAAATATCTACCAGCTAGACTTATATTAGTAGTAAGAGCTGCCCCTTTGTTACCTCGTTCGTCTTTTTCAACTTGAACAAGAATTTCTTGATCTTTTTTTAAACAATCTGAGACAGATAGTCTTGAATTACGATTGTGTCTTTCAGGATAAAATTGGGGAGAAATTTCTTTAAAAGGTAAAAAACCGTGTCTTTCTGCACCATAGTTTACAAAAGCAGCTCCTAAACTTGGTTCAATTCTACTAACTTTACCTTTATATATATTTCCTTTTCTACGGATTTCACTGATATTTTCAATATCCAAATCGTACAAAAGATTTCCTTCTGTTATGGCGACTCTCAGTTCTTCCGGCTGTGTAGCATTGATAAGCATCCTTTTCATAGTTTCACCTCATGAAAATGCTTAAATATAAAACGTAATAACCCCTAAAGAGGTTTTTATTGATATAAATATTAGGTTTTACGCCCTAGCTACCTAACTTTAATAAATTCTTATATTTAAACTAAATTAAAATTCTTGCCCTAAAATAATATTAATAAGGGTCTTTGAAGCGTATTCTAGAGAAAATATACAAAGAAATCTAAATTATTTATGCCTGAAGTAAAGAAAATAATTATAAATGAAAATATTTCCGGCCAAAGATTGGATAATTTTTTATTGAATCAATTAAAAGGCGTTCCAAAGTCCAAGGTTTACTCCATCATCAGAAAAGGTGAAATCAGAATTAACAGCAAGAGAAAAAAACCTTCTTATAAATTAGTAATCGGTGATGAAGTTAGAGTCCCACCAATTAAGACTTCATCAAAAGAAAGTCAATTTGTTCCTACCAATGTTATTGCTTTGCTAAGAGCCTCAATCGTGGAAGAAAATGACGATTACATTGCTTTAGACAAACCCGAGGGTATTGCCTCGCATGGCGGAAGTGGAATATCAATTGGCGTAATAGAAACGATTAGAAATTTCGGCAAATCCTATAGAGATGCAAAATTGGTTCATAGATTAGATAAAGATACATCAGGTTGCCAAGTAATTGCTAAAAACAATAAATTTTTAAGAAACTGCAATAAATTAATCTCGGAAAGAAAAGTTAAAAAAACCTACCAAGCTATTGTCCATGGAAACTGGATTCATAAAGATGGGATCTATGAAATAAATATTGAAAAAAATATGCTTATTGGCAAAGAAAGAATGGTCAGGATTTCAGATGGAGGAAGAATTGCTAAAACCTTTTTTAAAGTTATTGAATCTTCAAAGCATTTTTCGCTCATTCAGTGTGAATTGATTACAGGAAGAACTCATCAATTAAGAGTTCATCTTTCAGAATTAGGATTTCCAATCGTAGGAGACAAGAAATATGGAATAAAAGAAAACAAGTTTCCAACAAGCTCAGGTCATAAAAAAAGGATGTACCTTCATGCAAACTCTTTTATTTCTAAGGATTTGAATATTCATATAAACGTAAAGCCTCCAAAAGAGTTTAAAAAAATACTTAAAAATGATGAATAAATTTTTAAATTGTCCTAGAATTGCGTTTCTAAATTATGGCTGTACAAAAAAGCAAGGTATCCAGAGCAAGACGGGGCGCAAGACGTGCTCATAACGCTTTAAAAAAAGAAGCTCTATCACTAGACCCTGTTACTGGTGAAAAGCATCTTAGGCATCATATGACAAAAGATGGTTTTTTTAAGGGAAGAAAAATACTGGATATAAAAACAAAGGATGATTCAACCGAAGACTCCCCTAGTTAGTTAGTGTCAAAAAAAACCGTTTTAATTACTGGAGCCTCAAGAGGAATAGGCAAGGCTATTCTTGAATCTTTAAATAACGAATATTTCATTGTTGGAACTGGAACTTCGGAAGCTAGTGTTCAAAGTATTTTAGAAAATATAAATTCAATGAATATTGATGGTAATGCCTTCAAATTAGATCTAGGCGATAGAGATTCAATTAAAGATTTAACTTCTCTACTCGATTCGAAAGAAATTTATCCTGATATATTGATTAACAACGCTGGAATTACCAGAGATAACATCATGTTAAGAATGAAAGATGATGAGTGGGATAATGTAATTGATGTCCACCTTAATGGACAATACTTACTCATTAAATCATTTATTAAAAAAATGGTTAAAAACAGGTGGGGTAGAATAATCAATATTTCTTCTACTTCAGCTGTTCTTGGAAACAAAGGACAAGCCAACTATGCTGCAGCAAAAGCAGGGATTGAAGCAATGTCTAGATCGCTGGCTAGGGAATTAGGTTCAAGAAATATTAATGTGAATTGCGTTGCCCCAGGCTTTATAGAAACAGACATGACAAAGGAAATATCAGATGGAAATGAAGACTTTTTAGCCTCCCAAATCCCTCTAGGAAGACTAGGAAAACCCAATGAAATTGCTGAAGTAGTGAATTTCTTGGCTTCAGACCAGGCAAATTATATTACAGGGCAGACTATTCATGTTAATGGTGGCCTCTATATGTAACTTGACTTGCACAAAATTGGTACATTAATTTTACGATTATTTTGAAAAAAATTTTTTTAAAGGTATATAATTCACACAATTCTTAAATAGAGGTTCGTATGAGCAGTACTGAAGATAGAGTTCGCAGGATAGTTTGCGAACAATTAGGGGTTGGTGAAGAGGAAGTGACTCTTTCCGCTAGCTTTATTGATGATCTCGGAGCAGATTCATTAGATACTGTTGAATTAGTCATGGCTTTTGAAGAGGAATTTGAAATTGAAATTCCTGATGAAGAGGCAGAAAAGATAGCTACTGTTGAGGACGCAGTAAACTATATAGATTCTGCAGAATAAGCTTTTTTAAATATGTCAGAACAAAGGCGGGTTGTCGTAACTGGTCTTGGCATTGTTTCCCCATTAGGAAATGACCTGGATTCCACTTGGTCAAATATAATAAACGGTAAAAGCGGCGCTGGTCGAATAACAAAATTCGATCCAGCAGGTTTCTCAACTACCTTTGCTGCAGAATTGAAAGGATATAATCAGGCTTCAGGACTTTCTCCAAAAGAAATTAGACGTATAGATCCTTTTATTCAATATGCACTAACTGCATCCGATCAAGCTATAAAAGATTCTAATTTGTCCCTAGATGATATTGAAAACACAAGAATAGGCGTTTCTATTGGTTCAGGTATTGGTGGATTGGGTAGTATTGAAGATAATGCTCTAATTCTAGGAGATAAAGGCCCAAGAAAAATTTCTCCTTTTTTTGTTCCAGGAGCAATTATTAATATGGCTTCTGGAAATGTTGCGATTAAATATAATTTACAGGGGCCTAACATCTCAATTGTTTCTGCATGCTCTAGCGCGGGTCACAGTATAGGCTATTCAGCAAGAACCATTTCTTATGGGGATGCAGATATTATGATCACTGGTGGCGCAGAAGCTGGAATCACTCCTTTAGGGCTAGCAGGGTTTAATGCCGCAAAAGCTCTTTCGACAAATAATGAAAATCCTGAGTCAGCAAGTTGTCCTTGGGATAAAAAAAGAGATGGATTTCTATTAGGTGAGGGCGCAGGAATATTGATTTTAGAAGAACTGGAGTCGGCAAAAAGTAGAAAAGCTAAGATTTATGGGGAGGTAGTAGGTTTTGGGCAAAGCGACGATGCGTATCATATTACTGCACCTGCTGAAGATGGAAGAGGCGCCTACAATGCAATGATCAATGCTTTAAATGATTTCAAAGAAGATTATGACAAGATTGATTATATAAACGCTCATGGTACATCTACTCCCTTAGGCGATGTAATAGAAGCCAAAGCAATAGCAGAAATATTCAAAGGCAGAAAAAACTTATCTGTAAGTTCAACAAAATCAATGACAGGTCATTTATTGGGTGCTGCAGGAGCAATTGAGGCTATTTTTTGTCTACTTGCAATGAGAGATTCTGTTATTCCTCCAACAATAAATTTGAACGATCCCGATAATGAGTTTGATCTTGATTTGACTCCAAATAAATCAAAAACCAAAGAAGTCAATTTTGCCATGAGTAATTCTTTTGGTTTTGGCGGGACGAATGTATCCTTAATTTTTAAAAAACTTTAGTGAAATACTTATTTTTTTTGATATTTTCTTTGAATATCATTTTTTATATTTTTTTAATTAATAAGCCTTTAAATATCGAATCAGATTTTATGATTGAAGAAGGTAATAACTTAAATGAGATTTTTGCAAGTTTAGAAGAAAAAAATATATATTTTCCCAAAGCTATAAAACTAATTTTCAATGTTTCTGGAATAGATAAAAAAATTTATTTAGGGAAATACAAAATTGATATTAATGATTCGCTAATTGATATTTTTAAAAATATTTATTTTGGGAAGATAATCTTAAAAAAATTTATTATTAGTGAAGGATCAAAAATAACCGATTTATTTTCAAATAAAATTATCAAAAGATTTTGTCAAACTGCTAATTTCCAAAATGAATGTGAATTAGAAGGTTATGCAAAACCAGATGTTTATCTCTATGACAGGGAAATCGAATTATTGTCTATCTTAAAAAAATCCATAGAAAATCAAATGGCTGATTTAAATAAATCTTGGAATGAACGCAATAGTAAATTAGTCAACTTTTCCAAAAAAGAAATCTTAATCATTGCTTCTATTTTAGAAAAAGAATCTTGTGCAAATGAAAGAGAAAAAATATCAGGAGTCATTTACAACAGACTAAAAAATAATATGCTGCTGCAAATGGATTCAACAACAATATATGGTCTAAAAGATTTCAATGGTAACCTTAAGAAGAAAGATTTGAGAGATTCTTCCTTATATAATACTTATATGCACAAAGGATTACCTCCAGGCCCTATTTCAAATCCATCAAGAAACTCAATATTTGCAGCTGCTCAACCAGAAGAGCATGATTATTTATACTTTGTAGCCAAAGATAAATGTAGTCATGAATTCTCAACTAATTACGACGATCATCTTAAAGCAGTAAAAAAATATCAGTTACGCCAATAATGTTTATTACTTTAGAGGGTAGCGAAGGAGCAGGTAAATCTACACTGATAGAGAGCTTAAAAAAATATTTTTTAAATAACAATATAGAATTCATTTTCACAAAAGAACCTGGTGCCACAGAAGAGGGTGCAGAATTGAGAAAACTTCTTCTAGACAAAACTATAGAGTTAGATCCAATTTCCGAAACCTTTCTTCTCCTTGCAGATAGAATTGAACACGTAAAAAAAATCATTAATCCAGCTTTAGAGGAAAATAAAAACGTTTTATCTGATAGATATTTAGATTCCACTTATGCTTACCAAGGAGCAGGAAGAAAAATTAACAAAGAAGAATTAGACAAACTTATAAAACCACTAAAATTTCCAGTACCCGATCTGACTATTTATTTGGATTTACCTGTAGAAGAAGGACTTAATAGAGCAAAAGGAAGAGATGGGCTCGATAGATTTGAAGAAGAAGAAATAGACTTCTTTGAAAGAATAAGAAATTCATATCTGAAGCTTGCAAAAGAAGATTCAAAACGAATAGTCACAATAGATTCAACAAAAAGCGAAAAAGAAGTTTTTGAATTGGCAAAAAACTATATAGAAAAAAAATTAAATGAAAGCTGATTTCTTTAAAGAATTAAATTTAAATAATATTTCACATGCATATCTTTTTGAGTGTAAAGACTCTAATGAATCTCATAAGTTAATAGATAATTTCATTAAGAAAATTTTATGCACTTCCAATAAAGAAAAACCTATTTTTTGTGATGAATGTAAATCCTGTAAATCTTTCAATGGAAATTCAAATCCAGATTATTTAGAGATATTTCCAGATGATAAAGACAAGATAGGAATAGGATCTCTCAGAGGCGATTCCGATAAAAATCGAGGAATCATCAATGTTTTAAATGAGACCTCACTTATTTCTAATGCAAAAGTAATCAAAATTAATTGTGCCGAAAAACTCAATGATGAAGCTCAAAATTACTTATTGAAGATATTAGAAGAGCCGCCTAAAAATTCTCATATCATTATGCTTTCTTCAAGGCCTTTTAAATTAAAGAAAACTATTTTAAGCAGATTAGTAAAAATAAATATTCAAGAGACAGGATTAATAAATGAATTTAATGGAATAAAAATTGATCCATTATTTTCCGAAATTCTCTATAGAGAATATGACTTAGATGCAATGTCAGAAAAGGAATTTAATTTTTTATCGGATCTTTTTAAAAACACTATAGAGTCATTAGATAACTTTAACTTTTCAAAAGAAAGGATACTAGATACTTGGAATGATGATTATTTAAACTTCAGATTAAATGTTTTAAAGCAAAATATTTTTCAGACAATTTTAGGGAAATTCAAAAAAACAAATAATAAAAATTTAGTAATAACTTCGTCACTTAATGAAGAAAGACTCTTTTTATTTTTAGAAGAAATTATTTCTCTTCAGGCTTTGTTGGCAAATAAGGTACCTATTAATAAGAAAGTCCAATTAGACGCTATCTTTGATTTCATCCAGTGATTGGTTTTTGTAAAAAACTAACATGGGAAAAGAAATTAGACATACCTGTATGTAAATTGCCAAGCTACTTGAAATAATTGTATAAGTTTGTGAGATTTGATTAATCTCCTCGTAACTTCCAGTAATTGCAGACAAGATAGTAATGGTTAGTATTGTGATGAACCAAAAAAAGCCTGCCATGAAAATGCATTGAAGAAAATTCAATTTTGATTTCTCCCAAGAAAGATTCAGAGATTCAAGCACTGTTTTATTCTCTAAGATTGCAAAATAATTTACAAAGATAAGTAATCCAGCAATTAATATTCCCGGTACAACAAATAAAAGCAGGCCAATTCCAATACAAAGGGTAGAAATTAAAGAAAGTACCAAAACTTTCAAAAGAAATTGCCATGAAATAGCGTAATAAACTAAAACATCTCTATCATTGTTTTCAATTAAGTCATTGGCTATGAAAATAGCAATTATAGTTAATAGGGGTGATATCAAAAAATTGTTTATCAACAACAGAAAAATATCAATATTTGATATACCATCTGACAAGCTTGATGAAGAGCCAATACTTGCTAAAAAACCAAAAAGGAAAATTAATGGAAGAATCTTAATAGAAAAATTCAATCCAAATTTTTTGTAATACTCAAATCCTTTTGATATTGCTCGAAGTGTCATAGAATTAATAAGAGGTTAATTATGATAGAAATTTGGTCTAAACCGCAATGTCCATTTTGCGACAAAGCAGAAAATTTATGCAAACAAAAAAACTTTGAATATAAGAAATATATGCTTGATGTAGATTTCACGAGAGAGCAAATGTTTGAAAAATTTCCTTCAGCAAGAACATTTCCACAAATTACTATTAATGGAGAGTTAGTTGGTGGCTATACTGAATTTGAAGCGAAAGTTAGATCCGAAGAATAATTGGAGACCCTAAACAATTATATTCTCTTAGTAGATAGCTACTTCGGAAGTGCTGCTTGGTTTCCTTTGCTTTTGCTCTCGGTAGGTGTTTTTTTCACAGTATTTTTAGGAGTTCCTCAATTTAAATATTTTCTACAAGGGTGGAAAATTCTTTTTTCATCTGGCAAAGGCAACGCAGGACAAACTTCTCCATTTCAAGCTTTGAGCACAGCTTTATCAGGAACTGTTGGGACAGGAAACATTGGTGGAGTGGCTATGGCTATTTTTATTGGTGGTCCGGCAGCTTTATTTTGGATGTGGATTACTGCTTTCCTTGGGATGACTACTAAATTTGTTGAAGTTTCTCTGTCTCATGCCTATCGAGAAAAAAATAATTCTGGGGAAGTTTCAGGTGGTCCAATGTTGTACATGGAAAAAGGTTTAAATATGAAATGGTTAGGAGTGATTTTTGCCTTTTCTCTTTTAATAAGTACCTTTGGATCAGGAAACATGCCTCAAATTGATAATATCTCAAGCACCATTGAATCGAGCTTTGGATTAGATCCTTTAGTAACGTCTATTGTAATGAGCTTTCTCGTGGCTCTTGTGATAATAGGGGGTATAGAAAGAATATCTTCTATAGCGGCTTCAATAGTCCCACTAATGGCTTTTGTATATCTCATTGGCGGATTGAGTGTCTTAATATTTAATTATGAAAATATCATTCCCTCTTTTCAAATAATCATTCTTGACGTTTTTGAAGGTACTTCAGTAGTTGGAGGTTTTCTTGGAGCATCTTTCTCGCTAGCTTTTACTTATGGGGTTGCAAGAGGTTTGTATTCAAATGAAGCAGGTCAGGGATCAGCCCCTATTGCACATGCAACTTCAAGAACTAAACATTCGGTAGAAGAGGGATTTGTCTCAATTTTAGAGCCGTTTATAGACACAATTATAATTTGTACTCTAACTGGCCTTGTAATTCTTTCATCGGGAGTTTGGACAGAAAAATTCAACAATAGCTTTGAAAGGACTTCAATGTATGTTGTTAACGGTATTTTAGAAGAAGAAAGAGACGGTAAAGATATTTTAAATTTTTTAAATGGAAAAAATTCTTCTATTAGAAGCTTTTCAGGCAACTTGAACATCGTTTCAGGCGAAATTCAAAATAAGGTAACAATTCTTAATAATAGATCTATAGCTGAAGAAGTTACTGTAAATAAAAATGGTATACCTTTTACTGGAAAAATTAGAATCGATGATTCTGAGTTTTCTCCCGATTATGAATTTGTTGGGAAATCGCTCGTAAAATCCGCTGTTTTAACAAGTAAGGCTTTCAATAAAGGATTTTTTGGAAGTTATGGTGAGTATATAGTCTCTATTGGATTATTACTATTTGCTTTTTCTACTGTTATCACATGGGCTTATTATGGCGATCGTTGTTCTGCCTACTTGTTTGGAGAGTCTTCAATACTTTACTACAGAGTTCTATATATTTTAGCTTTCTTTATTGCCGGGAGCGGATACATAGATACTGAAATAATATGGAATTTTGCTTTGATTACTGTCGCTGCAAGTACATTGCCAAACTTAATTTCAATTTTTCTTCTAAGAAATGAAATGAAAAGTCTTTTAAATTCCTACAATAATAAAAATTAATGACTGACGTAATTATTATTGGTGGCGGTGTAATTGGGCTGAGCATAGCACGTGAACTATCTAGGTCCGGAAAAGATACTATTGTTCTAGAAAGGAACGAAAGAGCAGGTGATGTAACCTCATCACGAAATTCTGGAGTGATACATGCAGGAATTTATTATCCTGAGAGTTTTTTAAAGACAAAACTTTGTGTGGAGGGTAATAAATTAATTTATCAATACGCAGAAGAAAAAAATATTAATCATAAAAAATATGGAAAATTTATAATTGCCTCAAAAAAGAACGAATTATCAAATTTAGAATCAATTTTTATTCAAGGAAAAAAAAATCATGTTGAAATTTGTAAAGTAGATAATGAACAAGTTATAGAAAATAATCCTGGGTTAAGATTTTGCCAAGCTCTTTATTCTCCAAATTCAGGAGTTATTGATGTGCCAGAATATGTGACAGCCCTCGAAGGCGATATTCAACATTCGGGAGGTTTAATATCTTTAAGAACATCTTTTTTATCTGCAAAAAAAAAGAAGAATAAATTTATTGTTTCTTGTTCAGCAGAAGAAGAATTCTCAATTGAAAGTAAATATTTAATAAATTGCAGTGGGTTAAGTAATGAGATAACTTTAAAAAAAATAGAAAATTTCCCAACTAATAAAATATATAAAAATTACTTTGCAAAAGGTCATTATTTTAAATATTCTGGAAAATCTCCTTTTTCAAATTTAATTTATCCTGTTTCCGGTCAGCATAGTTTAGGTATTCATATTGGTTTTGATTTAGCTGGCGGGATGAGATTTGGACCAGATGTAGAATTTGTTGAAAAAATTGACTATACATTTGATCTGTCACTAAAAAGCAAATTTATTAATTCCATTATTCAGTATTGGCCTGATATAAATCCAGAAAAACTTCATCCAGACTATACAGGTATAAGACCTAAGATTACAAAACCAAGTGAATCTATGCGAGATTTTAGTATCCAAATTTCCAAAGATCATGGAATTAAAAATTTCATTAATTTGCAAGGCATAGAGAGTCCAGGACTTACATCTTCATTGGCAATAGGAAAATTAGTCAATCATCTTTTATAGAAAGAGTTTTAAGAAATCCTAGCTCCTCTGCTGTTTCTTTCAAAGATGCAAGTCTTCCGCTTTTTCCAGCATGACCTCCGATCATATTCATTTTTAAAAGAACCGGATTACCTGAAGTTGAATGCTCTCTTAATTTCGGTACATATTTTGCCGGTTCAAAATATTGAACTTGGGAGTCATATAAACTAGACGTTACTAGTACTGACGGATATGGCTTAAAATCAATGTTGTCATAAGGAGAATATTTTTTTATGTAGAAATACTCTTTTTTCTTATTTGGATTACCCCATTCTTTATATTCAAAGGTTGTTAAAGGGATAGTTTCATCTAACATAGTTGTTAAAACATCTACAAAAGGCACTGCAGAAACAATACCTTTATATAATTTAGGCTCTAGATTTATGATCACCCCCATCAATAGACCTCCTGCACTTCCTCCCATTGCATATGTTTTATTTTTATCTCCTATACCCTTACTTAAAAGTTTTTTTGTGCAATCTATAAAATCAAAAAATGTATTCATTTTTTTCATCATTCTGCCCTCGTCATACCATTTTCGACCTAAATCTTGACCACCACGTATGTGAGCTATTGCAAAAATAAATCCTGATTCAACCAATGGCATAAAAGATAACTTAAAAGAGGGTTCAACCATTAATCCATAAGATCCATATCCATATTGCAACAAGGGTGCCTTTTTTAAATTTATTCCTTTCTTGTAAATTAATGAAATAGGAACTTTAGCTCCATCCCTTGCATCAACATACATTCTTTTTGTTTCATATTTACCTTCTTTATGGTTTAAAACTTTTTGAGTCCAAAGTCTTCTTCTTTTTTTTGAGTATAAATTTTGAGAATAAATTGTTGAGGGAGATTTCAAGCTTGAGAACGTAAAGGAAAAGTATTTTGAGTTATAGTTATTATTATTTATTAAATTTAATGCATAAGATTCATCTTCAATTTCTATATAGACCTTTCTATAATCTTTTCTACTACACTGCACTAAACAAGGTAAACCTTTTTTCCTTGTTTCTAAGATTATAAAGTCTTTAAAGCACAAGAAATCTTCAATTAATTCATTTTTTTGATGAGAAATTAAGACTTTCCAACTAGATTCAGACGTTTTTGTTAAATTTGTTTCATATAAAGCAAAGTTTTTTTGATTCCTTCTATTACTTAATATAAAGAATTTTTCTGGAGTATCATCAATATAGTAAAGATGTTTATTTTTCCTTTTCAGAAAACATATCAAATTAAGACTTGGTTTTCTAAGATCTAAAAACCAAGTTTCATTTGATTCTGTCTTAGAAGATTGCAAAAAAAGGTATTTTTTTGTCCTACTTAATGAAATACTTAAATTAAATTGATTGTCTTTTTCCTTATAAATTAATTTATCTTTTTTTACGCTAGTACCTAATTTATGAAAAAATAGAGAATTTGTGATTAGCGTATTAGGGTCTTTTTTTAAATAAAAGTATCCATCTGAATTTTCATTCCAGATAATATTGCCAGTAGAGAGGCATTCGTTCTTTTCATAATTTTTATTATTTTTTAAATCTTTAATAACAATAGAAAATTCTCTTCTACCATTACAATCTTCTCCATAAGCAATATATCTGTGATTTTTAGAAGGATAAATAGCTGAAATATCATAATAATCCTTATCTTTTGCTAATTTATTTACATCTAACAATAATTTTTTTGATTTTTTATAGAGTCTATAATATTTTCGATGTTCTTGATAAACAGACGATGTTGAGTAGTATTCGTATTGATCAATTTTTGTTTTGAACCCCTCTTCAAATTTAGGAATTGCATCTATATAACTTTTAAAAATTTTATTTGAGCTTACTTTATGAGCTTTAAACCAATAATCAGTATACTGATTTTCATCATTTAAATATTTTATAACTTCACTATCTTTTCTCTGATCATCCCTTAACCAATAATAATTATCTATTCTTACATCTTGATGAGTTATTAATTTTTTTGGTTTTTTTTTTGGAATTGGAGCTTTATTCATAAAAAACTGTACACTGTGTCACTTGGTTAAAATACTTTTCTTTTATTTATGTAAAATACACCGCTTTAAAAAATGCGTAAACAAGAATTAGTTATAAAAGATGAAATTGATTTAATATCAATGTTTTCCGTTATTCTGGATAATTTTAATTTTTTAATTTCAATTTTATTCTCATCCTTATTTGTAATTTTTATTTATTATTTATCGGCTACAAATATATACTTATCTGAAACTTTACTCGAAATTAAGCAAGAAAAAGCTTCTTTTCTTCCTCAATCTCTTCTTAATCAAGGATCTATATCAAATGATTTAGAAGCTGAAGTAGAGATATACAAATCTAATTCTACCCTTCAAGATTCTCTTGAGTTTATTAAAAATACTAATAAATATGATGAAAGTGACATCCCAGAATCGGTAAATTCTATAAGAGAAAACCTCACAGTTTTCACAGATAAAAAGTCATTACTGTCCATAAGTTATCGATCATCCAGCAGTGAATTATCTGAAGATCTATTAAATCAATTCAATACAGAATTTATCAATGATAGAAAAAATTTTCAAAAAGAGTCAAGCGCAGCGGGTAGAGAATTTATTAGAAAAGAAATTCCAAAAATAAAGCTTTTATTAAAAAGTGCTGAAGATAGTTTGAATGAATTTAAAGTTTCTACAAATACTTCAGATTATATTTTTGATACAAAAGCTACAAACGTAAAATTAGAACGTCTGAAAAATAGAATAGATGAAATTGAATTCAAAGAACTTGAACTTAAAGAGTTTTATAAAGAAACCCACCCGATTTATTTAACCTTAACAAAGCAAAAAAATTTGATTCAATCTCAAATTCAAGATATTGAAAATGATCTTCCTTCAATACCATCCACAGAAAGACAACTTGAAAATTTTAAAAGGGAAGTCGAAATATACTCGAATGTTTTACGAGAGTTATCTTCTCAAGAAATTTCTCTTGGCATGAAGGAGGCTTCGAGTATAAGTAATGTAAGAATAATAAATAGCGCTTCCAAGGGGGTTAAAGTTTCTCCAACAATTTGGATATTTTTATTTTCAATTGGTTTAACTTTCATTGCATATATATTTTTATTATTCCGCCATTTTTTAGGCGATCAAATAACTAATTTTGATGCTTTGTCCGATTACATAGGAAAAGAAAAAATAATAGGAGAGTTTCCCTTAATAAATTTAAATAAAAGTCATAAAGAATTAAATAAATTCAATATAGCAGATGAACTTATGAATAAATTTATTTATGAACTAACAAATCACTTGGAAAAAGATCAAAGATTTATTGAGGTTATAGGGTCAAGAAAGGACGTTGGAAAGACAGACATATCACTTCGTATGTTTAATAAATTAAAAACAAAATATAAAACTTGTTTAATAGACTTGGATTATAGAAAAAAAGGTTTATCCAAAGACTTATCTTTAAATACTTCGTATAAAAGTTTTAGTGATTTCAGGCAAAATTCTAAAGATTCATCTCTTGAAAATGAAAGTATCATTATTCCTTCATTAGATATTGAGGATCCGGCTGATTTCTTTTCTTCAGAAACATTCAAAAGTGAAATTGAAAAATTAAAAAAAGAATTTGAATATATAATTTGTGACACACCTCCATGGAAACTTTTTGTTGACGCAAAAATAATTAGTAAGAATTTTTCTACACATCTTTATATTGTTTGTAATCAAATTACTACATTTCAAGATTTAGATCTTTTCATTTCAGATTTTCCAGAACAGGACTCAGTAAAATTTTTCTATAATAAATTTAATCTTTATTTTAATTTTTTTGGTTATAAATATCAGTATCCTTACTACTCCAAAGATTTCTATTATGATTATGCTGGATATACATCTTTAGATAAAAGTGGTTTAAATTCTTATTTTCAAAAGTTTTACACATCTTTAAGTAAATTTATTTTTAAAATCAAACAAAATATTATGGGGCTTCTAAAATGAAATATTTATTTTTTATAATTTTGCAACTTACATTGATAAGCTGCTCAATAGGCACTTCTTTTAAGCTTAATGATATTAAATCTTTTAAGGGAACTTTAATTCCTGAGTTATCTAAAGATCCAATACTAATAGAAAAAGTTTCTATAGACCTTATCAAAAAAGAAAAGGAAAAAGAGAGCTTAAACTTACCTTTAAACCTTTTAAATTATAGCCCTGGATCATACAAAGTAGGCTCTGGAGACGTATTATTTATTTATGTTTATGGAGAAACTGAAAGATTATCAGCTGCTTTAGCCAGAGGGGCTGCTATTAATCCGGTTTTTGAAAAAATTGTTAGGGATGATGGGACTATTTTCTATCCAAATGCCGGTATCTTGAAAGTTTCTGGTAAAACAGTTGAAGAAATAAGATTAATGCTTACTAATTCATTATCCACAGTATTAAATAATCCCCAAATTGATGTATCTGTCACTGAATTTAAGTCTCAGAAAATAATTGTATCTGGTAACTTCAAAAGATCGGGAACTATTCCAGTAACTTCTGTTCCAGTTACCTTGACTGAGATTATTGCAAATGCTGATCCATATGGAGAAAACGGTCAAAGACCGCTTGGAGATTTGACTTCAGTAAAATTTAGTAGAGATGGTTACACTTATGATGTTGACTATGAATACTTGTCAAGAAACTCTCAAATTCAAAATTATATTTATTTGAAAGATGGCGATGTTATCCATTTGCCAGATAATTCTGAAAACCAGGTGCATGTAATTGGAGAGGCTAGTAATCCAATTTCAATAAATTTAACAAGGGAAACAATTCCATTATCACTTGCTTTGGCCAAAGCTAAAGGTTTAAATCAATCAACCGCAAGGGGTAAAGACGTTTACATATTAAGGCCTAAAGATATTGAAGGCAAACCAAGAATATTTAAATCAGATATGTCATCGCCGGCTGGTTATTTACTTGCAGGAGAATTTAATCTTCGATCAAAAGATATAGTCTTCATTGGTACTGCAGGAGTTACATCTTGGAGCAGGTTTATAAATCAAGTTCTGCCATTTACAGATTTTATAAATTCTGCAGAAAATACTGATTTGATAAAGAACTAAATTAAGTTTTTTTATCCTAAAATACTAAAGTGAGATTCTTCTTATTTTACTTATTATTTTCTTCAAGTTTACTTATGGAAATAAGTTTTGAAGAATTAGATTTTATTCGATCAATTTCGGATAAAGATTCAAAATCAATCATTTCGAATGGAACATCCTTTTGTAATGACTACTTTAGTAAAAAAACCTCTTCATTAAAAAAAAACAAAGAATTCAAGAATATTTTTTTATGTAAGTTCTCAAAGAAAAGAAATAGATTTTATATCTACATGTTATCTGTTCAAATGACAGAACCTAAATCTCTTAAAAACTTTTGCTCTGAAATTCTTAATAATTGGCCAAATATTTCTGATCATATGGATCCTAAATTAAATTATCAAAATAAAGAATATTTAGATGGTTTTTATATTGAAAATTTTTATTACGATAAAGTATTAAGTTTTTCTAAAGACTATCAAAATAATCAACGAACTATAAAAAATGAGATAGATAATTTTATTATCAAGAACAGAAATAACTTTACTAAAAATAATCAACTCAATAATGAAATTTTAAAAAAAGAATATCTCAAAATAAATAAAATATACAAAAAAATGATAACTGGGAAATCTTCCGACTTAGATACTGTCATTAGTCAACAATTAAAAGAAATTGTTCGATATAAAATATTTGTAAATGATCTAAATAAATATCAATCTTACAGTTGTAATTGGAAACCTGGCAAAGGAAAAATTCCTTATGTAAAAAGAGAAAAATTTAGTGAGTTTGAAAATATTTAAATAGGATTAGTATGGGAAATTTATTAAAAGCAAATGGTATTAAAATCTGGTTTGAAGAGTTCGGGGAGTCTTCTAATGAAACAATCCTTCTCATAATGGGTGCAAATGCAAATTGCAAACAATGGCCTCAAGAATTTATTGATGAATTAGTATCAAAAAATTTCAGAGTAATAAGATTCGATAACAGAGATGTTGGTAAGTCTTCTTGGCTTGGTAAGGAACCTACTTATAATAAATTTTTAAAAATCCTTCCAGCATTCTTTCTGAAGATTATTGTAAATAGAATTTTTGGTTTAGTAGTAGATAAAAAGGGAAAGTTTAAATTTAGTAAATCAGCTGTAGTTCAATACGATCTCTCAGATATGGCAAAGGATGCTGTATCACTTATGGATTCATTGAATATTGAAAAAGCCCATATAGTTGGAGCTTCTATGGGAGGAATGATTACACAAATCATTGCTCTTGATTATCCTGAGAGAGTAAAAAGCATTACTCCTATAATGACTACTCCAGGAATACAAAATGAGTTCTTATCTGGACCTTCCAAAGAATTACTTAATGCAATGCAAAAATCTTTTGTCATGAATCTCAAAGGTAGAGTTGAAGATGGCGTAGTAGAAATATACAAGCAACTTACAGGATCACGATTTCCCTTCGATGAGAAAGAGTTTAGAAAAAGGTTAGCTCCAATAGTCGAACATGGTAACAATCCATTTGCTCTTCATGGAGCAGCAATTGGTGCAAGCCCTGATAGAACATCTAGATTAAATGAAATCAATGTACCGACCTTAGTAATTCATGGTACTGAAGATGCAATTCTACCTTTAGATCATGGGATAGCTTTGGCAGATGGTATTAAAAATTCCACAAGGATGATCATGGATAAAGTAGGGCATGAAATTCCAGAACAACTTTATTCTGAAATAGTAAACGCTATTGTAGAAAATATTAAAAGAGCTTCTTAGTTTTAGTTTAAGTATTTCTTTGTATTTAAGATAAAAATTTCCTTTATTTGATCTTCGCTCAAACTCTGAACGATCTTAAGTCGTAAGAAAAAAATAAAAGACATACATTCAAAAATTATTTCTCTCTCAGGTTTCTTTTTTTCAAGTATTTCTGGAAGAATAGAGAAAACAAAATTTCTTAATATTTTATTCCACGAAAACATATTTTTTCTTAAGTTTTTATCTCGCCATATATTTCGAAGAGACCAGCGGATAATATTTTGATTTTTTGAATAGAGCTTTATTAAGATAGTCGAGAGATTTTCTATCCTTTTCTCTAAATTATCTTCTTTACTTATCTTTGCAAATGCATTAGAAAATTCTTCGCCTAGCTTTATGTCTAAATTTTCCTGAAGAGTTTCTTGATCTTTAAAATGACGGAATATTGTTCGAGTACCAATCTTTGCTTCTTTGGCAATTGAATTAAAGGACATATCGTCTATGTTGCCTTTTCTAGCAATTCTAATTGCTGTATTTAAGATGTGATCGGTTGTTGATTCACTTCTTAATTTCCTTCCGTCTTTCTTCAACGTATCCTCTTAAATATGGCAGTATCACTGTCAGAAGTTATTGACACTGTTACTGTCATATTCTATATTCAATCAACAAATTAAAGCAAGGAGCTATAGTAAGTGAAGTTAATAATTGGTTTCTTTATCCTGTCTACGTTGAATCAATTTATTTCTATGAGCTTGTATGGCAATGAAATCAAAGAGGGTGTTTTAAGAACTCCTGATGAAAGATTTGAGAATCTCAAAGATTATCCTTTCAAACCCAATTATATGATGATTGATGGTTTGCGAATCCACTATCTTGATGAAGGGCCAAGGGATGCTGATCCTATATTTCTTCTTCATGGTGAACCTGCATGGAGTTATTTATTTCGAAAAATGATACCTGTACTCACTGCACAAGGACACCGAGTGATTGTTCCAGATTGTGTTGGTTTTGGGAAATCAGATAAGTTTCTTTCAAAATATGACTATTCATACAAACATCATGTGGATGTAATGAAAGAATTGGTTCAAAGATTAGATCTTAAGAATGCAACTTTCTTTGGCCAAGATTGGGGAGGCCTGGTCGGTTTAAGAGTGGTTGGGGAGTTACCAGATCGATTTAGTCATGTGGTTGTATCAAATACAGGATTGGTAGCTAGATCCGGTGTAACAGCATGGCTATTTGAAAAATTTGTACAATTTAGAGTTTGGTGGATAGGGCCCATAACATTTGAAGAGTTAATGGATAAAGCTAAAGAAGCATTAACAGTTGAAAATCCTTCTCCTACAACAGGAATCTCAATGTTTAGCAATTGGATAGCGTACTCATATTATGCAGATGACATGAATGTTGCTGGGATAATTAAAAATTTTGGTGGAATAGATTTATCAGAAGAGGAAGCTTCTGCTTATGAAGCTCCTTATCCTTCAGGTTTATATAAAGCTGGTGCACATGTTTGGCCTTATCTTATACCGACACAACTTCCAGAAAATGAAAAATTATGGAAAGAAGTCTATGAAAAATGGGACAAACCCTTTTTAGTAGCTTTTGGAGAGAATGAAAGAATTACTCTTCCGATGAAAGCTGATTTTTTGGAACGTATTCCTAATCCAACTGTCATAACTTTAGGAGGAGCAAGTCATTTTGTGCAGGAAGAAGTTGGTCCTGAGCTCGCACAAATTATTAGTGATTTTATTCAAGGAAAGCCAGTAGCGGATTTACCAGCTAAAAATTGAAAATTTCTGTCAATACTTGAAGGTTGATTATTTAGATCTCCTTTCTTTA
Source organism: uncultured SAR86 cluster bacterium (assembly GCA_902540995.1). Lineage (GTDB taxonomy): Bacteria > Pseudomonadota > Gammaproteobacteria > Magnimaribacterales > AG-339-G14 > MEDG-81. The sequence continues at coordinate 34,389 of CACBOY010000004.1, forward strand.
ATAAAAATGATATAAATTTGGTAAGATAATTTTTCGATTCTAGGAGTATCTACATGACAGATCCAATAAAGCTCATAGGTAATGTAGCGTCACCATACACTAGGAAGATGGTTGCATATCTAAGATATAAAAGAATTCCATATGAAGTAATTTGGGGTCAACCAGAAGATATTCTTAAGAAGATGAATATTGAACCTCCAAAACCTATTCTTTTACCAGTATTTATATTAGATCGAGATGGTCAAGCAACTGCAGTAACTGATTCAACACCTCTTATAAGAGAGTTTGAAGACAAATATCCAGATAGATCAGTTCTTCCCAATAACCCAGCACTTAATTTTATTAATTTTGTCTTGGAAGATTTTGGCGATGAGTGGTGTACAAAGTTCATGTTTCACTACAGATGGCATTTTGATGAAGATGCAGATAACGCAGGAACTATTCTACCTCTGGGTATAAACAGTAATTTAAAAGACGATGAGTTAGCCTTTTTTAAAGAGCATTTTGCAAAAAGACAAATAGATAGACTATGGGTTGTTGGTTCAAATAATGAGACTGCTGAATTTATAGATAATAGCTATAAAAAAGTACTTACTATTTTTGAAGAACATTTTAAAAAACAACCTTTCTTGCTAGGTAATTTTCCATCGTCATGTGATTTTGCAGTTTATGGACAATTTACTCAATTAGTAGGGTTCGACCCTTCTCCTAGAAGAATAGCTCATGAAATTTCACCTAGAACAGTTGCTTGGGTAAGCACATTAGAAGATAGGGGAGGATTAAACTACTCAGAAGAAAATAATTCTCTAGATTCTCTTAGCGACTCAATCCATGATCTCTTTAAGGAATTATCAACCTCCTATATACCAACCATGATAGAAAATCATAAGGCCATTAAAGAAGGCGAAAAAGAATGGTCTGTTGATCTTGCAGGTTATCCTTGGAAGCAGAAATCTTTTCCTTATCAAGCAAAGTGCCTTGATTGGATAAGAGACGAATTCAAAAAATTGGATACTGAAAATCAGGATAAAGTTTTAAATTTTTTAACGGTAACTAATTGTCAATCTTTAGTGGAGTAATTATGAATAGAATAACTGAAATGTTAGGTTGCAAATATCCAATCATTCAATCGCCGATGGGCTGGATTGCAAGGAGCCAATTGGCTTCGGCTGTATCAAATGCTGGAGGTTTTGGGATTATAGAAACGTCCTCTGGAGAAGTGGATCAATGTAAAGATGAAATAAGAAAAATGGCTTCTCTAACGAATAGTCCTTTTGGAGTGAATCTCCCAATTCTATTTCTTTCCGATGAAAGTATGTTGGAAGTAGTAATTGAAGAAAACGTTAAGTTTGTGACAACCTCTGCAGGAGACCCGGCAAAATACATTCATAAACTTAAAGAAGCAGACATTAAGGTTTTTCATGCAGTTCCAAGCTTGGCAGGGGCTCTTAAGGCCGTAGCTGCTGGAGTAGATGGATTGGTTGTTGAAGGAACAGAAGGAGGGGGTTTTAAAAATCCTGAGGAAGTAGGCTTGCATGTCTTGATTCAATCTATAAGAAAGCATACTGATCTACCTATTGTTGCTGCTGGAGGAATTGTCGATGGTATTGGTATGGCAGCAGCATTTGCTGCAGGTGCTGATGGAATACAAATGGGCACAAGATTTGTTTCTTCTTTAGAAAGTCCAGTTCATGAAAATTTCAAAGGAGCAATTGTAAATGGCTCTGAACAAGGTACGTACATACTTAATAAAAAAGCAAAACCATGTATTAGAGCTTTAAAGACAGAGTTAACTGATAAGATTTATGAAGAAGGGTTGATGGATATGTCTGCTCTAAGCGGAATAAAAGATTTATATTTTGGAGGCGATATGAATGCTGCGCCTGCTTTAGCTGGTCAGTCTATTGGACTTATAAATGAAGTATTACCAGTAGAACAGATTATCAAACAAACTATGCAAGAATTTAATTCTGTATGTGAATCTTTATCCAACTCTAAATTTGAATTGTGAAAATTTTAAGAACTCCAGATAGCGCTTTTGAGAATGTAAAAAATTATCCTTTCGAGCCAAACTATACAACAATACAAACTCACGACGGATCTGAGTTGAGAATCCATCACGTTGATGAAGGACCTAAAGATGGCCCAATTCTATTGGCCATGCATGGCCAACCGGTTTGGAGTTATTTATACAGCAGAATGATTCCTTTTTTAGTGGATGCAGGAATAAGAGTTATTGCACCGGACTTACCTGGCTACGGAAAGTCTGATAAACCCGCATCCAGAGAAGACTATTCATATCAAAGACAAGTTGACTGGATGACCGATTGGGTTAAAGCCAATGATTTTAAAGACTTAACTTTTTTTGGTCAGGATTGGGGAGGTCTTATAGGACTTAGAGTAGTAGCAAATGAGCCGGACAGATTTCTCAAGGTTGCAATGGGAAATACAGGCCTTCCTTATAATCCTGATACTCCTCAAGACGTGATAGACAAAGTAAAAGCATTCAGAGCAAGCGATAAAAAACTGACTGTGATGTCCATGCAAAAAGAAGTCAGTCAAATGGACGGTAAAAACCTTGTTGATGATAAAACATCTACCAGTCCAGCACTTAAATTTATGTATTGGCAGAAATTTTGCTGGGATACAGAAGATCTCCCCATTGGCTTTTTGATGTCTAACATGATGGGAAAAAATTCTACCTTTAAGACACTTATCTCTTATTTATTCCTTCAAATGGGATTAAGAAAATTATTTCCTTTGAATAAAGTAATTGATCATGCGTATGAAGCGCCGTTTCCTGACCCATCATTTAAAATGGGTCCAAGAGCCATGCCAAGTCATGTTCCTACAATTCCAGATCAGTCTTTAAATGCAGTAAGAGAGGCTAGAGAAATATTTAAAAATTGGAATAAACCTTTTTTAAGTGTTTTTGCTGGAGATGATCCAGTAACCAATGGTGCTGAAAGAGATGTCTTGAATATGTGTCCTAATGCAAAAAGTGCGCCTCAAATAGGAGGAGGGCATTTTTATCAATGGACTCGACCCAAAGAACTATCTGACTTACTCACCAATTTTATTAAAAAGAATGATTAGTTATGTTAGAAATGCTTTTTCCTAAATCTGCAGATAATAATTACTTGGGTTATAAATTTGTTTTCTATGCTTTTATTCCATTCTTATTATTAATGACCTGGCGTTCTGTAATTCATATGTCTTTCGAAGAATTTGGATTACATAGTATCGCTCATGTAAAAGTATTCACTGGTTCTCCCGATCCAATGCCGCTAATCTATGCTTTCTTTTCTGCGTGGGGTTTAGTTCAACTTATATTTTGTGCTTTCGCCTGGATAGTCGTCATAAAATACAAATCATTAACACCTTTAATAATCTTAGCTTTTTTAGTTGAGTGGTCTGTTAGAGTATTAAATTCTAGTCCAATTGTTAATGATCCGATTTATTCTGACGGAGTAACTCCTGGAATGGTTTACGCACCTTTTATGACTTTGTTTTTATTATTATTATTTCTATTGTCATTAATAAAAAAATAAAAAAAATAAATACTTTTCAAAAATATTGAAATTTTTAATTTTTTTTAATATATTTTTTTTATGAAATTTACTTTAGTTTTTATTCTCTTTTCAATAATTTCGTGTGGGGCGGGTTATTCTGATAACTCTTCAAATCTTAATAATGATCAATCTGCAACAACAATAAATTATAAAAATGTTCCAGAGAATCTTAATCTTTTGAAATAAATGAAAAAAATATTTTTTATTCTTTTATTTTTTATAGGAAATTCTTTTTCTTTTCCAGATTTAAGTACTTTCGACATATCTAAACCCATCATAAGAAACTCTAAAATTACATACGTACACCAATATCAGGTTGATGTAGGTTTTGGCAGAATGAGTTCATATTTGTGTTTATTTAGGGATACAGATTACAAAGATTTTATTAACTTGAACGATGGTGTTGGCTATAAAGCTATCATTGATAATGATAAATGCGAGAATCCTGAAAAAAATCTACCTTGGATTGTTAAAGCGACTCAAGCTTCAGATACTTCAGATTTAGTCATAGATATGTCTATGCCAGATGATCCAAATGGCGATGGAAGATTTAAACTCATTATTAAAGAAAACGCTACGGAAGATAATCCTTTTGGCGAACTTACCATGGATTATAACTATGTGTTGAGGCCTTCAAATATTCCTATGTATAACGCTACATATGAATCGGTAAAACTACCTAATAATTTAATTAAATTTGAATCTTCAATATTTTTAGACTCTGTCGTTATAGACAATACATTTGGTGCAACAAATAGAATCTATTTTTATTCCTCAAAAATACTTCACGAACCAGGAGTAGGTGGTCATGGTACGGTTTCGGATTTCACTTTCAGCGATCTTGCAATCTATGATGGTCTTATAAATTCCTATAAAGTTAGTGGTTATATCGAAGCAAGTAATAATGATCGTAATTATCCCGACGGTGCTCCTATCGGAGTAAGCACTGTTAACTTTGCTTACAACGATAATGTGGTTAAGTATGAAATTATTAATGGTTATGGCGGACAAAAATCTGGAGTTTGGATAGATGAAGGACCAAATGGCACTGGTTCGTTTCAATCATCAGATATTTGCCTTAGCAGAAAAGATAGCTGGAATCATGTCCCTTGGGGTGGTTATGGTGTTTATAATGAATCTGGAGATAGACTTCCCTATGACGCAAATGGAGATAATAACCCCAATACAGGAATAGCTGTTCCTTATGATCTTCAAGCAATAAACGGTATTACTACTTCAAATGTAACCTTTTCCGATGCTGTAATTATTTTCAGCGGCAGCAGAATAGGTATGGGTATACAATGCAGGAAGATTGCTGATGGTAGCAGTTATGGAAATACATTTTGTCCTGGAACTGGCTTAGGTGATATAAATACTATAGTAAGAATAAATGGAGAGGATTATCAAAATTTTCCTTTATTCGATATTCCTGAAGGTACTGTTTTAACAGATTCAGGGGGAAATGAATATTACATAAGGCAATTAGGTCCAAAAAAGGTATTTAGTAGCAAGCCTTTGAGTGATCAAGAATGTACATCTTTAACTATCAAGTCTTCAGAAACTACACCAGATCATACTTTCTTTAACTATCCAACTATAAATATACCTAAATCTGGCGCTATTCTTGTTAATAAACTTGTCTCAAAACCGTCTTTTGATACTCACTCTTCTGGTATTTCATTTTCAAAATTATTTGATACTGATGGAGACGGTATATTGAATTATTTAGATGCTTATCCTACTGATGCCTTGAAAAGTAAAGACGATGATTACGATGGCATAGAAGATTCTGAAGATTCTGATATAACTGTTTTTCAGCAAGTTTGGGAAAAGCATTTAAACAAAAGCTTGTTCTCAGGATACACAAAATAAAATAACTACCAAGTAGTCAATTTGACCTAATTTGATACACAAATTAAATATTTTCTCTTGTAATATTTAAATAAATAATATGGGAGAAAATAATGAAAATTATAAAAATATCTTTAATTTTTCTTTTAAGCTCTATATTTTCATTAAATCTTAGCGCTGTTCCAGAAGGAGCATTTACCACTCTTATGGTTCAAGCAAAAGATATTAATAAATATGTTAATTTTTTAAAAGAAAACGTCGATTTTGATAACTTCGGATCTGAACAAGCTGGTTATTGCAAAACCAGAACAGGAGAGAGCTATGAGGGTCAAATGTTCATCTACAATGCTTTTACAAGCGTTGAAAAAGCTATAGGGTTTATTGAGTTATATGATCCAGCAAGTGCTAATTTTGACCTTAAACAATTAAGAACCATAAAATATTCATCAGCTTTTAAACCTTTAAAAGACTTTGAAGCCAGAGATGGCTATCACAGACTTTGGAGAGTAAAGCTAAACGATTGGCAGGCTTTTTCAAATTCGATGACAAAACTTCAAAAAGAACTTGATGCTGCAGGCCACAATATGATGATTGGAGTATTTGCTCAACTTGGCGGTGGATTCGCTGAAACCGGCATGTTTCATATAAGAACTATTACTGAAACTGCGGCTGAAACAGGAAAAATAATTGATGAGTATTTTAGAGGGGCAGGTTGGGCTGCAACTTGGGATGATGCTCAGCAATACATAGATGAAGAAGTTGAAGAAACTTTTGAGTACTGTGAAACTATCTATACGAGAAATTAGGAGTAAGTCATGATAAACAAAATCATTTATTTATTTTTTACTGCTTTATTGTCTTTTAATTTATTTTCAAATGAGAATACATTAAGGCCTGGCAGTGGTGTTTATGAATTCCATTTTTTTAATGTAACTAATCCAGCAGGGTTTGTGGCTGCCATTGAGACCTTTGATTCTTCGTCTTGCGCTGCCAAATGGAGAAATGAATCTGGAGCAAATGTAGGTCTTTATTCTCGTATGGGAGGAGGACATTCACATATTATTTTAGTTGCATATGAAAATTATGACATGATGCAAAAAGGACAAAATATTTTTGCATCTTGTGCAGCATCTTCAGAAATGAATGTAGCCTTTGATAAAACTTCAATTAGTGAAGATTATTATAATTATGTTACCGAGCTAGTTTTAGAGGCTGGTGATTGGCGACTGAATACAGTTTTTTCTAACATTGAAGTTAAGGTAAAAACTGGAAGTCAGGCATCTTACTTAGAAGCTTACAAACTGCTAACAAATTCCACTGCTGATTCATTTGGTTCGTATGGTATCAATAGAGTAGTTTATGGCAACAAATACGTATCTCATATGTTGTATAACGGATCTAACTCTATTCAAGAACTAAATGATGCTCTAGATGAAGTTTACGCTTCAAATGAATTCAAGTCTTTCAATAGAAAGGTTGGAAACATAAGAAAATTAGTAAATTCTACACTCGCTCAATTGGTTAAAGCATATCCAGCTGAAAGATAGTTGATTTATTAGCCGCTCGTTTATGAGCGGCTAATAAACAAAAAAAATATTAACTATTATTTTCCCAGTGAAATTTTGGTAGTTTTTTTACTCCCTTATCTATTTGTTTAGCCCAAATATCAGATAATTCTTTAAAGAAAGGGGAATCTAGTTTTAATTGCTCTTGAAAATCTAAGTTTATTTGATCTTTTTTAAAGACAATTAAATCTATAGGAGGGCCAACAGTTAAGTCAGATCTCATTGTAGAATCTAAAGACAGGAGGGCAACTCTTGCTGCATCTCCTACGGATGTATCTGGATGAATCATTCTATCTAAAATAGGCTTTCCATATTTAGTTTCTCCAATTTGCATATAAGGTTGCTCGTCGGACATATGTATATGATTTCCTTCAGGATATACAAGCATTAAATTTGGCTCTTGACCTTTAATTTGTCCTCCAACTATAAAATGCGAACCTAAAACTACACTATTCTGAGAAGGATTTTCATTTGCTACTGACTGATACTCAACATTCAACTCTCCCACATAAGCAGCTACATCATCTAAATCTTCGCAGGTATTAAGGCTTCTTGATACTTCAGTTGATGACAGATCTTTCTCAATACGATGATATACCGCTTGGGAGGTAGCTAAATTTCCTGATGTAAGGATGACAAAAGCCCTATCTCCCACGTTAAAAGTAAACATTTTTGAATACGTACTGACATTGTCTAAACCAGCATTGGTTCGGGAATCAGAAGCAAAGACTAAACCGTCTTCAATTTTTATTGCAACACAATAGGTCATTTTGGGCTATAAATTGGACCTCAGTAATATTATAAATGAATGATATATTGAGTTTTGGTAAATATACTAATAATTATATGAAATTAAAGTGGTCAAATTACGAATTGGCTAAATCTTTTGATGAATATATTAATTCTGATAATAAGGTAAGAAGCCACATTAGAAAGATTGGTAATTTTTTTGAATCTTTATCTCTAACAGAACTACAGGAACTTAATAGCTCTACCGAATCCGCAATTAAATCTCTTGGAATAAATTTCCGTGTTTATTCTGATACAGGTTCAGAGGAGAGGAATTGGCCTTTGGATTTTATTCCTAGAATTATTAAAAAGAGGGAATGGGATCAAGTAAGTAAGGGTCTTATTCAAAGATCCAAGGCATTAAATTTATTTATCGAAGATTGTTATAACGAACAAAAGTTTTTAAAACAAAGTTCTATGAATGATGATTTGATATTCAAATCAAAAGCATATTTTTCTTTTTGTAAAAACGTAAAGCTGCCTAATTCTGCTTGGTCTCATATTTGTGGTTCGGATTTAATAAAAGATATAAAAGGTGATTTTCATGTATTAGAAGATAATTTAAGAATACCCTCAGGAGTTTCTTACATGCTTGAAAATAGATATGTAATGAAAAGAGTTTTCCCTGATCTTTTCTCTCACTATGGTGTATCTAGAATTGATGAATATCCTCTTCGTTTATATGAAACACTAGTAGATTCGTCCTTTAGAAATACTAAGTCTCCAGAAATAGTATTGCTCACTCCTGGAATTTATAACTCAGCATATTATGAACATTCTTATTTAGCTCAACAGATGGGAATAGATTTAGTAGAGGGAAGGGATCTAGTTGTAAAAAACGGATATGTCTACAAAAAAACAATAGAAGGTTTGTCAAAAGTTGATGTGATATATCGTAGAGTAGATGATGCTTTTTTAGATCCTGAAGTTGGAAATCCTAAAAGTGTTCTTGGGGTAAGAGGATTGATCAAATGTTGGAAAAACAAAACAGTATCTATCGTTAATGCGCCTGGATGCGGCATCGCTGACGATAAAGCAGTCTATAGATACGTTCCAGAGATGATTAAATTTTATTTGGATGAGGAATGCATTCTCCCCAATATAAAAACATATCTTATGAGTAAAAAGAAACATAGAAATTATGTTTTTCAGAATATTAGAAAAATGGTTATAAAGCCTGTTGCTGAAGCAGGTGGGTATGGAATAGTTATTGGTAAAACCTTAAATAATGAAACAGAAGAAGAAATCAAAAAGAAGGTTTTAGGAAATACAAAAAATTACGTTGCTCAACCATTAATTGATCTATCCACAACACCAACTTTTAGTAGAAACGAAATTTCTCCACGTCACTTAGATTTAAGACCCTTCATCCTTTCAGGAAAAAAAACTTACGTAACGGTGGGTGGATTAACTAGAGTAGCTTTAAAAAAAGGATCAACTGTTGTTAATTCTTCCCAAGGGGGAGGAAGCAAAGATACTTGGATAGTTGAAGCATAATGTTAAGTAGAAGTGCCAAACATCTTTACTGGTTAGCCAGATATATCGAACGAACAGAAAATATAGCTAGGATGATAGACGTTAATTTAGAACTAATTCTTGATTATCCTGTAGATCATTCACTCAACTGGAAACCATTAATAGATACTCTAGATGCAAACCAATACTATGAAAAAAAATACAAAAAATATAACGAAGATAATGTTTTAAGTTTTCTTTTTGAGGGGGCTAATAATTCTAGTTCAATAAAAAATTGTTTGGACATGGCCAAATACAATATTGAAACAGTTAGGGATGATTTACCAAAATCTGCAAGTATCAGTTTGAATCATCTTTACGATCATATCTTTAATGAATCTTTTTTAAAGATTCATAAGAGAAAAAGATTGCCTTACATAACGAATATAGTGGACCTTACCCAAGAATTTTTTAGTTCGATAAATGACAATCTTTCAAGAGGATACGAATTTGAATTTATAAGATTAGGTAGATTTTTAGAAAGGATTGATATGATATCGCGAATCATAGATTGTCTGTGTATTACTAAAAGCGATAAAAAGACCTATGACTTTTCTACTATGGAGTGGATAAGTTTGTTATCAATATTGTCAGCTCAAGACGCTTTTAGAAAGGTATCGAAAGGAGAGGTAGATAGAGAAGAAGTAATAAACTTTCTTTTACAAGATGATAGTTTTCCTAGATCAATAACAAGATGCCTTTCAGTATTAAGACTTTGTTTAGACAGCTTTCCTAAAAATGAAAAGATAATCCTTAAGATTAGAACTTTAAGATTAAGATTTGACACAGCATCATTTGAAAACTTTGATGATAATAGATTACATATATTTCTAGATAAGTGTCAAAAGGATCTTATTGCAATAGATAAGCTAGTAGAAAAAACATATTTTTGATTATTTTTAGATAGGGAAGGCACTTAAAGCTTTACAAATAAAGTATATCTATATTCGTATAATATATATTATGTTAAATAAATATTAGACAAAAATAATGCTGAAGCGTATGAAATTACAACTAAGCTACCTGTAATAGCTTGTATATTTCTGTCTATTTCATACTTTCTTCCAAGTATGTTAATAAAAACTGGGGGAACACCATTTATGTCATTTAATTCTCCATCGAAAAGCTTAAGACCAAAGACAGTCGCATAGAAAGAGAATATCCATAAGTAATTAAGAAGGATTGCTATTAAGTGATTTGTAACTGAATAAAAAAACCACAACAAAACTATAGACAGCAAAGCTGTTATTATCATTGCATTAACCTGCCAAACTAAATGAAAACGTGCATGACCTGTCCATAATGGATTTGTAGCATGGGATTCATTGAAGTCTATTAAAGGAGTTAATGTGCCAAATCCAACACTAATTAAAGTTAATAAAACCTTTGAAATAAATATTAATTCAATTTGAGTAAAGATAAGGGCATATATAGACCAAATAATTGATAGTCCCACAACGTAACTAAAAATATCTTGCATTTTAAGGGCAAAGTTAAATGCCCTGCTTCTCTCTTGTGGATTAAGCATAATTCCTCACGATTGTGACGGAAATTATAACTTAATTTTAATAGCCGCTTCCGCCGCCTCCTCCAAGACCACCTCCACCTAGACCACCACCTCCACTGGATGCAGTTTGGTCTTTTATAACAATAGTACCTCCCATACCAGAGTGAATTTCACAATAATAATACAGAGCAGATATACCTGAGGAAGGAATTGTTATTGTGACTTCAGTTCCAACTGTAGACACATTAGTTGTATATTCGTCACCTGGATTATTCGTTCCATCGATATTTGTCGAAAACTTAAAGGGATGATTAGCTATGTTGGGAATATTAAATTTATAAGTTTGACCAGCTTTTACTACTAAGGTTTTTTTAACTACACCATCAATAAAATATCTATTACCAGCTCCAAATGGATTGGAATCAACTAGTACTTGAATTGTTTTTGAAGCTGCATTAGGAGTATTTACAGTTGTGGGAACAACATCTGCATGAATTATTTCATTTGAAGTTTTAGCAATTGTGTTCCAAAGGTTAGATTTGGTATCAGATCTAATCCATGTATTGAATTCCGTGACAAATTCAGAGAGCTTGTAGTACTCAGTACTATTTTTCCAGAAGACATCCTCAAATGCGTCTTGCCAACCATTACCAGATCTTGCAAGTTCTGCTTCTTGCCAAGAGGTGTAATATTTAGACATAGCAGCATTGAAATTTCTTTCATCTTTACTCCAAAGATAAAGCAAGGCACTAGCACCTGCTGAATATCCAACATTTCCAGTTAAATTAAAATCTGCCAGACTTCTTCCTGCATCACCTGCAAAATAATCGAATGCTGCTCCAAAATGATCTTCAAACTGTTGCGCTGGATTAGTAGTTATTCCGGTCTTTGTATTTGCATATTTAGCTGATAAAACAATACCACCAAATTCAGCCCCACCCTCTTCTATGTACCATGGAAAATAAGCTGGGGTAGAAGCTGAAGCAGGATCTAACAAACTTGGATTAGAAAACCAAGCTTTTGGAAGAGAAATAGTTTTTGAGGTCTCGTTATAAAATTTTAAAGAATTTTGATATACGTGAAAATATTCATGTGCTATCACTTTAAAAGATTGTTGTATTCTTTCCGCATCACTTGCAAAGTTTGAATTACCTTCAGAATTTCTTTTATCCCAAACGAGCGCTTGAGGTATTTGAATATCAGCCCCATTTGGCGCTGCTTCATGAGAGTAGCCTCCTCCGGCAGACTCTAAAGGAAAACCATCGTAGTTTGCTAATGCATTATTATAGTTTGATAGTGGAGCTTGTACTGTTGCAAAATCTGTATTGTAAGCGTTCTTTTCCGTAGAATTTACATCGCTTGAGATAACTTTGTCATAAGGTGAACTACTATTAGCTCCTAGAACAAAAACATTAACAGGAACTATTTGACCCAAAGTATTTTTTGAATATTCTAAAAGTTCATTAATATAAGTTTTCCAAGAGATACTTCCAGTTGATATTATTGTATTAGTCGCTTCGTAATAATTTTCACAAATAGGCATTGCCTCAAAGCTAGTTTCTTGCCAAAAAAAACTGTAATTGTTAAACACTGTGTTTGAAGATGAAGCATTTGGCATAGTTGTGTACCAAGCTTTTTTACAAGCATTTGCAGGATTTAAATTTGTGATAGTTGAGCTAGAACCACCTGAAGAGCTACTTGAAGAACTAGAGTAAGAACTACTTCCACCTCCTCCTCCACAAGCTGTTATAAAAGATACTAAAAAGAAAACTAACCAAAATTTATTGTTCATATTTTCACCATATATTGATGTTATTTTGTCCTGGAAATCCCTCTCCGTTTTAGCACATTATTTTTAAATCGTGGCAATAGGATCAAATTACGATTAGTATAATGATATATATATTTCTGAATGGAGACTTGATAGATGAGTAAAAATTATAAGGAAATTCTAGGTAAACAAATGGCTTTTTTAGACATTGGAGAAGGCCAATCTATTGTTTTTTTACATGGTAATCCCGCTTCCTCTTTTTTGTGGAGAAATATTACTCCCTCAGTAGAAGGTTTAGGTAGAATTGTAGTTCCTGATTTGATAGGCATGGGAGATTCAGAAAAACTTGATGGGATAGACAATCCTGATTACCAATATCACGGACAATATAAATATTTATCAGCTCTTTTGGATTCTCTAGATTTGGGAGATGAAATTAATTTGGTAATACACGATTGGGGCTCTGCTATGGGCTTTCAGTATGCAAGAGAAAATCCGGAAAGAATAAAATCAATTACTTTTATGGAAGCAATCGTGATGCCGCTTTCTTGGGACCAATGGCCTGAAAATGCTAGAAACATATTTCAATTAATGCGATCTGAGGCTGGAGAAGAAATAGTTCTTGAGAAGAATGTATTTGTTGAAAGAATTCTATTGAATGATTCAGCTAATGGCTTTTCTGACGAAGAAAAAGCTGAATACATCAGACCTTTTAAAAATCAGGGCGAAGATAGACGCCCTACTCTAACTTGGCCTAGACAAATTCCTGTAGATGGTTCACCTCAAGCAGTTATTGATGAAGTAACTAAAAATGGGGAATTTCATAAAGAATCTAATATACCTAAACTCTTCATAAATGCCGATCCAGGAAGTATCTTGGTTGGCGACCAAAGAGAGTTTGTAAGAAGTTGGAAAAATTTAAGAGAAACAACTGTTAAAGGTAATCACTTTATTCAAGAGCACTCACCAAAAGAAATAGGTGAGGCAATAAAAGATTTTATTGAATCGCTTTAAAGTTTTAATTTAGATTCGATAAGTTCAATAAAATTTAAAAAAAGCCTTCCGAAGAAAGCTTTTTTTTCTAAGTTCTAAAAATTTAGTTTGCAGGCGGAGTCGCGATAACTTCTCCCATTAAAACGGATGGTTCACCTGAATTCAATAATGTCGTTGGCACAGTACCAATATAATTTTCAGATGTTCCATTTGGCCCAGTATCAACAAGATCTGTCGCAGGACCCATAATAGCTTTTGTTAAAGAAGAATAATCTCTTGCAGGTAAGGCATTTTTCTCAGATGTACTTAATACCTTCAAGAATTCATCACCTGATAATGCTTTAACAAAATAATTCTGTGCTGGACTCGCTGAATTGTCTGTTACAACTGAGCCTGTGGGAATAGTAAATTTTGAAGCCCATCTGTGGCAATTTTCACTCCAATTTCCATAGAAATATTCTCCTAAAAACTCTCCTGTACAAGTATCAAAAACTCCGCCAGGTATATTAAAAAGGTTACCAAAGCCTTCAAACCACAGTGAATAAGTTTTACCAATATCAGCTGCAGCAATACCTGAATTTGCAGTAGTGAATGAAGTTGTATCCAGTTCTAAAGTTTTCGGTTGGTCAATAACAACTGGCGTCCCACCATCGGATAATTGATAATTACCATTCATCATAACCATAACTTCATAATAAGTTGAAACTGCACCTTGCCAAAGTTTATCTTCGCAGTATCTGGTAGCATTCATCAAAGAGGCATTTCCATCGTATCTAGGATGATCATCATCATAGAAGAAGTAATCGCCACCACCATCTTTGTCACATTCCAATAAGGCTAAATTTGCTGCAGAAACTAACTTACCAGTCCTCGCTGACCAACCTATATATTCAGTTGCCCAAGGATTGGTAGACGCATGATACTCAGGTAAGGCAGCTTGAAGACTTCCAAGTTGCCAGTCAATTGGTTCTCCTGTAGCAGTTTCAATTTGAGCAAACTTTGTTTGAACGGTAGATGAAATTGTCATTTCATTTGCACTGGAAACACTTTCAAAATACATCTTGCCAGAATTTAAAACATAGTCGACTACATAAGATGAGGTAATTCCGTCTATTCGATCAAGAGTTCCACTATTATTAAACCATGGCGTTGCATCTGCATCATATATTGATGCGGCTACATCATTAAAAGCACCGTCATCGCCCGTTGCTTCCGTCAATTTTGCATCTGCCGCTGCTTCGTATCTGGCATTCAATAAATCGGGTTTAAGACAATTTGTAATACATTTAAGATTGTTTCCATCTAGATCTGTTGCTAATTGCGATACTGATATTCTGTTTATAGACTCAGATTTTAAACCTACCCCAGCAGCAGTTGAAGTTGGTGCAGCAACTGCAGCTCCTGGTATTTGAAAACTTTGAAAAGTATCTGGTGACCAAGTCCACATATCAAGAGTTTGGCCATTTAATACCATCACCGTAGCATACTCACTTTGTGTAATAGTTTTTGGTGCTGGCGTTGTACCGTCAGCTGCAACTAATTCAATTCTTGGATCGCCATTATTCGACCACTTCATGCCATGAGTGATGACGAAAGCCGATTGAGCGCTATCCCAGTAACCTTCATAACTGTAAAAACAGACATGATTATTAGCATCGTTGAAGTCACTATTGTTACAAGTTCCTCCATTACCACCTACTTTTTTACCATTTACAGTAGCTGCAGCAGCCCCCCAGTTTAGAATAGCTGCATTTCCCCAGGCAGAAGCCCATTGAGAATCCCAGCCAACATCGATACTGAGTTTTATTTTGTTAATACTATCCAGAGGTTTATAGGTTGTTTCAAATTTTGTGATATCTAAATAGGTTTTTGACAATGCACAGTTTCCTGTGGCACAAGGACCGGTATCTTTTCCATCATCTCGTTTCCAACTAAGCGCAGTAGGATCAAAAGATGCTCTACCATAGGTATCGACCCAAATACCCCAATAATCTGCCCAGCCGTAATAATCATCTCCAGAGCCAGGATTAGTAGCTCGCATTGGAAATGAGCCAGAACTTTCCCCTACTCTTGCGCCACTCGAGTCGTAAACTCCATATCTCCAGACATTTTTATAAGCATCGGATTTTTTTGTGCTGTAACAAATTTCATCTGATGACAATCCTGTATCAGATAGACTAACAGCAACTGTTTGCGCTGCCTGCCCTTCTGCTGCTCCCATTTTCCCGTCTGAATTATTAAAATCAAAAAAGGTACCAAAAAAAGATTGATTTACAGCTTCAGCGGCTAATACTTTTTCGCAATACCAATCACCTGCATCATTAATAATAAATTGCGTATAAACAACCAAGCCCCCATCGCCACCTGTATTACTCGGAGAGGCAGACCAAGTACTATCCCAAAGTTCATGGGTATAAATCCCTTGGGCTCCTGTATCGTTATAGGAAATTGAAATTTCTTCTATTCCCATAATGCTTTCTTTGAAAAGAATTGTGTTGTTTTCGGATTTCACATACCCATTACCCAGACTAAAATTTTGTGCTTCAATTTTTTCTTTTTTAGTCATTGCTGTGGTATCTAATGCATCTGTAGGTGCAGTTACTCCAAATTGAGTAGCAAGTTTTGCAGCATCAGCATACAAAGAATAATTCATAGTAAAGTTTCCAAGAATATTGTCGGCTGTTGGATTGGAAGTTTGTTGATACTTAAGATAAACGGTCGCATCAAAAGGAAGACCATCTCCACCACCACCATCTTGAGCACCAGGACCTGTTGCTGCACCTGCTGGACCTGCTGCAGAATCATCTTTTGCAAGTTGAATCCAAACTTTTCCTTCCATCGGAGAAGAACCATCAGTTTGAGTAACAGTTAAAAAGGTTGTATTACCAGATTTACCTGTTTTCTTGTTTGAACCTCCGGAATTTCCTCCACCAGCTTGACCACCTCTAGACTTGGTAGCTTTATCTTTATCACCAGCTCTAGCTTTACCAAAATTACAATCGTCTTCAAAGATTGTTGCAACGTAAGATCCTTTATTTAAAAAAGTCACTGGTTTAGTATTTTCTAGATAACAAAGCAATAAATTAACTCTTTCTAAAGAATCATTTACCTTGTTTCCGGAAACAAAGTAGTCGGTTTCATCTGTAGTAAATGCACCAGACGTTGGTGGTGTTTGCGTAAAATTTAAGGTTGAAAAAAAACTTAAAATCAATATTTTCAAAAAAATCTTCATAGTTACCCCTCTGAATCTACTGGCTGAAAACTTCCAGGTACTTGATATCCTTGTGCGGCTCCACCACTTCCTGATGAACCAGAACTTGAACTGGAAGACGATGATCCACCTCCACCTCCACAAGCTGAAATAAAAATTAATATCGATAAAGTTAAAAAGAATTTCTTTGTCATTTAAATCTCCCAATCGTTATATCCAAACTACTCTCATTTATCCTAAAAAACAATAAAAATTAGAGATTGTTTTCAAAAAAAACCCCTACTTACAGCAGGGGTTTTTTTCGTAAACCTAAACTTTAGTTTGCAGGTGGTGAATGAACCGTTTTTCCGTGGATAACAGATGGATCATCACTTCCAGCAGAAGGTAAAGTAGTTGCTGGAACCGTTCCTATAGCATTATTTCCACTGAAAAGATTTTGAATGGTATTTTCAGCTGGAAGATCACCAGCCAGTTTTGAATAGGATACTCCAGCAGGAATACTATCTAATTTTTTTAGGTACTCGTCACCTCTTAGAGCTCTTACCTTAAGATCTTCTCCAGAAGCATTTGTAAGAACAGATCCATCCGGAATGATAAATTCATGAATATAACGGTAACATTGGTTCCATCCACTATTTACATATCTTCCTAGTACTTGGCCAGTACAGGTATTGACAACTCTACCAGGTATATTATGGAGTTCACCATAACCTTCAAATTTTAGTTTATATTTTTTACCCGCCAATGGCTGTGTATTTGCTGGTGCAAAATTATAAGTTACTCCACTTGCTGGAACAGTAAATATTACCGTTTCAGGAGCTGAAACGTTTACGTACTGACTGGTTGTAGCATTATAAAGTCTATAATCAGGCATTTGTTTAAAATTAATTTCATATTGAGTAGAAACTGCTCCTTCCCAAAGTTTATAGTCACAGTAATAAGCAGCAGTTCCACCGGTATGTATTACAGCATTGTTACTTTTAGCTTTTATCGAAGGCCTATAACCTCTAGCGTTTGTTCCATCGTGATCGCAAAGTAAAGCTGCCTTATTGGTATCAGAATTAATCACCGTGGTCATATGAAATGCCCATCCAAAAGCGTTTGAATAGTTATTGGGATATCCAGCAGGTTTATAGTAGAACTGATAATTTGATAAGGCATCTCCATGTTGTCTAGCATCAACTTTAGGTTTATTGGTATTGTTGTATTCCAAATAAGTTGCACCAGCAGCTCCATCTCTTAATTTCTCGACCGATCCAACAGTAACAACAGTATAGATAGCAGCATCAGCTACTTTTATTCCACCTACAAGATTGTATTCTCCTGCAGCGATATCAGGCTCAGCAGGAAGGTTTTGAGAATTGTTTGCTGGAGACTCATCTTGATAAACTACCTGTTTCCACCATGGGCCAATGTTTTTAAAAGGAGATACATTTAACACTCCCGGATTTTCTGGAACGGCAGCAGCTGTAAAAGCAGCATCAATTGCAGTATTGATATTATTAGCGTCTAAACATTCTCTTATGCACATTAATCCAGTTGCATTGTCTCCTGATTCGGCAGCAATATCCGTTTTCAATTGTTCAATACTTATTTTTGTTTGTATACGAGTTCTTGCTTGAGTATTTAAAGCCGTTGAATCAACATCACCAAAAGCACCGTGTGGTATCGTATAACTTTGATGAGAATCTGGATCCCAGAAATGCATTCTTCTACCATATCCACCGCTTATCATATCTGCATACCAATTTGCAGCAGTAAAAGATATTGGGTTATCTAAAGCAAAAGGAGTAGTTCCATTCCCCCAATCCATTCCATGTGTGATGGTGAAAGTTACTGCTGTACCAGCATCGTTCACGGTGATATTTCCAGAATACTCAGGACAATTAGCTTGAGCAGCATTACAAGACCCTGTAACTGGAATACCATCTCCTAGACTTGCGAGTTTAGCTTGATATGTTCCCCCATCTTTAAAATTACCTGCATACCATTGAAAAGAGACACCGCCTAATTGGTTTAAAGGCAAGCGTTCTCTCGTTTTTTTTAAGATTTCATAGTAATTCTTTCTTAAGTTATAGGAATTGTTATCGTTAGCATCTCTCTGATTTCTGAAAATTGTCGTATCTGTTACATTAGCCCTATCCGATGGGTTGACGTGCGAACCCCAATAACTTGCGTGAGACCAGATTGAATTAGATAAGCCACCGTTATCAACCGTGTTTGCCTCTAAGGACATAGAAGGATTAGTTAAATCAGCTCTAGAACCATCGGAATTTTTATAAGTTCCATATTCGTAGATAACTCTTTTGGCTTCACTTCTGCTTGTATTCCAACAATGCTCGCCGGTAATTGTAGCCCCAGTACCACCATCAGTATTCACATAACCTCCGCCAGCCTCTGCGGCAGTAATAGCTGAGGCAAGATCTGTTCCGCTTATAGCAGTACCTTGTGACCAAATACCTGTTCCTCCTTGAGTGTATTCATTAGCACTCTCAAATTTCTGACAATATCTATCTGCACCTTCATTTACTTGAATTTGATGTCTGACACCATAAACTGTTTGTCCTGCACCTGTTACTATTCTCAAGATTGTTTGCATGTATCCTTGAATATTATTTGGATCAGCCAAATCAGCTACAATAACTCTATCAGGACCTTGCATACCCGTTTCACGATATTGAATAGTTGTATTGTCCACATTTAAATAACCTTGATTTATAGGCAAATTAGCAAGAGGAAAACCAGCTGCATTATTGGCTTGTTTATTTCTTAAGTCATAACGCATGGTAAAACTACCAAATTTGTTTGTTGCACTTTTATCGGCAGTAATACTCATTGAAAGAAAAGCGGTAGTTGGTACTGGATCGCCATTAAATCCTTCAATTTCAATATCTACCCAACCTGTTCCAGAGACAGCACTACCTGAAGTAGTTCCTCTGTATATTCCTGGAGTATATTCAGTAGCGTCAACTTCATTGGCAGCTCCACCACCTCCTCCTGATGCAGCAGAAGAACCTGTTGCAGAAGCAGCTTCAGATGCAGCATCAGCACCAGAGGCTGTTTCACACTGTGCTTCATCTGTAAGAGCTTTGTAAACTCCTTTATCAATGAAGGTAGAAAAATTAGTGCTTTCTACAAAACATAGAAGAAAATTTACTTGTGACATGGCATCATTAGCCAAGATACCTGGTACATAATAATCCACTTCAGCAGCATCATCATCATATGCAGTTTGAGTGAAAACCGCGTTGACGCATAAAGTTGAAAATATAATCGCAAATAGTAATTTTTTTAAATACATTTTTTTCTCCGATAAAATTAATCTGTTGCTTGAACTGGATCTACTTGCCCAGCAAAATTCCCAGTTGGGGCTGCTCCACTAGAGCTACTACCACTACTACTACTTGCTACAGAGGAACCTCCTCCTCCGCCACAAGAAATAAGAAATACAACAAAAATAATGCTTATAAAATTTTTCATTTAACTCTCCTAAATACTTATTAATAATATACCTAATTATTATGAATAAAGTTACTTTTAATAAAAAAAGTCTATGAAATATGCAGCTATCGCTAGTAATACATTGACAAGAACTATAACTAGCAATAGCCCCTTTAAATTAAACTTTTTATCTTCTTTGCTCATAGGGCATAATTATGAACAAAATTTATGGCAAAAGAAGATTTAATTGAAATGTCAGGCGAGGTAATTGATACCATGCCAAATACCACTTTTAAAGTTAAACTCGAAAACGACCACGTAATAACAGCGCATATTTCTGGCAAGATGCGCAAGAACTACATACGTATTCTAACTGGAGACAAGGTTAAAGTAGAAATGACGCCTTATGATCTCTCTAAAGGCAGAATTACCTTTAGAGAAAAATA
The DNA here is from genome assembly GCA_902540995.1 of uncultured SAR86 cluster bacterium. Lineage (GTDB taxonomy): Bacteria > Pseudomonadota > Gammaproteobacteria > Magnimaribacterales > AG-339-G14 > MEDG-81. The sequence goes on from CACBOY010000004.1 coordinate 55,050, forward strand.
ATTTTCTAACTTGTAAGTTCTTTTTCTTCGTGAGGAAGAAATTTAATATCTAATTTTTCTTTTTTAACTGATACCTTTGCAACTCCGCCTTCTTTAGCTAGGTCGCCAAACAAAATAGATTCTGCAAGTTTTTGCTTGATTTCATCTTGAATGAGTCTTTGCATAGGACGTGCTCCCATTTTTTCATCGTAACCATTTTCTGCTAGCCAACTTCTTGCTTTGCTATCTACTTCAAGGACAACTCTTTTTTCATCCAATTGTGCTTGTAGCTCAGTGAGGAATTTATCAACTACAGTATGTATAACTTCTGTTTTTAAAGCACCAAATTGAACAATTGAAGTGAGACGATTTCTAAATTCAGGACTGAATGCCTTTTTGATTGCCTCAGAGCCATCGGTTGTATTGTCTTGTTTTTGAAAGCCCATGGATTCTCTAGACATTTCCATAGCTCCAGAATTGGTAGTCATAATCAAAACACAGTTTCTAAAACTTGCTTGTCTTCCATTATTGTCAGTGAGCATGCCATGATCCATGACTTGAAGAAGAACATTAAATACTTCTGGATGAGCTTTTTCTATTTCATCCAATAAAATCACTGAATGAGGATTTTTTGTTACCGCCTCTGTCAATAACCCTCCTTGATCATAGCCTACATATCCTGGAGGAGCACCAATCAGTCTTGATACAGTATGTCTTTCCATATATTCAGACATATCAAATCTGATAAGTTCCACACCAAGAATTTTTGCTAATTGACGAGAGACTTCAGTTTTACCCACCCCAGTTGGACCAGAGAATAAAAATGAACCGATAGGTTTTTCTTCTTCTCCTAAGCCAGCCCTGGACATCATGATGGAATTTGATAATTTTTGAATTGCTTCATCTTGGCCAAAAATAACTCTTTTAAGATCTTCTTCTAATTTACCTAAAGATACTCGATCTTTGGTGGAGACGCTTTTTTCAGGAATTTGAGCCATCAATGATATAACTCTTTCCACATCTTGTTCATTCACCGTTTTTCTTTTGATATTTAAATTAAGTCTCAGTCTTGCTCCTGCTTCATCAATCACATCAATAGCTTTATCAGGTAAAAACTTATCATTGATGTGCTTTGCAGAAAGTTCAGCAGCAGCCTTTAAAGAAGCTTTGGAATATTTAAGTTCATGATGCTGTTCGTATTTCTTTTTTAGGCCTTCAAGTATTTTTATAGTTTCTTGAACAGAAGGCTCAACTAAATCAACTTTTTGGAATCTTCTGGATAATGCTCTGTCTTGTTCAAAAATTGTTCTATATTCTTTAAAAGTTGTTGAACCAATGAATTTAATGCCTTCCTTTCCGAGTACTGGTTTCAAAAGATTTGAAGCATCCATTACTCCCCCGGAAGTAGCTCCTGCTCCAATAATTGTATGAATTTCATCAATGAATAAAATCGCATTAGGAATATTCGCAAGTTCTTTTAAGATTCCTTTTAGTCTCTTTTCAAAATCTCCTCGATATTTTGTACCTGCTAACAAGGAGCCCATATCCAATGAATAGATAACACTCTCTTGCAATGAAGGAGCAGCAGATTTCTCAACTATATTTTTTGCCAAACCTTCTATAAGAGCAGTTTTACCAACTCCCGATTCACCAACTAAAATAGGATTATTTTTAGATCTTCTGGCTAAGATTTGGGAGATTCTTTCAATTTCTTTATCTCTGCCTACTAGTGGATCAATTCTGTTTTCTTCTGCTTCTTTATTTAGGTTCAAAGCATATTTACCTAAATATCCCGATTCTTTCGAAGAAGAAGATTCTTGATTAAATTCATCAAAAGATTCATCTTCTGTAACACCTTCCCCATGACTCATGTAAGAAACCGCATCAAGTCTAGTCATTCCTTGTTTCTTTAGTAAATAAACACTATGGCTTTCTTTTTCACTAAAAAGCGCAACCAAAACATTAGCCCCAGATACCTCTCCAGTACCAGAAGACTGCACATGAAAAACTGCTCTTTGTATAACTCTTTGAAAAGATAAGGTCGGTTGAATTTCTACTGCTTCATCTTTCTTTTCAGGACAATTTTTTGATATAAATTCTTTTAATTCTGCTTCTAAAATATCGATATTTACATCACAAGCAAGAAGGACATTAAGAGCATCTTGATTATTTAAAATACAAAGCAACAAGTGTTCTGTGGTTACAAACTCATGATTGTTTTCATGAGCAAATTTAAAAGCATTATTTAGACATTCTTCAAGATTCTTTTCTAACATCAGTCTTCCTCATCTATTGGCTCAATATCACTTACTAAAGGATGTTCATTTTGTTTAGCAAAGTTATTAATTTGGTTTGATTTTGTTTCAGCTACTTCTTTTGTATAAATACCGCAAACGCCCTTCCCTTTTGTGTGCACTGCGAGCATTATTTGCGTAGCTTTCTCTTTATCGTAACTAAAAAAGGTTTGTAAAACATATATTACAAACTCCATTGGAGTGTAATCATCATTCAGTAGAATGACTCTGTACAAGGAAGGTTTCTTTAATTTTGGTTCTTCTAGCTCTACTAAAGAAGAAGAGTTAGATTCATAGTCTTCGGAATTATTATTAAGCTTGATATTTATCATTCATTAAAAAGATTCATTATGACATTCCATTACAGATTTGTTCCGCAAACTCAGAACATTTTAGTAATTTTGCTCCTGTCATCAATCTTTCTAAATCATAAGTTACTAACTTATTCTTAATTGCCCAACTTATACCTTTAATAATATTTTCAGAAGCTTCGTGCCAACCGATATGATTAAGCATCATTTCTGCAGATAAAATCAAAGAAGCTGGATTAACCTTATCTAATCCAGCATACTTTGGCGCCGTACCATGTGTTGCTTCAAATAACGCAACTTTGTCACCTAAATTTGCCCCAGGCGCAAGGCCTAAGCCTCCTACTTTTGCTGCTAATGCATCAGAAATAAAGTCCCCATTTAGATTCATGGTTGCAATTACGTCATAGTCTCCTGGACGAATTAATATTTGTTGAAGGAAATTATCTGTGATGATGTCTTTTAAGATGATTAATCTTTTCGTAACTGGGTTTCTGAAGCTCATCCATTCGCCACCGTCAAGGGATGTTGCACCAAATTCTTTTGCTGCTAAAGAGTAGCTCCATTCCTTGAAGGAGCCCTCGGTGTATTTCATGATATTTCCTTTATGTACAATAGTTACCGATGAACGATCATTATCTATTGCATATTGAATTGCTTTTCTGACATGTCTTTCAGTACCTTCTTTGGATATTGGTTTGATGCCAATCCCACAAGCGTCTTCAAATCTGATATTTTTTACATCCATTTCTTTGGTTAAGAAATCAATTAATTTGGTAGCTTCATCAGAATTTGCTTCAAACTCTATGCCGGCATAGATGTCTTCTGAGTTTTCACGAAAGACTATCATATCTGTGGTTTCTGGAATTACGACAGGACTTGGTACACCTTCAAAATACCTTATTGGTCTCTGGCATACATATAAATCTAATACTTGTCTCAATCGGACGTTTAAAGATCGGATCCCTCCTCCTATAGGAGTCGTTAAGGGTCCCTTAATTCCTACGATATATTTTTCTAGGGCATCAATCGTTTCATCTGGGAGCCATTCGTTTTCACCATATACACTTAAGGATTTTTCTCCACAAAATACTTCCATCCATGCAATTTTTCTTTCTCCGTTATAGGAAATATTTACTGCATGATCGACCACTTTAATCATGGCAGCAGTTACATCTGTACCAATGCCATCGCCCTCAATAAATGGGATTATTGGATTTGAAGGAACATTTAATTCACCGGAATCGGTTATTGTAATTTGTTCCCCATCTTCTGGAATTTCTATGTGTTTATATGCCATAAGAGTTATAAAAGTCCTTTGAAGCGCGGTATCATAGCATTTTTTACTTATCTATAAAAATTGTGAAAGTTCTAATAGGTTTATCAGGGGGTGTTGACTCTTCAGTGGCTGCATTCCTTTTAAAGCAAGAGGGTTTCGACGTTACAGCGGGATTCATGAGAAATTGGGAAGATGATGATGGAAGCCCTTATTGTAGTGTAAAAGAAGACTTCTTAGACGCTGCACAAGTTGCTGACAAATTAGGCATAAATTTAGTGCAAATGAATTTTGCCAAAGCATATAAAGACAAAGTATTCAGTTATTTCTTAGAAGAATTAAATAATGGAAAGACACCCAATCCAGATATTTATTGTAATAAATTTATTAAATTCAAAGAGTTTACAAATTATGCAATAGAGAATGACTTTGATGCCGTTGCAACAGGACATTACTCTAAAGTTCAAGTGATCGATAAAAAATATTTCTTATGTAAATCTTATGATCAAAGTAAAGATCAAACTTATTTCCTGAGTCAGGTTGAAAAAGATGTTCTTAAAAATATTAAATTTCCCCTAGGAAACCTTTTAAAAACTGATGTGAGAAAAATTGCAGAAGCAGAAAATTTGATTACTTATGATAAAAAAGATAGCACTGGGATTTGTTTCATTGGAGAAAGGCCTTTTCCGGAATTCTTAAGAAATTATCTTCCTGAAGATTATGGAGAAATTGTCGATGAAAATGATGAGGTTGTTGGGGAACATAAAGGTTTGTATTTTTATACCATTGGTCAAAGACAAGGTCTTGGGATTGGAGGAATGAAGAATAGACCAGAAAAAGCTTGGTACGTTGCTCAAAAGGATTTTTCAAACAACAAATTAATAGTCGTTCAAGAAAATGATCATCCTTTGCTTTTCAAACAAAAACTTTCGGTATCAAATATAAATTGGTTAAAACAACCGTCTTCAAATAAAGTTTCGGCAAAAATTAGGTATCGTCAAAAAGATCAAGACTGTGAAATCGATATTCATGGAAACAAAGCTAAAGTCATTTTTAAAGAACCGCAAAGAGCAGTTACCCCTGGCCAATTTATTGTATTTTATGAAGATGAAATTTGTTTAGGTGGAGGCGAGATAGATATATAATCCTCTTTTGAAAATTAATGCCCAACGATAACCTGCTATCTGTAACTCCCATTGATGGGAGGTATGAATCTCAAACAAAAACTCTTGCAAACTATTTTAGTGAATTTGCTTTGATTAAAACTCGAGTAGAAGTCGAGATTGAATGGCTTGTGCTGATATCAAAAAATAAGTCTCTTAAATTTATTCCAGAAGTTTCAAACAGTCAGCAAAAAAAAATAACTAATATTTTTCAAGACTTTTCTCTCCAAGATGCCAGGCAAATAAAGAAAATTGAAAAGAAAACGAATCATGATGTCAAAGCAGTCGAACTTTTTATTGTCGAAAAACTAAAAAAATTAAAACTCAATAAACTCTGTGAATTTGTCCATTTTTGTTGCACTTCTGAGGATATCAATAATCTCTCTTACTCATTGATGTTGCAAAGATTTTTAGATATTGAATTTATACCAGAAGTTAATGTTTTACAGAAAAATTTAAATTCTTTAGCAAAGAAATATTCAAAAGTACCTATGTTAGCTTTTACCCATGGGCAACCTGCTTCTCCAACTACACTTGGTAAGGAATTTTCTAACTACAGTTACCGATTAAAATTTCATTTAGACCTTATTAAATCTATCAAACAAAAAGGAAAATTCAATGGAGCCTCAGGAAATTACAACGCTCATGTTGTTGCAGAAAAGAAGGTTAATTGGGAAAGTTTATCTAAAAAATTCGTAAATTCTTTTGGCCTAGATTTTTCTAGTCGTTCAACACAAATTGAACTTAAAGATGCCATGGCATTTCAATTAGCAAATACTCATAATTTGAATAACGTGTTCATTGATTTTGCTCAAGATATTTGGCTTTTAATTTCAAAAAATTATTTAAAGCAAAATTTGAAAGTTGGAGAAGTTGGCTCTTCAACCATGCCTCATAAAGTGAATCCAATAGATTTTGAAAATGCAGAAGGAAATTTATCCATGGCTAATGGCTTAATTATTGCCTTGAAAAATAAAATCCAAATATCTAGATTACAAAGAGATTTATCCGATTCAACTGTTTTAAGAAATATTGGCTCGTTATTTGCTTATATTGTTATTAGTCTTAATTCTTTGAAAAAAGGCATCGCTAAAATAGAGCCTAATAAGGAATTAATCCTCAAAGACCTAGATAACAGTTGGGAAATTTTAACTGAAGCTATCCAAACCATACTCAGAAAAAATGGTGTTGAGGATAGTTATGCAAAAATTAAATCCATTTCACGTGGAAAAAAGCTTGATTATCATTCCTACATAAAGATAATTGACGACTTAAAAATAAATAAAGCAGATAAGGAACTTCTTTTAAGCCTTACTCCAAAAAATTACATTGGACTGGCAGATAAATTGGCTAAATCTTCTTTTTAATCCTAAGGGGCACATTATGTTTGATTACAAAAAAATCGTTAAAGAATATGAGGATCTAAAGAACCAAAGTCCAAATATTTATAAAAATATCAATCCGGTATCTGCTGCAAGAATGAGATTGCAAAATAGATTTCATACTGGTCTAGATATTGCTCAATACACAGCTGACATCATGCATGCTGACATGGCTGATTATGATAAAGACTCTAGCGTTTACACTCAGTCTTTAGGTTGTTGGCACGGTTTTACAGCTCAACAAATGATGATGGAAATCAAACGTTCTCACACAACAACTTCTAAAAGATATGTTTATTTAAGTGGCTGGATGATTGCTGCCTTAAGATCAGAGTTTGGCCCACTTCCTGACCAGAGCATGCATGAAAAAACTGCAGTTCCTAACCTTATCAAAGAGATTTACACCTTCTTAAAGAGAGCTGACTCTGTTCAATTGCAACATTTGTTCAACGAATTAGATGAAGCAGAAGCGGCAGGAAATAAAACTGAAGACATTATTAAAAAGATTAATAATTTTGAAACTCACGTTGTTCCTATCATTGCAGATATAGATGCTGGATTCGGGAATGAAGAGGCGACTTACTTGCTTGCAAAAAAGATGATTCAAGCTGGTGCTTGCGCTATTCAAATTGAAAACCAAGTATCTGATGAAAAACAGTGTGGCCATCAAGACGGGAAAGTAACCGTTCCACACGAAGACTTTTTATCGAAGGTTAATGCTGTTAGATATGCGTTCTTAGAATTAGGTATAAAAAATGGAATCATTGTTGCAAGAACTGATTCTCTAGGTGCAGGTTTAACTCAAAAGGTTCCAGTTTCAAAAGAACCAGGAGATCTTGCTGATCAATACAACTCCTTTCTCGAATCTCATGAAATCAATGATTTGAGTGAATTAGAAGATAACGACGTAACCATTCATCAGGGAGGAAAACTTGTACAACCTGTAAGATTGCCAAATGGTCTCTATCAATTCAAAAAAGATACCGGTTTTGATCGAGTAGTACTCGATTGTATAACCAGTCTTGAAAATGGTGCTGATCTTTTATGGATTGAAACCGAAAAACCAAATGTACAACAGATTGCGGAAATGGTTTCTGCTATCAGAGAAAAACAACCACAAGCAAAACTTGTTTACAACAATTCCCCTTCTTTTAATTGGACTTTGTCTTTTAGAGAACAGGTTTATCAAGAATGGGTAGAAGCTGGAAAAGATGTTTCAAATTATCCCGATCCTGCAAAGGATCCAAAAGGATTAATGAATGAAAAGTTTGATGATTCAGAGCTTGCGATTGAGGCTGACACATACATCCAAAATTTTCAAAAAGACGCTTCAAGAGAGGCAGGAATCTTTCATCATTTGATTACCTTACCCACTTATCATGAAACTGCTCTGGGTACTTCAGTTTTATCTGAAGGATACTTTGGCGATCAAGGTATGTTGGCGTATGTTAAAGAAATTCAAAGACAAGAAATCAGACGTGATATGTCTTCCGTTAAACACCAGGATTTAGCTGGTTCGACTGTTGGGGATACTCACAAAGAATATTTCTCTGGAGATAATGCTCTTAAAGCTGGTGGTGAAGATAATACAATGAATCAGTTTTAATCAACTGTTTTTCCACAGACCTTACAAGTATCGCCTTTTTCTAAATAAATTCCTCCGCAGCTTGGCTGGAGGGGTTTATTTTTAAGAATAAGTCCTATCGACATTCCGGCAATCGAAAGAATAATAATAGATATGGCTAATAAGGCTGTAATCATTTAACTATTGTAACAATTCCTTCCATTGTTTTGATTCAAAAGATTGTATTTTTTCATCACCTTTGTAGATTAGTAACGCAGGGATACCATTATCTCTAATATTATTTTTAATTAAATCAACTTTTCCTAAAGCAAATAAACCGGTTGCAAGAGCATCAGCATAGGCAGTAGATTTTTTATCCATGACAGAAATCGAAAGCACATTTTTGTCAATCTTACTTCCTTCAATTCCAACAATATGCCCAGGATTTCTATAATTGCCTGAAGTAGCTATTGAGAGGCTTTGTTTAATTTCAAAAGGTTTAAATATGCCTGGTTGATTTGGTAAAGGGTTTTCAATTCCAATTTTCCAAAAATTTTTATTTTTCATACCTTCTACCCTAATTTCGCCACCAATATTTATAAAAAAATCTTCAATATTTAATTCTTTTAATTTAGAAGAAACGATATCTACCGCATAACCTTTTGCAACTGCATTAAAGTAGTCATAGTCATCAAATAATATAAATCCTTCAACAGTTTCATTAGCCTTTGCTGAAATTTGAAGAACCTCTTGAAAATAATTTTTAACTTCTTCATCAAATAAGTCAGTATTTTTACTATCTCTTTTGAATGAAACCAAAGAATCATTTTTGTATGTTGAACAACATTGATTGATTGAAATAAAAATATCATTTATTTCATCATTAATTTTTTTAATATTGTATTGAGATTTTTCGAACTTTATATCGTAGAACGTACCGAAGGTTTCACCAGATATGGAAAGAGCCTCTTCGTTACTGGAACAAGCTCCTAGAAAGAAAAGAAAAAAAAATAGAGATTTTTTTAAAAAATTAGCTACCAAAATCATCGAACATTATATTTTCTGGTTCAACACCTAGACTATCAAGCATTTTGAATGCCGCTGACATCATCATAGGAGGACCACAAAGATAGTATTCGCAATCTTCTGGTGAGGGATGATGTTGCAGGTATTCGTCATACAGGACATGACTTATAAAACCTGTTAGGCCATCCCAATTATCTTCAGGCAAAGGATCAGATAAAGCTGCATGCCAAGAAAAATTCTCAAAGTCTTTTGATAACTTATCGAATTCTTCTACATAAAACATTTCTTTTAAGCTTCTCGCTCCATACCAAAAACTAATTTTTCTTGAAGAATTAATTCTAAGAAGTTGGTCAAAAATATGAGACCTCATTGGAGCCATACCAGCCCCTCCTCCAATAAAAACCATTTCAGCATCAGTTTTTTTGGCTTTAAATTCTCCAAAAGGACCAAAAATAGTAAGTTTGTCACCCGGTTTTAAATTAAATAAATAAGATGATGCTTCTCCAGGAGGAACTGACATGCCTGGTGGTGGCGAAGCTATTCGTATATTAAATTTCATGATCCCTTTTTCTTCAGGATAATTTGCCATTGAGTATGCTCTTATGACTTCTTCTTTTACTGTAGAGACATTATTGAATACCTCAAATCTATCCCAATCCGATTGGTACTCATCTTGAATATAAAAATCTTTGTAATCAGCTTGATAAGGTGGAATTTCCATTTGTACGTAACCACCAGCTTCAAATCCAACATCTTCCCCTTCAGGAAGCTCCAATACTAACTCTTTGATAAAGGTAGCTACATTATCGTTGGATCTAACTGTGGTTTCCCATTTTTTTACGCCAAAAACTTCTTCCGGTATGGTTATTTTCATATCACTTTTAACTGGAACCTGACAAGAAAGACGCCAAAAGTCTTTTTTCTCTTTATTATTAAAGTGACTTTCTTCAGTGGATAAAATCGAACCGCCTCCGTCAAAAACTTGGCAGCGACATTGAGCACATGTCCCGCCCCCACCGCATGCCGAAGACAGAAAAAGATTATTTTCCGCTAAAGTTTGTAAAAGTTTACCTCCTGCAGGGACAGTAATTTTTTGAGTTGGATCATCATTAATTTCAATAGTTACATCTCCCGTAGAAACCAATTGAGATCTTGCCAAAAGAATTATGGCAACCATGACATTAACAATAACTGTAAAAGATAAAATGCCTAAAACTATTTCAGTGACCATTATAAAATGATGCCTCCAAACGACATAAAACCAAAGCTCATCAAACCAACAATTATAAAAGTAGAACCGAGTCCTTGAAGCCCTTCAGGCATATCACTGTATTTTAATTTCTCTCTTATGCCTGCAAGTATTGTGATTGCTAATGCCCAGCCAACCCCTGCTCCTAAGCCATAGGCAACACTTTCTCCAAAATACAGATCTTTTTCTACCATAAAAAGAGAAGCTCCTAAAATTGCACAATTAACTGTGATGAGGGGTAAAAATATACCCAAAGCGTTATATAGGACAGGAACATATTTATCTAAAAACATTTCTAATATTTGAACGCAAGCAGCTATCACTCCAATATAACTGATCAATCCTACAAAGCTTAAATCAACATCTGATAGACCTGCCCAAGCAAGAGCTCCATCTCTAAGAATGTAGTTATATATTAAGTTATTGATGGGTACGGTAATTGCTAGTACGACAATTACAGCAATTCCCAAGCCAATTGCAGCTTCAATTTTTTTAGAAATAGCAATGAAGGTACACATTCCTAAAAACACAGATAAGGCTAGGTTTTCAATAAAAATAGCATTGATAAAAATATTTAAATAATTTTCTATCATGATGCGGCTTTTGATGAAGGTGTTGGTGGAGGATTTGGAACTATTTCAGGTGAATTCTGAGACATTTTAAATTCAGGTTCTTCAATTTGATCTTTTTGCCATGCTCTTAGGGCCCATATGATTAAGCCAATTAATATGAAGGAAACTGGAGGCAGAAGAAAAAAATTATTAGGTACGTACCAGCCACCATTTTGTACTAAAGGAAAAATTTCATATTCCAAAATTGTTCCGGTACCAAATAGCTCTCTGATTGTGCCTAAAATTATCAAGATAACGCTATAACCTAATCCATTACCGAACCCATCAAGAAAAGATACTCCTGGAGGATTTTGCATTGCAAAGGCTTCGGCTCTTCCCATGACAATACAGTTAGTAATTATTAAACCGACAAAAACAGATAAAGTCTTACTTGTTTCGTAGTCATAGGCTTTTAATGCCTGATCAACCAGGATCACTAAGGAAGAAATAATTGTCATCTGTACAATAATTCTGATATTTGACGGAGTGATATTTCGGATCATCGAAATAAAAAAATTGGATAAACTGACAGTAACTGTCAAAGCCACACACATTATTAGAGTCGGATAAAGTTTACTGGTAACTGCTAACGCTGAACAAATACCAAGCATTTGTAAAGCAATTGGATTCTCTTTAAATACAGGTCGAAATAATATTTCAGAATATTTAGACATCTATTTTTTGTAAATTATTAATAAAGTTTAAAAAACCGTCGTTGCCCATCCAATAGGCTATCAAGTTACTAACTCCATTACAGGTCAATGTAGCTCCAGATAACCCATCAATTTCATAACTGAAGTTATTACTAGTTTCCAAGACACTTCCTTTGATGACTTTTAAGGAAACTTCACCATTTTCTTGATATATTTTTTTTCCTTTCCATAAAGCTTTCCACTTGGGATTATCAATCTCAGCACCAAGTCCAGGAGTTTCTTTGTGTTCGTAGAATTCTAAGCCAGCAACAGTATTAAAATCTCCTTCGATAGCTAAGTAACCATAAAGGATTCCCCATAAGCCGTAACCTCTCACAGGAAGAATTAAAGTGTTTATTTCATTATCCTTGTATTCAATGTATATCTTAGAGTATTTTTCTCTTTTTTTAATTGAAGCTACGTCTTCCTCTGCAGAAAGAAATTTATATTTTCCATCTTCTCTAAGTTCTTTAGCTAGTTCATAAGAATCTGGATTTATGTCTACAATTTCTCCTTTATCCAAATCTATAATTAAAGTCTTTATGTTTGACATGGCATTTTCTACAGAACCATAAACTTTTTCTAAACCTGCAGATGAAACAATCTTTTTCTGCATATCTAAAACAACGTTATTTTCTTGAACAGATCTCAGTTGAATAGCGATAAACGAAATAATAGCGCTGCATAACAAACAAAGGCCGATTCCAACAAATGTTATATTTAAGGTGCTGTCTTTATTAATTTTAGGCATTTTGAAGAGCTAATCTTTTTTTAATATTATTTTGTACTACAAAATGATCTACCAAAGGAGCTAATAAGTTGCCAAATAAAATAGCAAGCATCATCCCCTCGGGAAAAGCTGGGTTTAAGACTCGAATTAAAATAACCATAACACCAATGATGATTCCGTAAATCCATCTACCCGTATTGGTATGCGACCCTGAAACAGGTTCAGTAGCCATGAAAACCAAGCCAAAAGCATATCCGCCAATTACCATGTGCCACCAAAAAGGCATTGAAAACATGGGATTAGTTTCACTGCCAACAAGATTGAACAAATAACTTGTAAAGATTGTACCTATGGCTACACCAAGAACTATGCGCCATGAAGCAACCTTTGTATAAAGGAGAATAGCTAAACCTACTAATATTGCTAAGGTTGAAGTTTCTCCGATGGAACCTGGTATGAAGCCAAGAAAAGCATTGTTCCATGTATAGGCGAGACTTTGATAGCCATCTTGAGCTGCTGTTCCTAGAATTGTTGCTGCTGTGTATCCATCAACTGCAACCCAAGACATGTCACCTGACCAAGATGCTGGATAAGCAAAATACAAAAATGCCCTTCCCGTTAGAGCTGGATTTAAAAAGTTCTTACCAGTACCACCAAAAATTTCTTTACCTATAACTAATCCAACGGCAATACCTAATGCACATTGCCAAAGAGGAGCATTTGGCGGACAAGATAATGCAAACAAGACTGTTGTAACAAAAGCTCCCTCACTTACTTCATGTCTTCGTATGAGGGCAAAAATTAATTCACAACCTATTCCGACTGCAAATACCACGACATATATAGGTATAAAATAAATGGCCCCATACACCAAGCAATCCATAAAGCTATTTGGATTGAGCGAGGTAAAGAAAGTAATTAATGGCCAATGCCAGTCTTTCTCATAAGTTGCGTTTGCAAGAGTTAATTGCTCAATTGCATTAAGCGATTGATATCCAAGATTGTACATCCCGGCAAACATAGTTGGAAAAGTTGCAAGCCAGACGACAACCATAATCCTTTGGATATCGGAACCATCTCTAACATGAGTTAAACCTTTAGTTTTTTTATCGGAGGAATAAAAAAGATTCTCAATAACATCAAATATTGGAAAGTAATAGGAAAGGCCCCCTTTTCCCTGAAAAGAAGGTTTGATTTTATCAAGAAAATTTCTTAACGGATCTTTCATCTCTAAGATATAGACGCAATTTTAATGATTTCAAGGAGTCAATTTAGTTTTTAGAAGATATTCTTCTATATTATGCTTTTATCCATCCTTCTCTATTTTTTCTAAAATATTTCTAAGGATTAATCCATAATCATATTTACTTGGACAACTATAAGTACAAAGAGCTAAATCTTCTTCATCCAATTCCAAAACTCCCAGATTTTGAGCCAGTTCTGTATCCTCAGTCACTATGGCTTTAAGCAGCTGAGTAATCATTAAATCCATTGGAAAAATATCTTCGTAGATACCAACAGGAACAATTGCTCTAAAGCCACCATTTAAAGCTGATGTGAGATTGTATTTATAATTTTTTATTGCTGATGTAAGAAACATTCTCAAAGATGAATGTTTCTTTATTTCAGGTCTTAACCAATTCAAAAACTCTCGATCATCTTGATTTACTTCTCTAATGACTGTGAGTTGATTTGAGAAACTAGATAGATAAGCAAGCGGTCCTTCACAAATATGACCACATAATACAGAACCGGAAATCAATCGATTATCCTCCTCAATCAACTTCCCTGCTGTAAGTTCTTCAACACATGCACCAAAATTTGTTAAAACGATTTCTGGATTAAATACTTGAGGACCTGAAATAGAGATATATTTTTCGTTTGATTGGGTGCCTGTAAGAACAGTTTTTCCTATTTTTATTAATTCTTGATATCCAATAGTCCAAATTTGATTAGTTAACGAAGCAGGTGAAATTTTATGAATTTGTGTGCCTACAAGCCCTATAGGATGTGGTCCTGAAAAAATATGGTAGTTGATCTTTTCAGATCTAAACAAATCTAAAGTATTGTCTTCAGACATTCCAACATTAATATTCTCTTTAGGAAGATGAGAAATAACTTCCAATCCTTTATTAAAAGCTTCAAGGTTTTCTCCAATTACCAAAGCCGGATCAAAAGACAGAGGATTCGAATCTATCAGGGAAATAAAAATTTTATTTGGCAGGGAACCCACCAAAGGAACTTTAGAAAAAGGTCTAGTTCTAAAAAGACTAAGTAAACCAAATTTATTTAGAAAATTTAAAACTTGGTTATCGTTTGAATCAAATGTTGTATCAATTTCAAAAGTAGCATCATCATTACTCTTTTCTATGACCATCGAAAGAAAAGATCTTCTATCACCTCTATTGATTTCTGAAATCGTTCCATTTACTGGAGACAAGTGAAAGTATCCAGGATTTTTTTTATCTTCAAAGAGTTTTTCTCCTTGAGTAACTTGCTGTCCTTCAGAGACAAACATTGTAGGTCGAATACCGTGAAAATCTTTTCCAAGGACAGCAACTCTTGAAGTTAAATTTGTAACTTCTGGCAAAACTTGATGGTTAATCTCCCCCTGAAGAGATAAATCTAATCCCTTTTTTATTTTTATAGTCATATTACAAAAATAGAGGTAATCGTAGATATTTAATACCAGCCATTTTCTTTAAGACTCGAAGTAATTGGACGCAGTAACCAAGCTCATTGTCATACCAGGCGTAAATCACTACGTTTTTTCCATTGCATATTGTTGCTTGAGAATCTACAACACATCCAAACCTACTTCCAATAATATCGGATGAGACAATTTCTGGAGAATTTGTATAGTCGATTTGGTCTTTATAAATGCTGTGAAAAGCTGTTTTTCTTAAAAAATCATTAAGCTTTTCTAAGGTTGATTCTTTCTCTAAGTAAAGGTTTAAAATTGCCATAGAAACATTTGGAGTTGGTACCCTTATAGCATTTGCTGATAATTTCCCTTCTAATTCAGGGAGGACTTGAGATACAGCTTTTGCTGCTCCAGTTTCAGTTAAAACCATATTCAGAGCAGCACTTCTTCCACGTCTGGCTTTGTCATGATAATTATCAATTAGATTTTGATCATTGGTATACGAATGAACAGTTTCAACATGACCATTGTCAATACCGTACTCTTCGGAGATCGCTTTTAATAAAGGAACAATTGCATTGGTAGTACAAGAAGCAGCCCCTAAGATTTTTTCTTTATCTGAAATATCTTTATGGTTTACGCCGTAAACTATATTTTTTAATTCTCCTTTTGTAGGAGCAGTAAGCAATACTTTTGATATTCCCTTAGATTTTAGATGTTTTGAAAGCCCTTTTTTATCTCGATAAACTCCAGTATTGTCTATTAAAATTGCTTTATCGATATTATGCTTGGAGTAATCCACTTCATCTGGATTATTGGCGTAGATAAATTTTACAGGATTACCATTCATTACAAGAGTATTGGATTCTTCGTCCACTCTGATTGTTCCTTTAAAAGATCCATGAACAGAATCTCTTCTCATTAGTTCAGCTCTTTTAAAAAGATCTTCTGCCTTGGATTGTCTTACAACTACCGCTTTTAGAGAAAAAGTTTCACCTGCGCCTGTATCCTCGAGAATTAATCTTGTAATTAATCTTCCTATTCTTCCAAAACCAAATAGGACTACATCTTGAGGTTTTTTTAATACTGGAGTGTGATTTCCTATGCCTTTCTTAACCTGGTCTTTTACAAATTCATCTATGTTTTGTCCATGATCATCAAACATAAAAGCTGCAGCTAATATACCTATATCTATTTGCGCGGGGCCTAGATCAAGTTTGTCTAGACTAGCTAAAATCATTGATGTTTCGTATTCACTTAGTTCATTTTCCTCGACTTCTCTTACAGCTCTGTGAGCTTGCATTATTTCTATAACTGAAAGAGAAATTAAAGGATTTCCATACAATAAAATTCGAACATTTTTTTCTCTATGAAATTTACCAATGATAGGAATCATTGATTCAACAAGCGACTGTCTCTCTATCCAGTTTTCTAGATAATTATCCGGTTTTGCTCTATCCCTCTTATCAGGGTTAGAGTCAGATTTTATTGCTGTCATTTATTACAAAGCAGAATATCTTTTCAGGTGATAATCAGTATTTCCAAAAATTGCTCTAATTGTCGTTAAACGCTTAAAGTAATGACCAATATTTGTCTCGTCAGTTACACCCATTCCACCATGCAGTTGAACAGATTCTTCACCAACATGCTTAGCAGCGATACCGACTTGATATTTTAAAGCTGAAACAGCTTTTTTAGCATCGTCTGACTTATCAGTAAGCTTTGCTGCACACATCAAAAGTAAGGATTTAGTTTGTTCATATGCCATGAAAGTATCTACCATCCTATGTTGTAGTGCTTGAAATGAACTAAGAGTCTCACCAAATTGTTCTCTTGTCTTAGTGTACTCTAAAGTTATTTCATTCATTTTTTCCATAATACCAACCGCTTCAGCTGATATAGCTAATGTTGCTAAGTCAATGACTTCTTCCAACGCAGAAAAAGCATCGCCTTCATTTCCCAATAGAGAAGATGCTGGCGTAGATACGTTTTCAAGCGTTATCTCTGAAGCTTTAGACCCATCTACATTTGAATAGTTTCTTAAAGATACTCCTTTGGAAGAAGGATCGACAATAAACAAAGATAGGCCTTCTTTATCAAGCTGATTTCCAGATGTTCTTGCAACAACGACAATACTATTTGAGGAAGGACCATTCATGACTACTGCTTTGTAACCATCAAGAATGTAATTATCACCATCTTTTTTAGCAGATGTAATAACGTCATTTAAATCAAACCTGCTTTGAGGTTCAGAAAATGCTACAGACATTTGAATTTCACCAGAAATTATTTTTGGTAAAAGTTCTTGTTTTTGTTCTTCCGAACCTAATCTGCTAACTAAGCCACCTGCTAGAACAACATTTGGGATATAAGGCTCGACAACAAGCCCTCTTCCAAGTGATTCCATGATAACCATAAGATCAATTGGTCCACCATTGTAGCCACCATCTGCTTCTGAAAAAGGCATTCCTAACCATCCCAAATCAGCAAAAGTCTTCCAGAAATCTGAGCTGTAACCCAGCTCAGTTTTGATATTTTTTTGTCTTACATCAAATAGATAGTCTTTGTCTACAAAGGTAGTGATACTGTCTTTAAGCAATAATTGTTCTTCAGATAACGAGAAATCCATTTAAATACCTAGAACAGCTTTAGCAATTACATTTCTTTGGATTTCATTACTCCCACCATAAATAGAAACTTTTCTATAGTTTAAGTAATGCGGCATGACATTGGCTGCAAAATCTGGACCAATTCTTCCTTCATTAGAAATTAAATCATCTTCCGACATAAAAGGATGAGCATAATATCCAAGGGCTTCAACAAACAAGTCAGAAAGACCTTGCTGTAAATCAGTACCTTTGATTTTAAGAATGGATGATTCTGGACCAGGATGCCCACCTTTTGACATTGCTGCTAAAGTTCTTAATTCGCTGTATTCCGCAGCCAACAAATCAATCTCAAGTTTATTTAGCTTATCCATGAATAACTCGTCATCCTTTAAGAAACCTTCACCTAATGGAAGTTCTGAAGTTATTTCTCTAAGTCTTCGAATCTCTCTTTTAAGAGCAGGAATACCACCAATACCAGTTCTTTCGTGAGCTAAAAGGAATTTTGCAATATTCCAACCAGCACCCTCTTCTCCAATTAGGTTTTCAACCGGAACTTTGACGTTATCTAGGTAGACCATGTTTACTTCATGTGATCCATCAATAGTAATGATAGGCTTCACCTCAACTCCAGGAGTTTTCATGTCGATTAAAAGAAAACTTATTCCTTGTTGTTTGATATCGGTTGTTTCTGTTCTAACCAAACAGAAAATCCAATCTGCATGTTGCGCCATGGTTGTCCAAGTTTTCGTTCCGTTAACAATGTAGTGATCGCCATCTTTAACAGCTTTAGTCTTGAGCGATGCTAAATCAGAACCAGAACCAGGCTCTGAGTAACCTTGGCACCACCAAACATCATTATTAATTATCCCTGGAAGAAATCTGTCTTTTTGTTCTTGAGTTCCAAAAGTATAAACAACTGGACCACACATACTTACTCCAAAAGGAACAAGAGTTGGAGTATTTGCATCAGCTAATTCATTTTGGAAAATATGTTTTTGTGTAATAGACCAACCTGTTCCGCCATATTCTTCAGGCCAATTAACTGCAAACCAACCTTTTTTGCTAAGGATTCTTTGCCAAGTTTGGATATCCTCTTTAGAAACAGGAATCCCATTATCCATTTTATTTTTAATATCAGCAGGATAATTCTCTGCAATAAATGATCTCACTTCATCTTGAAATTTAAGATCTTCTTCTGAAAAAGATAAATTCATTTAAAACCTCTTTATAGTCTTATTCTTAGAAGTCAGTATTATACACAAACATTTATCTGTTAATACGTAGTAAAAATCATTATGGAAATAACATTTGGTTATCAAAAGAACTTGGTAATTTGCAGTAATTCAGAGCTTCTGAAAAGAACCTGGTCTAACTCCAAACATGATGAGAAAATGTTAATTCCTGATTTAGAGGTATTACCTTATGATAATTTTTCTCCACATTCTGAGGTTTCATCAAAAAGATTAATAGCTCTTAGAGATTTACTAAAAAAAGATTCAGTCACAGCTTTTTCTACAGTGCCTGCTCTTTTTCAACCTTTTTTTGATAAAGCCAGTATCAATACTCTCTACCTTGAATTCAAAGAAAATCAAAAAATTGATAGAAACGAGCTCATCTCAAATTTAGTAGAAAATGGATATGACCCTGCAGATTTAGTAACCAAACCCTCCAGCTATGCCTTAAGAGGTTCTGTGATAGATATATTTCCATCCAATAGCAAATACCCTGTCAGGATAGATTTAGATGACGATTTGATTTCAAGTATTTCTATTTTTGATACCGACACACAGAAAACTTTAAGGAAAATAAATTCATTCATTGTTAGACCATCACGAGGTTTTGTTTTAAATATAAATTCTATAAAGATATTTAAAAAAAATTGGCGTTCTAGGTTTAAAGACGATGGTGAGGTTTTTGAAAGCGTCAGCAAAGGAAAATTTATATCAGGAATAGAATTTTATTCTTCTCTTTTCTATGATGAAAAACCTACTTTAAAAGATTATCTTAACGGCTTTAACATTTTTATCGTTGGTGACGTTAAATCAGAATCTAAAAATTATTGGGAATTAATAAACAATAGATACGAGGAATTTTTAGGCGATGTAAATAGACCAATCCTGAAGCCCGCAGAAATCTTTAATTCGTTGGACGAAATTAATAATTTAATTTCTGAATCTGAAACAATAAACTTACCAGAATCCTCTTTTGATAAATCTTTAGATTCAGTTTTTAAAGACTCCCCTTCTAGTTCAGAACAATTAGAAAGAGATTTTGACTCGTTATTAAATTTTAAAAAAGATGAGCTTGTTGTTCATGCAAACCATGGAATAGGAAAATTTTTAGGTCTAAAAAATCTAAATAATACAGAATGCTTTTTAATAGAGTATCAAAACAATGAGTTGCTTTATGTTCCGGTAAATTCGATATCTCAAATTACTCCATATATTGGCGTAAAAGATATCCCTTTAGATTCTTTAAGCAAAAAGAAATGGAGTGAAAAATCACAAAAATCGAAATTAAAAGCTTTTGATATTGCATCAGAAATTTTAGAGGCTGAAGCCAAAAGAAATTTAGAAGCCTCACAAAAAGTATCTCTTGATACCAATGAATACGAAAAGTTTTGCGACACTTTTAGGTTTACAGAAACTCCTGATCAAGAAAGAGTCATCAAAGAAGTCATAGCTGATTTACTTTCAGAGAAGCCGCAGGATAGATTGATTTGTGGTGAGGTGGGATTTGGTAAAACTGAGGTAGCTTTGAGAGCTTCTTTCATAGTGGCTCAAAATGATTATCAGGTTTGTATTCTTGCACCAACAACCGTATTGGCTAAACAGCATTTTGAGGTATTCAAAGAAAGATTTAGCGAATTTCCTTACAGGATTTGTCTACTTACTAGAGAGCAAACAAAAACAGAAAAAGCAGAAATATATAAAAAAATCAGAGAAAATTACTTTTCAATAATTATTGGTACTCATGCCCTTTTCAATAAAGAGATTTCTTTTAAGAATTTAAATCTGCTTATTATCGATGAAGAGCATAAATTTGGTGTCAGACAAAAAGAACAAATAAGATCTTTGAAAAATGGTATCAATGTCATTTCCCTTTCTGCAACCCCAATTCCAAGGACCTTAAATCTATCTTTATCTAAAGTGAGAGATATTTCATTAATCACCACTCCTCCGACAGGACGTAAAAGTGTCAAGACAATTGTCTCAAGATATTCAAAAAGTCTCGTCTTTGAAGCCATTCAAAGAGAATTTTATAGAGACGGTCAAGTTTTTTATCTCCTAAATAACGTGAGCATGTTGGAAGAAAAGAAAAAAGAAATTTCAGATAGATTTCCAGGTAAAAAAATTGCTTTTGCTCACGGCCAACTTAGACCAAAAAAGTTAAGTAAGGTCATGGAAAGTTTTATTATGAAAGAAATTGATTTACTTGTTTGCACAACGATTATTGAAAGTGGGATTGATATTGAGAACGCAAATACCTTAATTGTAGAGGAATCGGAAAATTATGGATTGTCTCAACTTCACCAAATAAGAGGAAGGGTTGGAAGATCTAAAAGAGAGGCTTATGCCTATTTTTTCCTTAATGAAAATAAAGAATTAAAAAATAAGGCGTCAGAAAGAATTGAAGCTCTGCAACAGAACGAATCACTTTTATCTGGATTTAGCTTAGCAATGAGAGATTTAGAAATAAGAGGAGCCGGTGAGTTGTTAGGAGAAAAGCAAAGCGGGCCTATAGATGTTGTAGGTTTAACTTTATTTTCAAAAATGATTGAAAGTGCTATTAAAATTTTAAAAGGAGAAAAGATTATAGATCAAGCCGATATTGACATTGATATTGGTATCTATGGATTCATTCCAGAAGAAATCATTCCTCAAGCAGAATTAAGACTTAGTATTTACAAAGAAATATCTTCTATAAAGGAAAATAAAAATCTAGAACAAAATAAAAAGGATTTTATTGATCGTTTTGGCGATGTAACTTCAGAAATCACTAATCTTTATGAATTATCAAAACTAAAAAATATTGCCAGAAAGCTAAATATTTTAGGCATCAAGTATCGGGATGAAAATTTTTCTTTAAAATTAGCAGATGACTCGAGACTCATTCCCCCATCCTCAAAAATAAGGGAGATCAAAGTAAGTGCCAAAGATATTAAAAGTGATCGTCTAACCTTTATAATGTCAAAGTTAGAAAGTTTCCTTGATAAGAATGAAATATAAACTATCTTTATTGCTAACGCTTTTTTCAATAAATTTAATTTCTGAAGAGCAACTTTATTTGGTTGATTTGATTTTAATCAAATATCTTCCTGATTTTGAAACTAATGAAAAGTTTCTCCCTCCAGAACTCGATATCCCAGAAAATATTACTTTTCTTACTGAATTTCCTTATCCCAAGTTAGAGATTAATTCACTACCGTTTAATCTTGAATATAAATTTCAAGATTTATTTATGTCAGTAAAAATTGAAGAAGACTCAGATTTATCTATTTCTGAAGATGACACTCCAAGTGATATTGGATCTATTCCAACCTTAGAAGTAAATAAATCTGTATTTGAAATTGATTCTGCGAGAGAATTTTCTTTATCAGCTGAAGTTTCCAAAATTGCAAGAAGTAGAGACTTTAGGGTTATTTCCACAAAATCATGGTTCCAAAACATTAAGGATAAAGATGCAGCTGAGCTTATTTTTATCGATAGTGATTTTTTTAAAGGAACTAGGATATTTGGTTTTTTTCAACTCTACAAAGAACGTTTTTTACACTTCAATACAAAACTATATCTTTCTGAGTTAGATCCTTTATTCACACAAGACGAAAGATTGATGGTTGGAAAAAATGTTTTCAATGAAGAAAAAGAGCTAGATATATATGAAGAAAAAAACCAAAAAGTTCTTTACGAAGTTGTGCACTCAAAAAAATTTCGTAGTGGTGAACTTCATTACGTAGATCATCCAAAATTTGGGATGCTTATAATGCTTACTAAAGCTCAGAAAAAGATTTCTTCTCCTGATAATGGTTTAACAAAGAATTAATAATTTCTAATTTCTCATGTTCTTTATTTTCTTCTGCCTCAATTTTCAATGAGTTGGTTCTTGAAATTGCTTTCTCCAAAGTCAATTTCCAAGGACCATTTGTTAAAAGTCTTTCCTTTAAAAATTCATGATAATTATCCTGTTCTTTATTCGAGGAAAATTCTGGTTTTAAATAATTTATGAGTCTTTGAGAAAGCTCTCTATACCTTTCATCTTCAAACCCGTTTAGGAGTTTTGCTTTTTCTGCCCAAGTAGATATTTCAAATCTTTCCATCCAGAGTTTATCGCTATTTGAGGGAAATCTTTCATATACCTTTTGTTCTAAATATTTGTTGGGGGGATATTCTCTTTGGTTGATAGATAGTAGTTCGCAAATTCTATTTTGAAAGTCTGTATTCTCATTAACTTGCTGAGCTCTTGATTCTAACAACTTTAATGGTGAGTCAAGAAATTCTTCGATATTTGATATTTTGTTTGCTGGCATCAAAGGAATACTTTTATTTATTGATATTGTTTTAAGTCCTCCACCTGCTCCAAATTGTTCTGATAATTCATAATCCGACATATCAAACATTTTTTTTGGATCAAAATATAAATCTATCAACGCAACCTGATTTGTTTGATTGGGATTTTGTCCACACGAAATAACAGGATAGATGTATTTTTTTTTCCGATAGATTTCTCCCAAAATAGAAAAAGGACTGGACTTAGTTAGCTCAATATTTCCATTTTTTGAAGATCCTTTTACAGCCGCTTCTAATGCTTCAGGTGCGTAGTTTTTAATTTTTTTCATCAAATTAACCATCAGCATGCAATCAACAATTGCATCATGAGCATTTTCTACGGAAATATTATTTTCCTTAGCTAAATCAGTTAATTTCAAACTGATATTTTTATCCTCATCCTGAGGAACTTTTATTTTTGAACTATAAAAATTTCCAATTATCTGAAATAGACTCATGAGATCAAGTCTACGATTACCATTTGTGTTGGTTATATAAGGTTCAAAAAGATTCCAATAAAACTGCCTTCTAACAAGTTCTTCGTCAAATCGATGACCGTTATATGAGACAAATATTAAATTTTTCTCTTTCCCCCATGACAACCATTTATCTCTTAATGATTTCATCATCTCAAAATGAGACTGACCTGATTCTAGACATTCGGTTTGTTTATGTACCAAAAATGCATCTGGGGAAGGAACTATCCAAGGAAGAACTTTTGAACTCAAATTAAGCTCTTCGAGTACGTTGAAATTACTATCTGTTAATACACATCCAATTTGTATGATTTGAGAGAAATTAATATCTAAACCAGTTGTTTCCGTATCATAGAAAACATAAAGATCGTCTGAAGCAACCATCTCTAAATTATAAGGGAAACAAACGTCAAATTTAGACGTTATTTGTAAAACGCATTGTCTTTAAAAGAATGATCTGTAGAGTCAACTATTTCTGTTATCTCAGGAATGTTATCTTTTAAAGTCTTTTCAACACCGTTTTTAAGAGTAAGGTCAACCATTCCGCAACCTTGACAGCCGCCACCAAATCTCAAAACGGCTTTGCTTGAGTCTATTACCTCTACAAGGCTTACTTCACCTCCATGAGATGCAAGCGAAGGATTTATCTCACTATATAAATAATAATTAATTTTTTCTTCTATTGAACTATCTTCTTTCAAACTCGGTACTTTTGCGTTCGGAGCTCTTATTGTAAGTTGTCCTCCAAATTTATCAGGATGATAATCAACTTTACAATCTTCTAAAAAAGGAAGACTTTCATTTTCCAGGTAAACAGAAAGATCGCCGACTTCCATTAAAACATCATCATCTTCTTCTTCGCCGACTTTGCAATAAACAATACATGTTTCTGCCCTCATAGTTCCGGGGTCAGAAACAAATATTTTTATGTTTGTTTCTTCTTCCTGACTGTTAAGTAAATCTTGAAGATAAGTTACAGCAGAATCTGAGATTGTAACCAGAGACATATTTATATTTTTGACTCCATTTCAGGTAAAGCGGTAAATAAGTCTGCAACTAATCCATAATCTGCAACTTGAAAGATAGGCGCATCTTCATCTTTGTTAATTGCAACAATAACTTTACTGTCTTTCATTCCTGCTAAGTGCTGAATTGCACCTGAAATACCAACAGCGATATATAGATTAGGAGCTACTATTTTTCCAGTTTGACCAACCTGATAGTCGTTAGGAACAAATCCTGAGTCAACTGCAGCCCTTGAAGCTCCTATTGCTGCTCCCAATTTATCTGCTATTCCTTCAAGCAAAGTGAAGTTATCCCCGTTTTGCATACCTCTCCCGCCAGAAATAACCACCTCGGCAGCTGTCAATTCAGGTCGATCTGATTTAGCCAACTCTTCTTTAATAAATTCTGATATACCAGCATCATTTACTTCTTCTAATTTTAAAATTTCAGCACTGTTAGAGCCTTTAGCTACTGCATCGAATGCAGTAGTCCTGACAGTGATTACTTTTTTTGAATCCGATGATTGAACAGTAGCAATACAATTTCCAGCATAAATCGGTCTTTGAAAGGTATCTTCTGACTCAACTGAGCTGATATCTGAAATTTGAGCCACGTCCAATAGAGCAGCAACTCTTGGCATATAATTTTTACCGTTAGTAGTTGCAGGAGCCAAAATCGAAGAATAATCATCACTAACGTTTTTGATTAGATTTGCGATATTTTCTGCAAGAAAATTCTCGTACTCTTTTGAATCAACATACAAAACTTTTGTAACTCCTTCACAAGTAGCTGCTTCTTCAGCAACTGAGTTACATTCTGAACCGGCGACTAGCACATGAATATCGCCATCAAGCTTAGAGGCTGCGCTTATTGTGTTTTGTGTTGAGACTTTTAGCTCATTATTATCGTGTTCTGCTATTACTAATGCTGTCATGAAATCACCTTTGCTTCATTTTTTAATTTTTCGACCAATTGGTCGACAGATTCTACAATTATACCCGCCTCTCTTTCAGGAGGAGGAGAAACTTTCAAAGTAGAAATTCTTGGATTTAAATCTACCCCAAGATCGTCAGATTTAATTATTTCTAAGGGCTTTTGTTTTGCTTTCATTATGTTCGGTAACGAAGCATATCTTGGTTCGTTAAGTCTGAGATCTGATGTAACTACTGCAGGTAAATTGATGGAAATAGTTTGAAGACCACCGTCGACTTCTCTGGTAACCACTGCTTTTTCTCCCTCAATTTTGAGTTCTGAAGCAAAAGTTGCTTGAGGATAATTCATTAAGGCAGCTAACATTTGTCCTGTTTGATTATTATCGCCATCAATAGCCTGCTTACCCATAACAATTAGGTTTGGAGATTCTTTTTCAACGATAGCCTTGAGAACTTTTGAGATGCCCAGAGGTTCAACTTCCAAGTCAGTTTCTACTAAAATTGCTCTATCTGCTCCTAATGCAAGTGCCGTTCTAAGTTGTTCTTGTGCATTTTCTGCTCCAACAGTGACTGCGATTATTTCAGTAGCTGAGCCCGCCTCTTTAAGTCTTACAGCTTCTTCAACTGCAATTTCACAGAAAGGATTAATGGCCATTTTTACGTTGTTTAGGTCCACACCCGATTCGTCAGCTTTTGGCCTAACTTTCACGTTGTAATCTACAACTCTCTTTATTGGTACTAAAATTTTCATATATTACCCTTATAATGGTTAGTGGAATAACTCAAGAAGCATATATTCTATAGGATGATGACTTTTCATCAAAGTATTAAAATAACGCTAAATGAATGGGTTATAACTTAATAATCTGCCCTAAAGAGATGAATTATGAATGAACAAGTTGAAAGAGACGTCATGGAATATGACGTTCTTATTATTGGCGGAGGCCCTTCTGGCCTATCTTCTGCGATTAAAGTTAAACAATTAGCTAGTGCCGAAGGAAAAGACGTTTCCGTTTGCGTTCTTGAAAAAGGCTCAGAAATTGGTGCTCATATCCTCTCCGGAAATGTATTCGAGCCCACTGCATTAAATGAGTTAATCCCTGATTGGAAAGAAAAAGAAGCTCCCTTAAATTCGCCTGCAACTAAAGATATCGTCAAATTTATGATTTCTGAAAATTCTTCTTTCAACATACCATTTCCTAGTTTTCTGATTCCAACATTTAATAATCATGGAAATTACGTCATGAGTTTAGCTAATTTTACAAGATGGTTAGCAACGCAGGCTGAATCGTTAGGAGTTGAAATTTTTCCGGGATTTACAGCAGCCGAAGTAATTTTTGAAGAGAATGTTGTCAAAGGAGTACTTACAGGTGAAATGGGAATATCTAAAGATGGTGAAAAGAAACCTTCTTATCAGCCATCTATGGAACTTAGAGGTAAGTACACTGTTTTTGCAGAAGGCTGCAGAGGACATTTAGGTAAACAATTAATTAAAAAGTTTAATCTAGATGAAAACAGAGACCCTCAACATTACGGTATAGGTTTTAAAGAAATATGGGATATTTCTCCTGAGGACCATAAAGAAGGAACTGTAATGCATACTATGGGCTGGCCAAGTAATGGAACTATTTCAGGATCTTATTTTTATCATGGAGAAAATAATCAAGTCTACTTAGGTTATGTTGTTCCTCTAGATTATGAAAATCCGCATTTAAGTCCGTTCGATGAATTCCAACAATGGAAACAGCATAAAGATATTAAAAAGATTCTCGAAAAAGGTAAAAGAGTTGCTTATGGAGCTAGAGCATTAATAAAAGGCGGCTATCAATCTAGACCGAAAATGTCTTTCCCAGGAGGGTTGTTGGTTGGAGATAACGCTGGAACTCTGAACTTTCCAAAAATTAAAGGTACACATACGGCAATGAAGTCAGGAATGATTGCAGCTGAAACGATTTATGAAGCTCTTCAAAATGATTCGGTTGGTGAAGATTTGATTTCATATGAAGAGAAATTTACTAATTCTTGGGTGGATAAAGAATTGCATAAAGCAAGAAATTGGGGTCCTTTTTTACATAATGGATTGAAATGGGGTTTTAAAGGTCTATTAGGAGTTGCATTAGCTGCAATAGATCAATTTATCTTTAGAGGTAAACTTCCATTTACTTTAAATCACCCTACTCCTGATTACGCTTGTTTAAAAAAAGCATCTGAATCTAAGAAAATAGATTATCCAAAACCCGATGGGGTTGTAAGTTTTGATAAATTGTCTTCTGTTTTTCTTTCGAATACTAATCACGAAGAAGATCAGCCTTGTCATCTTACTTTAAAAGATGCTTCCATTCCTATTTCAGTAAATCTGCCGGAATACGATGAACCAGCACAGAGATATTGTCCTGCGGGAGTATATGAAGTTGTTGAGAAGGATGGCGAACAGAAATTTCAGATCAATGCTCAAAATTGTGTGCATTGTAAAACTTGTGATATCAAAGATCCAAGTCAGAACATTGTTTGGGTCACTCCTGAGGGAATGGGCGGTCCTAACTACCCGAACATGTAAAAATTTAAATCAATAATGAAAAATTTAGTAATTGTTGGATTTCCAGCAAAAAAAGATAAATTCGAAGAATTAAAAAATACCCTAAAAGAAGCATTAGTTGATACCAGAGCTTTTGAAGGATGTATTTCTATAGATACTTATGAAGATATCTCAGCAAGTACTATTTATTTGATAGAAGATTGGGAATCATTAGACAACCATACTAGTTATGCAAATTGGCGAGCAGAAACTGGATTAGCTGATGTTCTAGAGCCCTTGCTTGAAGGCGGAGCAGCAAGTTTAAAAATTATTAGATGTGGAGAAAAATTAGATATCTAATCTATACGACTTTGCCCAAGGAAAATACATCGCCGCCAGAATTAATCTCCAATTCCTGAGTTTTGGAATTCAATTTCGCTTCCTCAACCAATTGGTAAAAAACATTTCTGCTTATCAAAGCTTCTAGATTCTTTCTTACCAAAATATAAGGCGAAGGTTCTTGGGTCTTTTTGTCAATTTCAACTCTCAAAGGATTTTCCTTAGATAGAGTAACAATATCATCTACATTGGTTTGAAATAAATAAGCTTCTTTTCCATCGATTATTTCCTTATTAAAAGTCTTTATTACGAAAGGTTTATCTTCAACTTTGAGTTGAATTTTTTCAACTGGAGTTACTAGATAATAAAACCCATCATCATCAAATCTGATTACAGTACTGAAAAGCTTAACCATTTTTTCTCTTCCTATCGGAGAGTTTTTAAAAAACCATTTTCCATCTCTTGCAATTTTCATATCGACATTTTCACAAAGAGGCGGATTCCATTTTTCCACTGGAGGCAATTCATTATTTTTTTGCGCCTCTAAAATAGATTGAAACAAGGAAGTTGTATTTATCTCTTTAGTCATTAAATAATTGTAGGCTCTTCTTCCAACCTTATATTGTATTTTTTCGAAACTGCAGTCTTTACTTTATTCTTTAGCTTTAAGATTGAATTTGGAGATTTATCTTCATTAATGAATACTAGAGAATGTTTTTTTGAGACTCGTGCTTTATTAAATTGCATTCCTTTAAGATTGCATCTTTCAATTAGCCATGCGGCTGAAACTTTTATCAATGCATCATGTTTATAAAATTTTAAATCAGCTTCTTCGGAAAGAAGTTTTTTAAGATCTTTCTTATTGATCAATGGATTTTTAAAGAAACTTCCTACATTTGGCTTTGTTAAGTAGTTTTCTAGTTTCTGATTACGAATCCTTAAAACCCTTTGTCTTAACTCAGAGGCTTTCTTAAACCTATAATCTTGTAAATCTTGATATGAATTATTTGCGATAAATTTTTCCTTTAATTTAAAAAAGACGTTTTTAATAAACAAATGTTTGTATTTTTTAAAAAGTGAATCTCTATAATCAAAATTACAGTTCATATTATTTAGAATTTCAACATTTCCAGTCTTCAAATTAAAAACTTCAATGTGTTCTATGTAATCGGAAATTTCTTCTCCGTATGCGCCAATATTTTGAATTGGACCTGCTCCGACAGTTCCTGGTATTCCGGATAAATTTTCTAAACCATATAGAGAATTTTTAATACAAAATCTCACAAATCTATCCCAGTTGTAACCACTGGAAACTTTTACCTTATTTTTATTTATCTTTTTTTCTTTTTTAAATGAATTTTTGATAATGAGTCCATCATAGGGTTTAGTAAAAACAACATTAGTTCCTTCTCCTAAAATTAGGAATTTAATTTTGTTTTTCTTTGTAAATTGAAAAGCTTCTTCTATGTCAGAATCCGTTTTGCACTCTATGTAGTACTTTGCATTTACAGCTATCTGCAGAGAATTAAACTCACTCAGATCTTTATTTGTAACTATCATCTTTTGCAATTTCATTAGCTTTTTTAAGATCGTCTTCTGTATCTACTCCCAAATGAATTTTGGATACCGATTTGATTGCATTTATCTTAATTCCATTATCTAAAGCTCTGAACTGTTCAAGTTTATATTTCTTTTCATTATCGCTCGGCTTCCAAGATACAAAACTTTTCAAAGTCTTATATTTAAACGCATAAACTCCTTGATGAATGAATATATTATTCACTAGAGATGTTTCTCTAAAAAAATTTGATGCAATTCCATCATTAACCAATATCTTTACTTTATTTGAATCTTCCAATTCGTCTAGAGATTTAAGGTCGCCGTAAAGAGTTCCCATTGAAATTTCTTTTTTAGAAACTAAATCAAAAAGATTATTTATATCCTCTGGATTAATAAATGGCTCATCGCCTTGAATATTTATTACTACATCCTCATCACTCAAACTAAGTTTTGAGACAGCCTCATTCACTCTATCAGTGCCAGAAAGATGACTTGAAGAGGTCATCACAACATTATCGTTTGAAAATAAGTCATAAATTTTCTTTGAATCTGTAGCTACTTGAACAATATCCGCTGATGATTGCAATCCGGCTTCAAAAGTCCAATTAATCATCGGCTTGTTCAATATCAACCTTAAGGGCTTCTCAGGCAATCTCTCCGATTGAATCCTTGCAGGAATTATGACAATTTTGTTCAAATTATTTTTTTAAATAAATCAGTTTTAAAATCTTCACTTATTACAGGTTCAATTTTTAAATACCAACAATTAGGATTTTTTAAAAACCTACATTTAACTGCATCTTTCTCGGTCATTACAATGGGCAAGTCATTCATCTCAAAGAAATCCGTATCTATGAATTCATGATGATCAGGAAATACTTTTTCAATCACTTGAAAATCAAGACTTCTTAGAAGAGAAAAGAAACTACTAGGATTTCCAATACCAGCTATCCCATAAACAATTCTATCCCTACTCCAATCATGAATATCAATTGACTCTTGAGTAACTAAGTTAACCCAAGAAATAGGTTTGTAGGTCATCAAAAAGTTATTATCTTTGGATTCAGACTCCTTTGAATAAAAAGTATTGGTATTAATAACAAAATCAACTTGATCTAATTTTTTAATAGGCTCTCTTAAGGGGCCGGCAGGAAGCAAAAGATTATTACCAAATTTCCTCATTCCATCAATCATGGCAATTTCTATGTCCCTGCCTAGTTTAAAATGTTGAAGACCATCATCGCTTATTAAAATGTTGCATTGTCTATTTTGTATTAAATGCTTTGCAGCTCTCACTCTATTGGCTCCTACAACTACTGGACAATTTGTATTATTGAAGATGATCAAAGGCTCATCGCCAACATCGCTAGGATTTGACGATTGAGTGATTAAAACAGGATTGTTTTTGGCTGTGCTCTTATACCCCCTTGAAACAATACCAGGATATAAACCTTCCTTTTTAAGTTCATTGGCGAGCCAAATAACTAAAGGAGTTTTTCCTGTGCCTCCAACTGTAAGATTCCCAATTACGATTGTCTTAAAATCTGGTTTCCA
>CACBOY010000005.1 GCA_902540995.1 uncultured SAR86 cluster bacterium
TCTTGGACATCAGGTTATCTTTTTAATTGGAGATTTCACTGGAATGATAGGTGACCCTTCGGGTGTCAGCGAAACCCGTCCAATATTAACGGTAGAGCAACTTAAAAAAAATTCTGAGACCTACCAAGAACAAATTTTCAAAATTTTAGATAAGAAAAAAACAAAAATTGAGTTTAATTCCACATGGTTCAAAAAAATGACTAGTGCTGAGCTCATTAATTTAAGCTCAAAGATGACAGTTGCTCGAATGCTTGAAAGAGATGATTTTAGTAAAAGATATAAAGGGAACAAACCCATCTCAATTCATGAATTTATATATCCTCTGGTTCAAGGATATGATTCTTTTGAACTCAAATCAGATGTAGAGCTCGGTGGAACCGACCAAAAGTTTAATCTTTTAGTGGGCAGAGATATTCAAAAATCTTTCGGCATGGAAGAGCAGATCATTATGACTCTGCCAATTCTAGAAGGGACGGATGGTGTCAAGAAAATGTCAAAATCTTTAAATAATTATATCGGCTTGAAAGAAAGTCCAAACGATATGTTTGGCAAAATCATGTCAATATCAGACGACTTAATGTGGCGATACTTCGATTTATTAAGTTTCAAGTCATCTGTTGAGATCAAAGAACTAAAGAAAAAAACTGAACAAGGTCTAAATCCTATGGAAGCAAAAAAAATGCTTTCAGCAGAAATTGTGACAAGATTTCATGGCGAAGAAAAAGCACTTCTTGCTGAAAAAGAATTCACAAATAGATTTTCTAAAGGAAATGATCCAGCAGAAATTAAATTGATTAAGCTTTCTATGAAAGCATCTTCAATATCCATTTTAGACCTATTGTCTAGTGAGGAACTGGGAGAGCATAAACTTTGTAAAAGTAAATCAGAAGCAAGGAGAATGATCGCTCAAGGCGCAGTAAAAATAGATGGAAAAAAGATTTCGGACGAAGCTATTTCCGTTCAAAATCCGTCTGAAAACACCTATCAAGTAGGTAAGCTGAAGCACTTAAAAATAAAGCTAAAAAAAGGCTAAATCTTCGCTTTCTTATTACTCAAAGCCATGTATAATCGCTCGCTCGTGCCTAAGAAAAATAGGCTCGGGTGTTCTTTAAAACAATTAACAAGTAATTCGTGCGGGCACTTACCATTTTAATAAAGGTTAGTGTCAATTTTTAGATTATCAAAATTTGATAGTCACCCATTTTTTATTATTTTTTTGAAAAAAATAATCGTTTAATTTAATTGAAGAGTTTGATCATGGCTCAGATTGAACGCTGGCGGCAGCCCTTATACATGCAAGTCGAACGAGAAAGTTCCTTCGGGAGCGAGTAAAGTGGCGGACGGGTGAGTAACGCGTAGGAATCTACCTTTCAGTGGGGGATAGCTCGGGGAAACTCGAATTAATACCGCATACACCCTTCGGGGGAAAGGGGGCCTCTCCTTGGAAGCTCTCGCTGTTAGATGAGCCTGCGTGAGATTAGCTTGTTGGTAAGGTAATGGCTTACCAAGGCTACGATCTCTAGCTGGTCTGAGAGGACGATCAGCCACACTGGGACTGAGACACGGCCCAGACTCCTACGGGAGGCAGCAGTAGGGAATATTGGACAATGGGGGCAACCCTGATCCAGGCATGCCGCGTGTGTGAAGAAGGCCTTAGGGTTGTAAAGCACTTTAAGTGAGGAAGAAAAGATTTAAATTAATACTTTAAGTCCCTGACATTACTCACAGAATAAGGACCGGCTAACTCCGTGCCAGCAGCCGCGGTAATACGGAGGGTCCAAGCGTTAATCGGAATTACTGGGCGTAAAGCGCGCGTAGATGGTTTATTCAGTTGGGTGTGAAATCCCTGGGCTCAACCTAGGAACTGCATTCAAAACTTATAAACTAGAGTACGAAAGAGGAGAGTAGAATTCATGGTGTAGCGGTGAAATGCGTAGAGATCATGAGGAATACCAGTGGCGAAGGCGACTCTCTGGTTCGAGACTGACATTGAGGTGCGAAAGCGTGGGTAGCAAACAGGATTAGATACCCTGGTAGTCCACGCCGTAAACGATGAGAACTAGCCGTTGGATCTTTAGATTCAGTGGCGCAGCTAACGCATTAAGTTCTCCGCCTGGGGAGTACGGCCGCAAGGCTAAAACTCAAATGAATTGACGGGGGCCCGCACAAGCGGTGGAGCATGTGGTTTAATTCGATGCAACGCGAAGAACCTTACCAACCCTTGACATCCAGTGGAAGTTTTAGAGATAAAACTGTGCCTTTGGGAACACTGTGACAGGTGTTGCATGGCTGTCGTCAGCTCGTGTCGTGAGATGTATGGTTAAGTCCAGTAACGAGCGCAACCCTTATCCTTATTTGCCAGCACTTCGGGTGGGAACTTTAAGGAGACTGCCGTGAATAACACGGAGGAAGGTGGGGACGACGTCAAGTCATCATGGCCCTTACGGGTTGGGCTACACACGTGCTACAATGGGAGATACAGACGGTTGCGAAAGCGCGAGCTGGAGCTAATCCTACAAAGTCTTCCTCAGTCCGGATTGGAGTCTGCAACTCGACTCCATGAAGTAGGAATCGCTAGTAATCGCGAATCAGAATGTCGCGGTGAATACGTTCTCGGGCCTTGTACACACCGCCCGTCACGTCATGGGAGTGTGTTGTACCAGAAGTGGCTTGCCTAACCTTCGGGAGGGCGGTCCCCACGGTATGATACGCGACTGGGACGAAGTCGTAACAAGGTAGCCCTAGGGGAACCTGGGGCTGGATCACCTCCTAAACAAATTACACGACTTTTATTGTGAGTGTCCGTTCGAATTACTTGTCTTACTATTTTCATAGGAAAATAAGTGATGTGTTCTTTAAAAGTATTGTTGATCCAGTAACTAAATTTATTTAGTTACGACACTAATAATTAATGTTATCAATTATTAGTGCACCAAGTTTTAAGATAATTATCTTAAAATGCTAATGGCAAATTTTGGCGCTTATTATTCGAAAGACTTAACTTTATTAATTTAAAGTATTTTGTTAAGTAATTAAGTGCATATGACGGATGCCTTGGCAGCTAGAGGCGATGAAGGACGTGGTAACCTGCGATAAGCTTCGGTAAGCTGGTAAACAAGCTATAACCCGGAGATCTCCGAATGGGAAAACCCACCTAGGATAACCTAGGTATCTTTACCTGAATACATAGGGTAAAGAGGCAAACGCAGAGAACTGAAACATCTAAGTAACTGCAGGAAAAGAAATCAACCGAGATTCTGTTAGTAGCGGCGAGCGAAAGCGGAACAGCCCTTAAGCTTAAATTGGATTAGAAAAACGTTCTGGAAAGTTCGGCCATAGTGGGTGATAGCCCCGTATTCAAAAATCTTATTTAAGTGAAATCGAGTAGGTCGGGACACGAGAAATCTTGACTGAACATGGGGGGACCATCCTCCAAGGCTAAATACTCCTAGCTGACCGATAGTGAACCAGTACCGTGAGGGAAAGGCGAAAAGAACCCCGGAGAGGGGAGTGAAATAGAACCTGAAATCATATGCATACAAGCTGTCGGAGCCTTAAGAAGTTCTTCGGAACTTCGGGGTGACGGCGTACCTTTTGTATAATGGGTCAGCGAGTTACTGTCTGTGGCAAGCTTAACTTTATGAGGTAGGCGTAGGGAAACCGAGTCTTAATAGGGCGTTTAGTCGCAGGGAGTAGACCCGAAACCGGGCGATCTATCCATGGCCAGGGTGAAGGTAAGGTAACACTTACTGGAGGCCCGAACCCACTTATGTTGAAAAATGAGGGGATGAGCTGTGGATCGGAGTGAAAGGCTAATCAAGCTCGGAGATATCTGGTTCTCCTCGAAAGCTATTTAGGTAGCGCCTCGTGTGTCACTCTTGGGGGTAGAGCACTGTCTCGGCTAGGGGGTCATCCCGACTTACCAAACCGACGCAAACTCCAAATACCAAGAAGTGTTAGCACGGGAGACAGACTGCGGGTGCTAACGTCCGTAGTCGAAAGGGAAACAACCCAGACCGCCAGCTAAGGTCCCAAATTATGATTAAGTGGGAAACGATGTGGGAAGGCTTAAACAGCTAGGAGGTTGGCTTAGAAGCAGCCATCCTTTAAAGATAGCGTAACAGCTCACTAGTCGAGTCGGCCCGCGCGGAAGATATAACGGGGCTAAATCATAAACCGAAGCTGCGGATAGATATTTATATCTATGGTAGAGGAGCATTCTGTAAGCCGTCGAAGAAGGACTGAGAGGTTCTTTGGAGGTATCAGAAGAGAGAATGCTGACATGAGTAACGAGAGATAGGTGAAAACCCTATCCGCCGAATGACCAAGGTTTCCTGTCCAACGCTAATCGGGACAGGGTAAGTCGGCCCCTAAGGCGAGGGCGAAGGCCGTAGTCGATGGAAAACAGGTTAACATTCCTGTACTTCCTATTACTGCGATGGAGTGACGGAGAAGGCTAGATCAGCAGGGCGTTGGTTGTCCCTGTTTAAGGCTGTAGATTTGTATTTTAGGTAAATCCGGAATACTTTAAGTCGAGATCTGATGACGATTGATTTTTTAAATCAAGAAGTGATTGATGCCACGCTTCCAGGAAAAACTTCTAAGCATAAGTAGTAGGGAACCGTACTGCAAACCGACACAGGTGGTCAGGTAGAGAATACTAAGGCGCATGAGAGAACTTGGGTTAAGGAACTAGGCAAAATGGTACCGTAACTTCGGGAGAAGGTACGCCTCTATTACGTGAAAGAACTTGCTTCTCGAGCGGAAAGAGGTCGAAGATACCAGATGGCTGCGACTGTTTACTAAAAACATAGCACTCTGCAAACACTAATGTGGAAGTATAGGGTGTGACGCCTGCCCGGTGCCGGAAGGTTAATTGATCAGGTTAGTCTTTGGACGAAGCTTGTGATCGAAGCCCCGGTGAACGGCGGCCGTAACTATAACGGTCCTAAGGTAGCGAAATTCCTTGTCGGGTAAGTTCCGACCTGCACGAATGGCGTAACGATGGCCATACTGTCTCGACCCAGGACTCAGTGAAATTGAATTTGCGGTGAAGATGCCGTATACGCGCGGCAAGACGGAAAGACCCCGTGCACCTTTACTATAGCTTCACACTGGACTTTGAATTTATATGTGTAGGATAGGTGGGAGACTTTGAAGCATAGGCGTCAGCTTATGTGGAGTCGTCCTTGAAATACCACCCTTATACATTTGAGGTTCTAACTTAGACCCGTTATCCGGGTTGAGGACAGTGTGTGGTGGGTAGTTTGACTGGGGCGGTCTCCTCCCAAAGAGTAACGGAGGAGTACGAAGGTATCCTCAGCATGGTCAGACATCATGCAATGAGTGCAATGGCAAAAGGATGCTTAACTGCGAGACTGACAAGTCGAGCAGGTACGAAAGTAGGTCATAGTGATCCGGTGGTTCTGTATGGAAGGGCCATCGCTCAACGGATAAAAGGTACGCCGGGGATAACAGGCTTATACCCCCCAAGAGTTCACATCGACGGGGGTGTTTGGCACCTCGATGTCGGCTCATCACATCCTGGGGCTGGAGCAGGTCCCAAGGGTATGGCTGTTCGCCATTTAAAGTGGTACGCGAGCTGGGTTTAGAACGTCGTGAGACAGTTCGGTCCCTATCTGCCGTGCGCGTTGGATATTTGAGAGGAGTTGCTCCTAGTACGAGAGGACCGGAGTGAACGAACCTCTGGTGTTCGGGTTGTCACGCCAGTGGCATTGCCCGGTAGCTATGTTCGGAAAGGATAACCGCTGAAAGCAACTAAGTGGGAAGCCTACCTCAAGATGAGATATCCCTGAACCTTCGGGTTCCTGAAGAGCCGTTCAAGACTAGGACGTTGATAGGCAGGGTGTGTAAGTGCTGTAAGGCATTGAGCTAACCTGTACTAATTGCTCGTGAGGCTTAACTTAATACTTTATATTAATAAAGTTTAATAACGCTAAAATTAAACAAAGGATCTACAATACGAAACTAGAATTTTGCCCGATGACATTAGCAAGTGTGTCCCACCTGATTCCATCCCGAACTCAGAAGTGAAACCACTTAGCGCCGATGGTAGTGTGGTGCGTCCATGCGAGAGTAGGACATCGTCGGGCTTCTAGTTAACCTTCTAAAGTACCCAATGCTGTAGCGAATTCTCTATTTTCAGGAAAGACCACCTCTAATCCTGAAAACTCGATCCATTTTGAAAGAATTTCTTTGTATAAAGAATAATTAGTAGATCTTCCTACAACAACTATTTTATTTAATTTAGCTGCCAGAGCTGTAGTGGCAGCTAGCCTTGCAATATTTGTTGCAACAAGATAAATGATAGATCTACAAATATCTTCTTTTTCTAGTTTATCCATCATGTCTAAATTTCCAAGATGAACAGCAATACTATCTTCAGGTAAATTTCCTATAGGTCCAGATATCACATCCTTTAAAGTATAGTCTCCAATTTGGCTCCCTTTTTTAGAAAGATCATCAATTTCATCTGGATCATCAATTTGAGTTGCTATCTTGCATAATCCTCTAATTGTGCCACCGCCTAGACCAGTTCCTCCAAGATGAGTAGCAGTTTCATTTTCATAAGCGACACATGCAGTTCCTGATCCACAGCTCAAGACCAAAAAATTTGAATCTAGTTTAGATATTTTCTTTGCTCCGAATCCAATGCAATCTATTTCATTTTTCTTTACTATCTTTTGACCATCAAAATTATCAGGAAGATCTAAATGTTTTCCTCCCGTAACTGAGATACTTTTGATTTTTGAATCTTCTTGGATGTTTTTTATGATGTTATTTAAAGATAAATGGATGTTTTTTTCACTTCTTAGAGATTTATAAGAAAAATTATTGTTGGAACAAATAACAACATCAGAATTAGTTATTCCAAAATCAATTCCTACATCGACATTATTCATTTTGAATGAACTATTTTTTAAATGATATAGATTTCATCACTTTGAAAAAGCACAATTATACAAAGTGATGAAAAAATTAATTCTTTAGAGATTAATGATTGTGAAACATTTCCTTAATCACTTCAGCTTGCTCTTCTGCTTGAGTTTCTATCTCATCAGATGATTCTAAAGGTTTAGAAATTTCGGCCCAATCAATTTCAAAGTCACTCGGGGCAACTTCATATTCTAATAAGCCCAACTCATCATAAAGAGGGCGAACAGATTCTGTTAAAAGGCCTATCTTCTTTAAATTTGGCATAACTCTATTAAACAATAGACCTCTAAAGTCATCGTTAACACCGGATTTTAGAATTGCTTCTCTTGCTTCTTGTTCTGAGTAACCGAAGAATTTCTTACCTAATTCGTAATTTTGAATTCT
Source organism: uncultured SAR86 cluster bacterium (assembly GCA_902540995.1). Lineage (GTDB taxonomy): Bacteria > Pseudomonadota > Gammaproteobacteria > Magnimaribacterales > AG-339-G14 > MEDG-81. The sequence continues at coordinate 7,342 of CACBOY010000005.1, forward strand.
GTCTCTCATGATTACGCATGCTTCATAGGCAAATCTAGCTCGGTCTTCAATCTCATCTTCAGATAAAGTCTTGTTGAAATCTTCTAAGTAATTTATACCAAAGGTTACGTGTCTTGCCTCATCACGAATTACATAATGAGTTAAATCTCTAAGCAACGGACAACTTGTGCTCATCTTGGTTGATTGAAAAGCTGCAAGAGCTAAACCTTCAATGATTATTTGCATTGCAATAAATTTAAGATCCCATCTCGGGTCTGTTAGACCTTTATCCAATAGGGCTTTAAGGCTTGGTGAAATCGGGTAAGACATGCCCATTACATCTTGTAAATACCTATTGAATACTTCTACATGCCTGGCTTCATCAAAACATTGAGAGGCGGCATATAATTTTGCTTGATATGTAGGTGCACAAGATACAAGTTGAGAAGCAACCAAAAGAGCCCCTTGCTCTCCATGTAAGAATTGACTTAAGCCCCAAGCAGAAGCGTGCCAGCTGACTTCCCTTTTTTCATCTTCTGACATGTCGTTATATTCAGGATAAACATTCCCCAAATCATCAAACTCAGGTTTTACAGGAAGATCACCACGTTTTATATGATTAGACCAATCAAGATCTATTGATCCATTCCAATTAAGCTCTTTTCCTAATTCGTATAACCTTTTGATTCTGTTATCGGCAACAGTGTAATCCCAGTTATAAGATCCAGTTAGAGGGGTGTTGAAGATTTCTCTAACATCCTCAACATGCTCTGAAGTCATGCGATCTTCTATATCATCAAACTCCTTAAATTCAGGAGGTCCGTCTACATTTGTAATTTTCATAAGTAAATTATAAGCCTCTTTTCTAGAATGCCAAACTTATTTCTCTTGAAATAAGTCTGTTAATTGTTCCAACATTACATTTCCAAGTTCTTCAGCTCTATGGATTGTCACTGCTTTTTTATAATACTTTGTAACATCATGTCCTATCCCTATCGCTATTAGTTCTAATTCGGTTCGAATTTCAATTTCAGAAATAACTTGTTTGAGATGATTATCCAAATAACTGGTTGAATTTGTGGATAAAGTGCTGTCGTCCACGGGTGCTCCATCCGAAATAACCATGAGTATTTTTCTTTGTTCTGGCCTTTTCATCAATCTCGAAGATGCCCATAAAAGAGCTTCACCATCAACATTTTCCTTAAGAAGACCTTCTCGAAGCATCAAACCTAGATTTTTTTTAGCTCTTCTCCATGCCAAGTCGGCAGGTTTGAATATAATATGTCTCAAGTCATTAAGCCTGCCAGGAGAACTTGGTTTCCCGCATTCAACCCAAAGTTTTCTTGAGTCTCCGCCTTTCCAATGCTTAGTTGTAAAACCAAGTATTTCAGTTTTGATATTACATTTATCCAAAGTTGACCCAATAATATCAGCAGATATCGCAGCAGTGGTCATTGATCTTCCTCTCATTGACCCAGAACTATCAACCAACATTGTTAATACAGTATCTTTAAAGGATGTCTCTTTTTCTGTTTTAAAACTAAGGGGTGTTAGTGGATCCGTAATGATTTTGTGCAGTTTAGAAGAATCCAAAATACCTTCTTCCTTATCAAATTCCCAAGAACGTCTTTGTTGAGCCAGAAGCAATCTTTGCAGTCTATTTGCCAATTTTGCTACTACAGATTTTGAGGGGTCAATTAATTGATCCAATCTATCTCTCAACCTTTTTAATTCTTCTGAAGAGCATAAGTTATCCGCATCAACCACTTCATCAAAATCTCTACAAAATACCTTGTATTCTTGATTTTGATTGAGTGCAATTAATTCTTCTAGTTTAGATCTGTTTTCAACCCAGTCTTCTGTATTGTCAACATCTCCTTCTTCAATCTCAAAATCTTCAATTTCAGTCTCACTCTCGTCATCTACTTCTGAGGCATCGTTATCAGGCTGATCTTCTTGTTCTTGGTCAGAAGTACCATCCTCTTCATTGTCTTCATTTTCTTCTTCGGTATCAGATTTAGGCTCTTCTTGTTCAGGCTCTTCAAATTCAAAACCTAATTTTTTAAATAAGGAAATTAAATACTCATTAAATTTTTCTTTATCTTCTAGATATTTTTCTGCAAGCTTAAAATCCGACTCTACTTCAGAAAGAGCTTTTTCCCAAGGTTTTAAGAAAACCTCCTCCAGCTTATTATTCTTTTGTTTTAAAAGTTTATTTTTTAAACTTATCTCAACAGCTATTTTTAAGGCATCTTGCTTGTTTTCAATCGTTTGTTGAGAGAGATTTTTTAAAAACAAATTTCTAAGGTTTTGTTTTACACCCAAAAATTCTTTTGATCCTAAAATTTCTGATCTTACGGCTTCGAAATCTTTAAGGAGAAAATCCAGCTCAGAAATTCCAGTTCTTTTTAATGGCTTCTCGAGTAATTTATATTTTTGTAACAGAGCTTGTCTGTCTGCATCGCCTCTTGAAAGTTGAATGATCTCAATGTTTTCTTGAAGATTGTGTCCAGGTTCTGCAACTTGTTGGAGATAATTTACTTCTAGATTAAGATCTTTATCTTTAGATATTGCTCTACTGGAAGCATTAATTACATCTTTGACGTTTTGTTCAGTAGATTTTTGGCTCAAGCTTGTTCAACTAAATTTAAAATAGAATCGCTGGTTTCTGAATCAAAGCATCTTTGAAAGTACTCTGCAATTATTGATTTTTCAGTTTCATCACATTTATTCAAGAAACTTAGTTCAAATGAATTTCCAATATCATTAAAGATAGAATAGTTCTCTGCCCAACTTATCACAGTTCTTGGAGACATCAGATTAGAAATGTCTCCATTTTTAAAACCTTCTCTAGTTAAATTGGCAAGTGAAATCATTGCTTTTACGGTAGATTGACCTTTTTTATTGTTTAGATCTTTAACTTTTGAGAGGATAACTTTAAGTTCCAAATCCTCAGAAAGATAATTTAGCGGCGAAACAATGTGCCATCTATCCATTTGACCTTGATTAATTTGTTGAGTCCCATGATAAAGACCTGTGCTATCTCCCAAGCCTACAGTGTTTGCTGTAGCAAAAAGTCTAAAATAAGGATGAGGAGTAAGAACCCTATTTTGATCTAAAAGAGTAAGTTTACCTTCAACCTCTAAAACTCTTTGTATGACAAACATTACATCTGGTCTACCGGCATCGTATTCATCAAATACCAAAGCAACAGGATTTTGGATAGCCCAAGGCAAGATGCCTTCTTGAAACTTTGTTATCTGCTTACTATCTTCAATAGCAATCACATCTTTACCCAATAAATCTATTCTGCTGATGTGACTATCTAAATTGATTCGAATACAAGGCCAATTCAATCTTGCTGCTACTTGCTCAATGTGTGTTGATTTTCCTGAGCCATGAAGTCCTTGGACCATAACTCTTCGATTATTTTGAAAACCAGCAAGAATAGAAAGAGTTGTAGCCTTGTCAAAACAGTAATCAGCGTCCAGCTTTGGAACATATTCATTACTCTCTGAAAAGGAATCTACTTTTAAATCAGAATCTATTTCAAAGGTATCTTTGACCTTAACATTTGCATCTGGCTCTTGAATTGAAAAATTATCGAATTTCATATATTCATTGGATTTAAGGGTGAATGATCATTATCCTTTTTTAAAAAAAAACAGCAAGAAAATATATAATTTTGAGTTAACTTGCCTTAGACTTGCGACTTAAAAATTTATCTTATGGTTATTGTAGAAGACATTTGGGCTGAGATACTCAAAGAAAGCAAAAATAAAATTTCCTTAGAACCAGATTCGAAAAGTCTCTTTCAGGAAAAGATTTTATCTTGCAATGGCTTAGATAATTCTTTATCAGCAAAACTTGCGGATGATTTAGCTACAAAAGAGTATTCGTCAGAAATTTTGAAAGAAAAGTTCAATGAGGTTTTTTCAAAACCTGATTTTCTAGAAAAAGCTGTCGTTGACTTAAAAGCAGTAAAGGAAAGAGATCCTGCATCAAGTGGTTTTGTATTTACATTGTTATTTTCAAAAGGATTTGCTGCATTACAGGCTCACAGAATTGCAAATTATTTTATGAAAGCAAAACAAGAAGTTTTTGCATATTTCATCCAGAGCAGAAGTTCTGCTATCTATGAGGTAGATATTCATCCTAAAGCAGAAATAGGGCACGGGGTGATGTTGGATCATGCAACTGGAATTGTCATTGGAGAGACCTCGGTAATTGAAAACGATGTATCAATATTTCAAGGAGTAACTCTTGGAGGTACAGGAAAGGAAACTGGAGATAGACATCCAAAAGTTCGTGAAGGAGTTTTAATAAGTTCAGCAGCCCAAATTCTAGGCAATGTGGAAATTGGAAAGGGCGCCAAAGTAGCTGCCGGAAGTGTAGTACTTTCAGATGTAGAGCCAAACACTACAGTTGCTGGAGTCCCTGCAATAGTTGTTGGTAAACCATCTTCCGAAAAACCAGCAACGGATGTAGATCACACCATAGAAGAGTCCTAAATCATGTCAACACAAAAAAGTTTAGACGACTTAGTAGAAACCTTAAACCTAGAAAGGCTGGAGGAAAATCTGTATCGAGGAGAATGCGAAAAAACTGCTTGGGGAAGAGTTTTTGGTGGGCAAGTTCTTGGTCAATCTCTAAGCGCTGCTTACAACACCATAGAAGAAAAAAGGTATGCCCATTCATTTCATGCATATTTTTTAAGACCAGGCAGAATTGATATGCCAATAGTCTATAACGTTGTAAGAATTAGAGATGGGGGAAGCTTCACCACAAGAACTGTAGATGCAATCCAAAATGGCGAAGTGATATTTAATATGATTGTTTCTTTTCAAATTGACGAAGGAGGCTTCGAACATCAATTTGATATGCCTGATGTGCCTGGACCAAATGATTTACAGAGCGAAAGAGAATTAAGGGAAGCAATGATTGACGAAATACCAAAAGAGTTTAGAGATGGTTTTCTTAGGGAAAAGGCCGTTGAACTTAGAACTGTTGAACAATACAGCCCAATGAATTCAGAAAAGAAACCGCCTTACAAACACACTTGGATGAAAGCTAATGGCAAGCTGCCGGATGATATATTAGTTCATCAGAATATTTTGGCCTATGCCTCGGACTTTGGATTATTGAGTACTGCTCAACTTCCTCATGGAATTAGTTGGGGAGGTATGAATAGAAGAGTTATGTCAGCAAGCATAGATCATGCAATGTGGTTTCATAGACCTTTCAGAGCAGATGAATGGCTCTTATATGTTACAGATAGTCCAAGTGCGAGTAATGCTAAGGGCTTTAATAGAGGAACCGTCTATACAGAAGATGGAAAACTGGTAGCCTCAGCCATTCAAGAAGGACTGATGAGGCAAATAAAAAGTAAGAAGGACTAGTCTAGGGTAGTTTTACCCATTATCTTTCTGTCGATTTCTCGAGCTGCAGCTCGTCCTTCGTTGATAGCCCACACTACTAAAGACTGACCTCTGCGACAGTCGCCAGCTGCAAAAACTTTAGGATGGGAAGTTTGGTGGATATTGTGTTCTGCCTTGAAGTTAGACCTTTCATCTAATTCCAGCTTTAATTTTTTATTAAGATAGTCTTCAGGTCCAAGAAAACCCATAGCCAAGAAGATTAAGTCAGCTTTCCAAATTTGCTCTGTTCCTTTGATTTCTTTGAAGTCTTTATCAACTTTTACAGTTTTAATTCCAGTGAGCTTTCCATTTTTGTCTCTCAAAAACTCTTTTCCAGAAACCGAATATTCTCTGGGATCTTTACCAAATACTTCTCTGGATTCTTCGTGTCCGTAATCAACTTTGTATACTCTTGGGAAGATAGGCCATGGATTGTTTTCTAATCTTTCTTTCGGCAGTTCAGGAAGAATCTCAAAATTGGTAAGACTTTTGCAGCCATGTCTTAAAGATGTACCTAAGCAGTCATTTCCAGTATCTCCACCACCAATAACAATTACATCTTTATCTTTAGCATTGATAAAACTGTCGTCTTTCAAATCACTATCCAAAAGACTTTTTGTATTTTGACCCAAAAACTCCATAGCAAAATAAACACCCTCACCATCTCTATTTTTTATGGGTAAATCCCTTGGCTTGGTTGCTCCTGTTGTAAGTAACACAATATCGTTTTCTTTAATAAGTTTTTCCATCGAGACAGAGTTTTTTCCTTTGCCGCCAACGTCACAATTGGCGTGGAACCTTATTCCTTCTTCTTCCATGATATCCACTCGCATATCAATAATAGACTTATCAAGTTTCATGTTGGGTATTCCATACATCATGAGACCACCAATTCTATCTGCTCTTTCATAAACGTTTATGAAGTGACCAACGCTATTTAACTGCTGCGCGGCCGATAAACCTGCAGGACCTGATCCAACGATGGCTATCTTTTTATTGGTTCTTTTGTTAGGAATGACTGGTTTTATCCAACCTGATTCAATCCCTTTATCAGCAATTGCAAATTCTAAATTTTTAATGGTAACCGGAGTTTCTGTAATGCCTAAAACACAAGCACCTTCACATACTGCAGGACAAACTCTACCAGTAACTTCTGGAAAGTTATTGGTTTTTAAGAGTCGTGCAAAAGCTTCTTCCCACTTTTCGTTATAAACCAAATCGTTCCATTCAGGAATCAAGTTGTAAACAGGGCAACCCTCTCCAGATTGGCAAAATGGGACTCCACAATTCATGCATCTCGATGCTTGAGTGTTTAACAACGATTCATCGTGATCGGTATAAATTTCTTTGAAGTCCAATACTCTTTTCTTAGGACTACGGTAAGGTTCAACCTCTCTATTGAATTCTTTAAATCCTGTTACTTTACCCATCAGCTCGCTTTTAATTTTTGATTATTCGTTTCCATCAATACTCTTTTGAAGTCTATTGGCATAACTTTTTTAAAGTTGGTCAATTCTTTATTCCAGTTGGACAAAATCTTTTTAGCAACATCAGACTTAGTATATCGATGGTGATTTGTAATGAGGGTTTTTAATTCTTCTTTGTCTTCGTTTATAACAAGTTTTTCTAAATCGAAAGTGCTCATATTACAATTCTTTTTAAAATTATTTTTTGGATCATAAACGTAAGCAATACCGCCACTCATACCAGCACCAAAATTTCTACCAGTAGGACCTAAGATTACAGCTCTTCCACCTGTCATGTATTCACAACCATGATCGCCAATTCCCTCAACTACCACTTTTGCGCCACTATTTCTTACACAAAATCTTTCTGCAGCTATTCCTCTAAAGTATGCTTCGCCATCAGTTGCCCCGTAAAGCGCGACGTTACCTAAAATTATGTTTTCATTTGGAATGAAACTACTGTCAGCTGGAGGATAGATGATTAATTTACCTCCTGATAAACCTTTACCTACATAATCGTTTGCATCGCCCTCTAAAGAAAGAGTCATGCCTTTTGTTGCCCAGGCTCCAAAGCTTTGTCCAGCAGAGCCAGTGAGATTAAATCTTAAGGTATCATTGGGTAGACCAGCAGCTCCCCAAGATTTTGCAACTTCGTTAGAAATAATTGTGCCAAATACACGATTGGTATTTCCAATTTTAGAATCAATAACAATTCTTTTTTTCGTTTTGATGTGTTTTTTGATTTTCTTTAATAATTTTATATCAAGAGATTTATCTAGATTATGGTTCTGCTTTTGAGTATTGAAGACCTCCGTATCTTTGTAAATTATTTCGGCAGGAGAAAGAATTTTTGATAGATCCAGTCCATCTCTTTTCCAGTGATCTATAGCATTATCCATTTCGAGAAGATCAACTCTACCAATCAAATCATCTAATTTAGTTATGCCAAGATTTGCCATAATCATTCTCAGTTCTTTTGCCACCATAAAGAGGTAATTTACGACATTCTCTGGACTACCTTTAAATTTCTTCCTTAGTTCTTTATCTTGGGTAGCGATTCCTACTGGGCAAGTATTGAGATGACACTTTCTCATCATAATACATCCCAAAGTTACAAGCGGAGCAGTCGAAAAGCCAAATTCTTCTGCGCCTAATATGGCAGCTATAGCAACATCTCGTCCGGTTTTAAGCTGACCATCGGTTTGCAGAACAACTCTTGATCTTAAATTATTCATGACCAAAGTTTGGTGAGTTTCGGCAATTCCAAGCTCCCAAGGGAGGCCAGCATGTTTGATGGATGTTAGAGGTGAAGCACCTGTCCCTCCGTCATGTCCAGCTATAACCAGATGATCTGTTTTTGCTTTCACAACTCCAGCGGCAATAGTACCCACACCAATTTCAGAAACGAGTTTTACACTAATTCTTGAGCTTCTATTGGCATTTTTTAGGTCATGTATAAGCTGAGCAATATCTTCTATTGAATAAATATCGTGATGAGGAGGAGGGCTAATCAATCCAACTCCAGGAGTCGAATGTCTAATTTTTGCGATGTATTTATCTACCTTTGTACCAGGAAGTTCACCACCTTCTCCAGGCTTTGCGCCTTGGGCAATTTTGATTTGCAGTTCGTCAGCATTTGTCAAATACCACATGGTGACACCAAACCTACCAGAAGCTACTTGTTTGATCGCAGATCTTTTGGAACTACCGTCTTCAAGAGGTTTGAATCTAATTGGATCTTCTCCACCTTCTCCAGTATTAGATTTTCCACCTAATTTATTCATGGCAAGAGCTAGAGATTCGTGAGCTTCGGTTGAAATTGATCCGAGTGACATCGCTCCTGTTGCAAATCTTTTTACAATCTCTTTTTCGGGTTCTACTTTATCTAAAGGTAGAGGATGCTTAGAATATTTAAACTTCATTAAGCCTCTCAAAGTACTATTCTTTGTAGTTTCTTCATTGGCATGATTTGAAAAGTTCCAATACGCAGACTCATCATTATTTCTTGATGCAATTTGAAGGGCTGAAATAGACTTAGGATCCCACATATGAGAATCACCCCCGTTCCTCCAGTGAAAATCACCAGGATTTGGTAAAGAAGTAACATTGTTTTCTAGACTTTCAGGAAAACCCATCAAATGACGTCTTTCCATTTCTTCGGACAAGATGTCGAAGGTTACGCCCTGTACCCTACTTGGAGTGCCAGGAAAAGACTTTTCAATGATTTCATCTGAAAGTCCTACAGCCTCAAAAATTTGTGCACCTTTATAGGATTGTAAGGTTGAAATTCCCATTTTTGCCATGACCTTTAACATTCCTTTGGCCACTCCTTTTTTATAAGCCTTAACAAGGTCAGAAGAATTGTTCAGATTATTATCTTCTAGAGCCCCATCTTCTAAAGATTTTTCCAGAACTGCAAAGGCCAGATATGGATTTATTGCGTCAGCTCCGTAACCTATCAACAAACAATGATGGTGAACTTCTCTAGCTTCACCGGATTCTAAAACAATACCTATCTGGGTTCTTTTCTCTTTTTTGACTAAAAAATTATGAACTGTTGAACAGGCAAGAAGGGTACTTAAAGCCAATTTATCTGAAGTTATGTTTTTATCAGATAGAATAATAAATGAGTACCCTTTATCGATAGCTTTTAAGGATTCTCTACAAATTTTGTCTAAAGCTTTTGTAAGTCCTTCTTTTCCTAGACCTTTTTTGTAAGTTATATCTATGGTTTTTGATTTGTATCCTTTAGTTTTTATAGATCTTATTTTTTCTAGTTCTTGATTTGAAAGGATAGGATGCTCAAGTCTTAATCTTTTAACATTATTTTCATCAGTAGAAAGAAGGTTGCCCTCAGGACCGATAAGGCACTCCAAAGACATGATGATTTCTTCTCGGATTGAGTCTATTGGCGGATTTGTGATTTGTGCGAATAGTTGTTTAAAGTAATCGTAAATCATCCTAGGCTTATCGGATAAGCAAGCCAACGCTGCATCGTTTCCCATAGACCCTAGGGGGTCTCTTAACTCTGTTACCAAAGGAAGCAACATGAATTCCAAAGTTTCAGTTGTATAACCAAAAGCTTTCATTTTTGAAATCAAATCAGATACAACATATTTTTTTGATTTATCAGGCAGATCATCTAATTCAATGATTTGATTGCTGTTCCAATTTCCGTAAGGATGCTGATTAGCGACTTCTTTTTTTATTTCTTCGTCAGAAATTAATTTTCCTTTTTCAAAGTCGATTAAAAACATTTTACCTGGCTGCAGCCTACCTTTTCTTAAAACGGTTTTAGGCTCAACTTCCAGGACGCCAACTTCAGATGCCATGATTACTTTGTCATTATCAGTAACATAAAACCTACTGGGTCTGAGACCATTTCTATCTAGGACTGCTCCAACTTGTGTGCCATCAGTGAAAACTATTGAGGCTGGTCCGTCCCAAGGCTCCATTAGAGAGGAAGAATATTGATAAAAGTCTTTTTTAGCTTTTGCCATATTCTTATCGTTTTGCCATGCTTCAGGAATCATCATCATGACAGCCTCGGGCAGTTTTCTGCCGGTCATGATCAGGAGTTCTAAAACATTATCGAAACTTCCAGAATCTGAACAATCTGGTTCTGCTATTGGAAAAAGTTTACTTATTTTATTCTTGTATAAATCGCTAGATGCCTTTCCTTGTCTGGACTGCATCAGGTTCATATTACCTTTTAATGTATTTATTTCTCCGTTATGACACATGTATCTACATGGCTGAGCCCTATCCCAAGATGGAAAAGTATTTGTACTAAATCTTGAGTGCACCATAGCAAGATGGGTTTCAAAAGATTTATCCTCTAAATCTGGGAAAAAAGGAAAAAGTTGAGACGGAGTTAGCATGCCTTTGTAAACGATTAGTCTTGAAGATAAGCTGCACGCATAAAACATCAAAGCTTGAGAAAGACTGCTTTCTTGTCTTAATTTTTTAGTAAATATTTTTCTTACAAGATACAGTTTTCTTTCAAAGTCATTTTGGTCGATATTCTTTGGGGCCTTGATAAAAATTTGCTCAATGCCAGGTTTGCAATCTAAAGCTGCTGGACCCACGTCTGCTTTTTTTGAATCAATTGGTACTTGTCGCCAGCCTAATAATTCTAACTTTTCTTGTTTTAAAACATCTTCAATAGTTTTTTTGCAGAAATCTTTCTCAGATTTTTTTTGCGGAAAGAAAATATTTCCAACAGCATAATTTCCTTTTTCAGGAAGGTTTATCTTAAGTTTTTTTGCCTCTTCTTTAAAAAACTCATGTGGGAGAGCTAATAGAATTCCTGCACCATCTCCAGTGTTTTCCTCAAAACCACAACCGCCCCTGTGATCCATTCTAGAATTAATGATGTAAGCGTCGTCCATAATTTCCCTAGAGGGGACACCTTTAATATTTGCAACAAGACCGACTCCGCAAGAATCTCTTTCAAATTCTGGATCGTAAAGACCTTGTTTTTTTGGCCTAATTTCTAAATTTTTAATATTTTTTTTCAGCACACATTACCTTCATCTCTTTTAGTAACATGCCCTTTTAACGCATGGACGATGCGTCACTTTTAAGGCATGTGATATGCCCCCCATTCAAAAGGAAGTTTAATTTATCAGAATATATATTTAAATTTTGCACCAAAGTAGTGCATATAACTTTTACTAATAAAATAAGCTATTTTTTATAGCATTTTCTATTGTTACTTCATTACTGACACTTTTAATTTTAGCCTTTCCAATTTTTTCGAGCAAAATAAATTTAAGCTGGCTGTTATTCTTTTTTTTGTCGGATTGCATCAATTTAATTAATTTTTTTGGGAAGATTTTTTTCTTGAGTTTCACTTTTATGCCAGTGTTTTTTATCATGGAATGAACTCTATCAAAAACCTTAGGATCTAAATCTGAGATAACTTCTGAAAGTTTCGTAGCTGCGAGCATACCTAAAGCCACTGCCTCGCCATGAGTATAAAGCTTATTATTGCCGATGGTTTCTAACGCATGCCCAAAAGTATGTCCAAAATTTAAAATTGCCCGAAGTCCGTTTTCTTTTTCATCTTTTGATACAACATCAGCTTTAATTTCGATTGATCTTTTTATAGCCCTTTCTGTAAATTGAGGCTTTAGAGACAAAATTTGTTTTAAATTTTTCTCAAGCCAGACAAAAAAACCTTTGTCCGAAATAAGCCCATGTTTTATAACTTCCATCAATCCACATTGTATTTCTAACTTTGATAGAGACTTAAGAAATTTAGTATCGATAATAACTTGGACGGGCTGATTAAAAGTACCAATCATGTTTTTAAATCCTTTATGATTTACTCCTGTCTTGCCTCCTATGCTGGCATCAACCTGAGATAACAATGTTGTGGGCACCAAAATAAAATCAACACCACGTAAAAAAGTTGAGGCAATAAAACCAGTCATATCGCAAGTAATACCTCCACCTACGCCAAAAATAACACAATCTCTAGAGTAATTATTTCTAATTAAAAAGTCATACACCTTAGCAAGGTATGACATGTTTTTATTATTTTCAGAGGCATTGATATTTATAGAATTTATTTTTTTTGAAGAAGACTTTTTTAAATTATTCTTTAATTTATTAATTAATAATTCAGGAACTTTGTTATCGACTATTAATAAAATATCTTTTTGTGAAACTAATTTCTCAAGAGGAGTTGATCCAAGCAAATCATGGCCAACCTTTATGTAATAGTTTTTTGAATCTGTTTTTACCTTAATGATTTTCATTCATCTATAAAATTAATTATCTTTTTTAAAATTTCTTCTGTATTTAAATTATCCATATAAATTTTTTTCTTTGATACCGCCTCATAGAAATTAACTCTCTTCTCATATAACTGTTTTAAAATTTCTAAACCATCGCCATCATTTAGTAATGGGCGTTTTTTACTTTCTTTAGTTCTTTCGTGCTGTCGTTCGGGTGAGGAGTCTAAAAAAATCACTTTGTCCTCATGCTCCAAAAATAATCTGTTTTCTTCCCTCTCCACTATGCCTCCCCCAGTAGCAATAACTGCTTTTTCAAGGGTTTTAGTTTCGCTCAAAGCTTTTGATTCTTTTTGACGAAAGTAATCTTCACCATTTTGTTCAAAAATATCTTTAATTTTTTTTCCTTCTGCTTTTTCAATCAACTTGTCTGTATCGTAAAAATCATAATCCAATTTTTCAGATAAATTCCTTCCGGTTGTGGACTTACCTGTACCCATTGGCCCGACTAAAAAAACCTTCATAAACTTATCTCTTAGACTAAAATATTGGAATAAGTTTACCTCAAAATATGATTGATCTATTTAAATCAAAATTCTTTTATTTTCTTTTGGTAGTGATATTGCTGCCAATACAAATTACCTTGGGAGTATATTTATATTTTGCTCCCGAAATTCCTTCTTCATCAGAGGTAGCTTCTGTTGAGTTACAAGTTCCTCTAAAAATTTTTACAAAAGATGGAAAGCTTATCGGAGAATTTGGAGAAATTCACCGGACAAAACTAAAGTTTGAAGAAATCCCAGATACCTTTGTTAAAGCATTTTTAGCTGCAGAAGATAGCGATTATTTTAATCATACTGGCGTTGACATCCTAAGCTTGGTAAGAGCTGCTTATCAATTTTTGAGAGAAGGTGAAATTGTAAGCGGCGGTGGAACCATTACCATGCAAGTTGCTCGGAATTATGTACTTACAAAGGAAAGAACATTTGAGAGAAAATTAAAAGAAATCTTTACAGCATTGGAGATAGACTTTTCTTTTACCAAAGAAGAAATATTTGAGCTTTATGTAAATCAAATTTTTTTGGGGAACAGGGCTTATGGGATCAAAGCAGCAGCAGAAATTTATTATGATAAAAATATAGAAGATCTCAATCTTGCACAATATGCAATGATAGCTGCTCTTCCAAAAGCGCCGTCTAGAATCAATCCTCTAATAAACCCAAGAAAAGCAATTAACAGAAGAAACTATGTTTTGAGGAGAATGCTCGCTTTAGAGTTTATTGATCAAACTCAATTTGATGTTGCATCCAGTGCTCCTGTCACAGCATCATTTTCTGGAATCTCTCCTGAAGTTGAAGCTGATTATCTAGCAGAAGAAATAAGAAAATATATCATCAAAAATTATGGTCTTTCAGCTTATAAGGACGGATATCAGGTTTTTTCTACAATAGATTCAAGCTATCAAACAGCTGCAAGAGAAGCTGTAGAAGAGGGAATTGAAGATTACGAAGAAAGACATGGATTTGAAAAACCTGAAAATCATGAGTATTTACTTCCTAAGAGTTTTAAAAATAGATCTGAATTTTTTTACGCTTTTGCATACGACCCATTTTCTTACTTAGATAAATTTGGAATAGAGCTTGAAGCCAAGAATCCTTTTTATAAAGCCATGGAATTTTTAGAGCAACAAGCAGAGTTCAAAAATTTTAAACCTGCGATTTTAATTTCCGTTGAAGATGAAAGATTATTGACTTTAAACAAGGAAGGAAAAATAGAAAATATTCTTCTTGCAAACTTAAAAAAATCAATCAGACCTAGGATAAATGAAAATAGAAAAGATAAAAAATTGACTAATTTTTCCGAATTTTTTGAAAGCGGGGATCTTGTTTGGCTCTCGAAAGATAGCAATCAAAATAACTCTATCACCTTATCCATTCATCCCAAGGTTCAATCTGCTCTGGTAAGCTTAAATCCATCCTCGGGTGAAATTTTAGCTCTAGTTGGGGGTTACAATTTTCGTAATAGCCAATTTAATCGTGCCATTCAGGCCAAACCTCAGCTTGGATCAAATTTTAAGCCATTTTTATATGCAGCTGCATTCGAAAATGGATTCAGTCCAGCTTCAATAATAGTTGATTCTCCTCTGGTATTTGATGATCAAAATTTAGAAGAAATATGGAGACCACGAAATGCGAGTGGCAAATTTTATGGGCCTACTAGACTAAGAGAGGCTCTTGTACAATCTAGAAATGTTGTTAGCGTGAAACTTCTTCAAGAGGTTTCAATTAAAGATGCTAAGGAATCTTTGGAAAAATTTGGTTTTTATAAAGAAGAGTTACCCAATGATTTATCATTAGCTCTTGGCTCATATGGCGCTAGTCCATTGAAAAATGCTGAGTTGTTTTCTATTTTTGCGAATGGAGGAAAAAAAGTTGTTCCTTATTTCATTGATAAAATTCTTTTTCCAGACGGAAATGAGATTAATTTTTCAGAAGAAAAGAAATCTAAAACTGGAGATTATTTATCTCAATGGTTTGGAACCGATGAAAGGGAAGCAGATAATTTCAGCATAGATCCAAGAATTGCTTTCATGATAAATGATATTTTGAAAGAAGCCGCACAAAGGGGTACAGGAAGAAAAATTAACGAGCTAGGAAGAAAAGATTTTGCTGCTAAGACAGGAACATCTAATGATGCAGAAAGTACTTGGTTTACAGGATTCAATGAAAACATTTTGACTACTGTTTGGTTTGGTTACGATAACCCATCTAGTTTAGGCAACAATGAATTTGGCAGCACTACATCTTTGCCGATATGGCTTAACTATAAAAAACAAATCATCAATACAATTCCAAAAGGTAAATTCAAAAAACCCTCAGGTTTAATTGCAAGGAAAATAAATCTAGAAACGGGAGAACTCGCGAAACCTGAAGATGAGAGGGTCAAGTTTGAACTTTTTCTTAATTAGTGAAGATAGCTTTTTTTAAGAAGTTCCACTGATCTTCCCATGAACCACTTAAATCTTTTTTGAACTTACTTCTCACGAAGGATTGAATTTGTCCTTCCAAACAGGAAAGTAGTAGGTCGCATGAAGCAGCTAAATTTAGATTAAGCTTTTTTTTAGTAGTTCTTTCATATTCTTGAAGCGACTGCTTTATTTCTATATTTATTTTCTCAAAACAGTTAGAAACTTTATCTATTATTTTTACTTCATCTGCGGTGAAAACTTCTCGAGTTAGAATTCTCGAGAAACCCTTGTTTGTTTCGCAAAATTTTAAAACAAGCGCAATCAATTGCCCTGGAAAATCCTCTGGTTTTGATTCTTCTTTCATAACTTTAATTCTCATAAAGACACTCTCTTCAAAAAAAACGACTAACTCCTCAAAGATTTTTCTTTTGCTGGGAAAGTGTTTATAAATTGCCGCTTCAGTAATTTCTGATCTCTTAGCTAATTCGGCTGTTGTAATTTTCAATAAATCTCTTTCTTCAAGCATTGCAGCAAGAGATTGCATAATTATTAATTTTCGCTGTTTTTTCTTTTCCATCTACTTACTTATCCAAGTTCCAACTCCTTTATCAGTCAAGAGTTCTATTAAAACGGAGTGGGGCACACGACCGTCGACGATGTGAGCATTTTTCACACCTTTTTCAAGACAATCAATTGCTCCAGTTAATTTAGGATACATGCCTCCTTTGATATTTTTTTTGTTTTTTAAAACTCTTTTTGCTTCTTTTAAACTCATTGTAGATATTTTTTTTCCTTCAAGATCTCTTACTCCCGAAATATCTGTGAGCAATATTATCTTTTCTGCTTTCAGAGATGCTGCAACAGCACAAGCTGCAAAATCTCCATTTATATTCATTGGCTCATCTTTAGAAGTCCACCCAATTGGAGAAATTACTGGAATTTTGCCAGCTCTTAGTGGTGTCATTATTTTTTTCTTATCAATGCTTTTTACCAAACCTACTTCACCAAGATTTTTTTTACTATCTTTTATTGCTTTGATTGGTGAATTCTTCTTTCCAACCAGCCTAATTGTCTTACCTCCCCAGAACTGAATAAGATCCGAAATATCTTTATTTATTTTGTTATCCAGAACCTTTTGAACAATTTTGATCATTTCTAAAGTGGTTTTTCTGATTCCGTCTTTGAATTCGAATTTAATATTATTTTTTATTAACTCAAAGTCTATTTGAGGACCTCCACCATGAATTAAAATTGGATGGATACCAACTGTCTTCATTAGAACTAAATCCCTTGCAAAGTTTTTTTGTAAAATTTTATTTTCCATAGCATTTCCACCATATTTTATGACAACAACTTTGTTATTAAATTTTCTTATGTATGGGAGCGCTTCAGTTAGAACTTTTGAAATATTAATCGCGTTGGTTTCAGAGATACTCATGAGAAGTCTAATTTCAAGTCAATTTCTATTTTAGACAATAACTCTTTGAAATAATTTTTTATTTCCAATAAGTCACTTTCTGTCTTGCCTTCAAATCGCAAAACAAGATTTGGCGAAGTATTCGAAGCTCTGATGAGCCCCCATGAATTTTCGTTTTCAAGTCTAATTCCATCTATGTCTATCAAAACATATCCAGAAGAATTTATTAGAGTTTTTATCTCATCAATAATTTTAAATTTTTCTTCTTCAAGCACTTTCAAATTTATCTCAGGCGTAGAAAAATGCTTTGGATAAGAGTTAAAGACTTCATGAGGCTTTATTTTTTTCTTTGATAAAACTTCTATTATTCTCAACGAAGAATAAATGGCATCATCGAACCCATACCAGTCATCATTGAAAAAGATGTGGCCACTCATTTCTCCACCTAACAAAGCGTTAGTTTCGATAATTTTTGATTTTATATATGAATGTCCAGTTCGTGACATGATTGGGGTTCCATTAAAATTTTTTATTACTTTCTCTAGATTAGTTGAGCACTTAACATCAAAGACTATGCTACCTCCAGAATTTTTTCTTAATAAATCTTCAGCCAAAAGCATCATATAAGCATCTGGAAAAATTATGTTCCCTTTGTTATCTATCAAACCGACTCTATCCCCATCACCATCAAGAGCAATACCCAAATCAGAATTTGTTTCCAAAACTTTTTTTTGTAAATCTTTTAAATTTTTTGGATTACTGGGATCTGGATGATGATTGGGAAAATTTCCATCTACTTCAGAATAAAGCTCAATAACTTCTAATCCAAGAAGTTTAAAAGCGTGGGGGGCAATCACTCCCCCAACTCCATTTCCGCAATCAAGACAAACTTTCATCTTAGAATTTATCTTTATCTTTTCTTGGAGTACTTTTAGGTAATCATCTTTTATATCAAGAGATGTTAATTTACCTGAGCCATCCATAAAAACCTCTTCTTCAATCATTGACTTTATTTTTTTTATTTTTTCACTTGTCATTGATCTCTTATTGATGACAATTTTTAAGCCGTTGTAGTTTTTGGGATTATGACTTCCAGTCAGCATCACTCCATCAGAGATATTTGTCTTGAAAGTAGAAAAATAGAGAAGTGGAGTCGGAACCTCTCCGATGTCAACAACATTACACCCTGAAGACATAACTCCTTTATGAAATTGATTTAGAAGTCTTTGTCCAGAAATTCTTCCGTCTCTTGCAGTGAGAATAGATGACCTTCCTTCAGAAAGAATATATGATCCTATGGCTCTTCCAATCTGAAATATTCCATCTTCCGTGAGCGTTTCATCTACTATTCCTCTGATATCGTAAGCCCGGAAAATTTCAGAATTAACTTTCATATTAGTTTATCCACTTTATAATGAATTTTTTTTTATTATGACAACTTTGGCAGAAAAAAAAGGTTTTATCTGGTTTGACGGGAAGATTGTAAATTCAGAGGAAGCCAATGTACATGTTCTAACTCATACCTTGCACTATGGCCTTGGAGTTTTTGAAGGAGTGAGAGCATACGAAACCCCAGAGGGTACAAAAATATTTCGACTGGACGATCATACTGAAAGGTTATTTTCATCTGCTCTTGCAGTTGACTTAGAAATTCCTTATTCCAAAGACGAAATTAATCAGGCTCAAATAGAAATTGTTAAGCTAAATAATTTAAAAGAAGCTTACATTAGGCCTATGTGTTTTTATGGTTCAGGTAGTTTAGGTTTAAGAGCAGACGATTTAAAAGTTCATACTATAGTCGCAGCATGGGAGTGGCCAAGTTATATGGCTCCTGAGGTTTTTGAGAAAGGAATTAAGGTAAAGATATCTTCTTATAAAAGAGAAAGAGGTAATTTAGTTTCAAGATCTAAAGTAAATGGTAATTACGTTAAGTCCATGATGGCACTAAAAGAAGCTCTCAAAGAAGGCTATGACGAAGCTTTATTATTAGATACTGAAAATTTTATATCCGAAGGATCTGGAGAAAATTTATTTGTTATAAAAAATAATGAGCTTTTTACTCCAAATTTAGAGGCTTCTTTAGACGGTATAACAAGAAAGGCCATCATCTCTCTTGCTGAAGAAATAGGCATGAAAGTAAATGTATCTGACTTAACCGTAGAAGATATTTTATCTGCTGAGGAACTTTTTTTTACAGGAACAGCAGCTGAAGTTGTTCCAATTACTCAAGTCAACAATCAGAAAATTGGCTCCGGAGCGAGAGGCGAGGTAACTGAGATTCTTCAGAAAAATTATTTTGATCAAGTTAGAGGAAAAAGATCCTCTTTCCCAGAATGGCACACACTGGTTAGCTAAAGGACAAACTTGAAAAAACTTAAGATTGCTTTCCTTAGCTATAGAAGCAAACCTTTTTCAGGCGGACAAGGTATTTACGTTAAATATCTTTCCAAAGCACTTAGTGATCTAGGCCATGAGATAGATGTTTTTTCCGGACCTCCTTACCCTGATTTAGACCCTGAAATTAAGTTAGTGAAAATTCCAAGTTTAGGTCTCTACGAAAAAAAAAGTAAGTTTTTTGACGTAAACCCGACTGAGTTACTAAATCCATTGAATTTATTTGAATGGTTGAGTGTGAATTCCGGAGGGTTTCCTGAGCCATACACCTTTGGTAAAAGAATAAAAAAATTTTTTAAGAAAAATCTAGATGAATATGATGTTATTCACGATAACCAAAGTCTTGCGTATGAGTTACTTTTTTTTCAAAAGAAAAAGCCTTTAATCACCACAATTCATCATCCAATATCAAAGGACCTTAAATATCAGTTACAAAGTACTGATGATTTTTTTTTAAAACTTCTTATGAGACGTTGGCACTCTTTTCTTGTAATGCAGAAATTTGTTGCGAAAAGACTTAAAAAAATTGTGGTGCCTTCAAATTCATCTTTGGAAGATATAAAAAATGAATTTCAAGTTGATGAAAATAAAATGGAAAGAGTGATGAATGGTATAGACCTTAAATTATTCTATCCAGATTTAAAAATAAAAAAAATTCCTTTTCGACTTGTAACTGTTGCTAGCGCAGATGTTCCTTTAAAAGGTTTGGATTATCTCTTAGAGGCTTTATCCGATCTTATAAAAGTTTATCCAGATATTTCATTATCAATTATTGGAGAACAGAGGAAAGGAGGTCACACCGAAAGATTAATAAAAAAACTTAATTTACAAAATAGAGTCAACTTTTTTTCAAATTTAAACCAAGAGGATCTTAGATCTACTTATTGTGAAGCTGAACTAGCAGTTATTCCTTCTCTTTATGAAGGCTTCGGATTTGCAGCAATAGAGGCAATGGCTTGTGGAGTTCCTTTAATCTCAACTTCTGGAGGTGCTCTTCCAGAAGTAGTGAAAGAGGCAGGAATTATAATTCCACCTAAAAAAACCAAAGAGATTTACAATGCAGTTGATTTTCTTTTGTCTTCCCCAGATAAAGCTAAAGAACTGTCTGAAAAAGCTTTAGAAAGAGCCAATTTAAAATTTTCTTGGGAGACTATAGCTAGGAAATTAGAAAAAGTTTATTTAAAGGAAATGGAAAATTTTAAACATGCAAACAATTAATTTAGAGTATTTAAATCCTGAAAAAGGTTCAAAAATTCTAGATTTGGGCTGCGGACAAGGGAGACATTGTTTCGGAGCTTACATGCATGCAGATGTAGACGTTTTTGGGTTTGATATGAGCCATGTAGACGTCCTTAAAGCTCAAAAAAACTTCGAGGAATTCGATGAATCGTCAAGCAACAAAAGTTGCTCTTTTGGTGTAACCGACGGAAGAAAACTTCCCTTTAACAGCAATTCCTTTGATTACGTTATATGTTCTGAAGTTTTAGAGCACATTATTGATTTTGAATCAGTTATAGAAGAGATAGAAAGAGTTTTAAAACCAGGCGGAATATTTGCCGCAAGTGTTCCTAAATATCTTCCGGAGTGGATTTGCTGGAAATTAAGCAAGGCTTACCAAGAAATGCCAGGCGGGCATGTTAGAATTTTTAAATACAGGCATTTTAAAAAATCAATTGAGCAGAGGGGGTTTTCTTTTTTAAAGAGACATTGGAATCATGCGCTTCACTCTCCTTATTGGTGGTTACAATGTATGTTTTGGGAAACCAAAGAAACATCTTGGATCATTAATAAATATCATGACTTTTTAGTTTGGGACATGATGAAAAAACCTTTTTTGACAAAGGTGCTAGAATTTCTTCTTCAACCAATAATAGCTAAAAGTGTCGTTGCATATTTCAAAAAAAAATAATCCAAAAAGTATTTTTGACAGAGCAATCTATTTAAATTTTGCTAAATATATTTTGTCTTGTCAGGATTCAGAAGGCGGTATTCGCTGGGAGCCAAATTCAAAACTGGATCCTTGGGATCATATTGAATCTGCAATGGGATTGGATGTTCTTGGATTTGAAGCTGAATCTAAAAAAGCATATAACTGGTTGAGAGCTTATCAAGAAAGCGATGGATCATGGTTATCACTATTTCATTCTTCTGAAAAAAATAATTTTAAAGAAACCAATTTCAGCTCTTATATAGCGGTAGGAATGTGGCATCACTTCAAAAACTTTAAGGATAAGAATTTTCTTGATGAATTTTGGCCAGTTTTGGATGCAGCCATTGAATTTACTCTCTCGGCACAATCAGAGCATGGTGATTTTTCTTGGGCAAAAGATAACAAGAATTGGTTAGACGATTCTCTCAAAACTGGATGTTCATCGATATACATGAGTCTTCTCTGTTACAAAAAAATTGCATATGAAATAGATAAGCGAGACAGAGTCTCAGATATTCAAATAAATAATTTAAGAGATTGTTTGAAAAATAAACCTTTTAGATTTGATAGAAATTGGGAGAGCAAAGAACGATACAGCATGGATTGGTATTATCCAATTTTATCTGGTGCGTTCTCTAAATCGGACTCAATTGAATTAATTAGAGATAAATGGGACGAGTTTGTCGTTGAGGGTTTGGGATGTAAGTGCGTAAAGGAAGAGCCATGGGTAACTGCAGCTGAATCAGCAGAATTAGTTTTGGCTTTAACTAAAATTGGCTTAAAAAAAGAAGCAGAAAAAATACTTCAAGATACTTTTAATTTAATTGACGATGATGGTCTCTTATGGACAGGATACGTTTTTAAGGATAAAAAATACTGGCCAATCGAAAAACCCAGTTGGACAATGGGAGCGGCCATCCTAGCAGGAAATGCAATAAATAAATTTAGTCCTTCAAGTGATTTTTTTGAATTTTAAATCAAATCTTTTTTAAGATCCCTAAAGTTTCATAAATACCAAGATCGACAAAATCTAATGATTTTTGGGCAGTAGAGTAAATTTCAAATGGCGGCCTACCTCCATCCTCCGGATTTGGAAAAACATCATGTATTATCAGCAATCCACCTGAACTTATTTTATCTTTCCAAGAATTATAATCACACATAGCAGCTTCGTAAGAATGGCCGCCATCTATAAAAAGGAGGCCAATTGATTCAGAAAATGTTTTAGACACTTCTTTGGAATTATTTATTACAGGAATTACATAATTAAATAAATTTGAAGATCTTATATTTTTTAAAAACTCAGGCAAAGTGTTGAACTTTTCTATTCTTTCGTCATAAAGATCTTCATCATGATATTCTTCTCCAAGCTGATGTTCTTCCGAACCCATATGATGATCAACGGTATAAACAAGTCCATTTATTTTTTTGGCAACGTGAGCAAAATTTAAAGTTGATTTACCACAATAAGTTCCAATTTCTAAAACTGCCCCAAGGTGGTGGACATTTAGAAACAATTCTTGTAGTTTTTTAGCCTCTTTATCACTTAAAAAACCTTTTACGTCTAACACTCAATAATAATATCAATGGATAAAGCAAAAAGAAAAGAAGTTGAAATTTCTAAAGACAGTTTTTCTTACTTGCACGTAGCAGGTAAAAAACATGACAAAAATATATTTTTTTTTCATGCTACAGGTTTTAATGCCGAAACTTATATGCCTTTCTTTTTAAAACTTGGTGAACTTCTTGATAATCAATATTCGATTTTTGCCTTAGATCAAAGAGGTCATGGACTTTCTAAAGCATCTGCAATTCCATCAGAGCTAACCTCATGGCAAACCTATTTTGAAGATGGAAAAAATTTTACAAAGAAATTTTTATCATCAGAAAATATTTTAATGGGTCATTCAATGGGAGGAGTTGTAGCTGCAAGATTGGCCTATGATTTTGAAGACAAAATTGAAAAAAGTATTCTTATCGATCCTGTTCTTCAACCACAAAGTTTAAAATTCCAAATCCCGTTCTTTAATATCTCTAATAAATCTTTTATCTCATTATTAAATTTTTTCAAAAAAAATCGTGCAAGCGAGATGATCAATAATGCGAAAAAAAGAAGATCAGTTTTTTCTGATAAGGAAGAGATTTTTAAGCATTATCAAGGGAGAGGCGCCTTTACAAATTGGCCAGAAGAATCTCTAAAGGCTTATATAAATGGAGGTGTAATAGAAGAGGAAAATAAAATTAACTTAAGCTGTGCACCGGAGTGGGAGGCAAAAACTTTTGCAGTTTCATATGCCGCAAGAACAAATTTCATAAAAAAGTTAAGCAAACAAATATATGTTCCATTCGCATCTGAATCTTCAACACTCTCACCAGAAGTAAGAGATTTGCTTTCAGGAAACGCTAATTTTCTTTTTGAAAAAATAGATGGCAGCCACTTTTTTCCGATGGAAGAAAAGGATTTAATATGTAGCAAAATTTCTACTTTTATAAGGCAAAATGATTAAAAGCACCACCATTGAAGACTTTAGAAATCATAAAAAGAAACAAACTAAATTTGCTTGTTTAACTGCATATGATGCATCTTTATCTACATTAATGTCTAAAGCAGGGGTGGAGTTGATTTTAGTTGGAGACTCTTTGGGGATGGTTGTGCAAGGTCACGATTCTACAATACCCGTTTCTATGGAAGATCTTTTGTATCATCTTAGATGCGTTAAAAGAGGAAATTTAGGAAGTCACATAATGGCAGACATGCCATTTATGAGTTATGCAACAGAAAACCTTGCTTATGACAATGCAATGCGCTTAATGCAAGCTGGAGCAAATTCTGTGAAAGTTGAAGGAGGCGAATGGATTCTAAAAACAACTGAACTTTTGTCTCAAAGAGGTATTCCAGTATGTGCCCATTTAGGTCTCACTCCTCAGTCAATCAATAGGCTGGGAGGATATTATGTGCAGGGCAGAGATCTTGAAGACAAAAATAGGATTTTGTCTGAGGCTAAGAAACTTGAAAATGCTGGAGCGGAAATTATTTTGTTGGAATGCGTACCTGCGAGTCTAGCAGAAGAGATATCGTCTAGTCTTAAAATTCCAACAATAGGAATTGGGGCAGGCTCAGCTACGGATGGTCAAATAATGGTTTGCTATGATGCAATTGGGGCTTACTCTTGGGATGATCAGCCTCAACCTAAATTTGTAAAAAATTTCATGAATGAATCTAATTCAATTTTCGAAGCGTTTGAAAAATATGTTTTAGAAGTTAAAAGCTTGAAATTCCCATCTACTGATCATTCTTTTTAAAAAATTTAAATGGAAATAATAAAGTCTAGCAGTGCACTAAACTCTATTCATTTTCAAAATCCTTTTGCTTTTGTTCCTACAATGGGAAATCTTCATGAAGGCCACTTATCTCTGATCAAATTTGCAAAGGAAAATTATTCTGAAGTTATCGCCTCAATTTTTGTAAATCCTTTGCAGTTTGGAAAAAATGAGGATTTTGCTAGCTATCCAAAAACTCTTGATAAAGATATTCAACTCTTGGAGGATTTGGAATGCAATTATCTGTTTGTGCCGGAACCAGATTTTGCAGAAAATCTAGAAATCATTAATCCCAATTTCTCTGATGTTTTGTGTGGTTTATCTAGACCAACACATTTTCACGGAGTGCTAACCATAATTGATAAGTTCCTGAGATTAATAAAACCCAATGCATGTTTATTTGGGCAAAAGGATTATCAACAACAATTAATTATTAGAGATTATGTGCATAGAAAAAAACTCAGAACAGATATTATTTCCCGTCCAATCGTAAGAGAAAATTCAGGATTAGCAATGTCATCAAGAAATAATTATCTGTCAAAGGACGACAGGGAGTATTGCGGAAAGATTTATTCTTGTATTAAAAATACGGCAGAATCTTTTAAAACTTCTTCTGTAAAAATTGCGACAGAACAAGCAACTGATTTTTTACAAAACGCTGGTTTTGAAATGGATTATTTAGAAATTCTTGATGCAGATAATCTCTCAGAAATAACTGAAAGAACAAATAAAATCTTGATAGCAGTTGCTGTAAATTACAAAAAAGTTAGACTGATTGATAACATTCTTGTTTCTTTATAACCATTCTTTTCTTAAAGCACTATCAGGATAGAAGCTTTTCTCACCTTCGGGTCGATTTTTAAACCTTCTATGGATCCAAAAATATTCTGATTTATGATTTTCAGCAAAATTTTCTATAGCGTAGTTAACAATTTTAAGATCTTCTTCAATGCTTTCTCCCGTAAGCATTAATTGTTCTATATCAGCTGTATAGAAGTCACCTTCCTTTACAAGTGTTAATAAGAATACTTTGCAACTTGTTCTTTTTACTAATAGTGACGGAAAAATAACAGTCAAAGCTTTGTGATTGAAAAAATCTAAAAAGATAGATTTTTTATAACCATAATCTTGATCTGGTAAATATAAAACCGAATCTCCTTTGTTTAAAGCTTTAAGAAGCTTCCTTCCTTCGTTTGGCAGAAAAACTTCGTTAATAAATTTTTTTCTTCCCTCAGTCATAATCTTATCCCAAACTTTATTTTCTGCTGATCTCTGCATACCACTTACTTTCATAAATAGAGAAGGAGCTCTTACCACAAAATCAATATTTCCAGTATGTGGAACTAATATAAGATTTTTAGAATTTTTGATTGCTTCTATCTTTGTTTTCAATTCCTCTATATTTTTAATCCTTTTCAAATATTTCTTATCTGACCAAAAATAAGAGTTGCAGATCTCAAAAATACCTTGACCAAGTCTTGTAAAATTCTCTTTAGCAAGTTTGGTAATATCGTCTTGATTAAAATTTGGGAAACATTTGTATATGTTCCAAGTTACAACCTTTCTTCTTTTAGAGAGTAATTTGTACAAAATCTTTCCAAGTATTTTTCCAAGGAACATTTGAACTTTGAAAGGAATAAGGCTCAGAAGCCAGAGGAACGTTTTTAAGAGAATTTCCATTTTTAAGAAGATTATACTTTCAACGATTTGCTTATTCATAGCACAAATAAGAAAATCACCAATAATGAGAGTTTATAATTTTTTCTTGATCATACTCTTTCCTCTTATTTTTTTTAGGAGCTTATATAAATCCCTCAAGTTTGGCGAAAACCCAAAAAGGATAATGGAAAAATTTTCTATTTTTGGAGGGAAAAAAAGTTCTAAACCAATCATTCTGATTCATGCGGTTTCAGTAGGAGAAGTTCTCGCAAGTAGAAAATTTGTTGAGGAAATAAAAAAAAGATTTCCAGATCATCAAACGTTGATTACTTGTACTACACAAACCGGTTCCGAGACAATCAAAAGGCTCTATGGTGATTCGGTATTACATCAATACATGCCTTTTGATTTGAAATTCTGCATTAAAAGATTCCTTAAAAACTGGAAGCCAGAAATTACCTTCATTTTGGAGACGGAAATATGGCCTAACCTCATAAATCTTTTGCATGTACAAAAAAGAAAAGTTTTTCTAGTCAATGGCAGAATGTCGGAAAAATCTTTCAATAGATACAAATTAGTTATGCCAATTCTTGATAATGTTTTTTCTAAACTAGATTTTACTATTTGCCAAGGAACTAAAGACTTAACAAGATTTATTGAGCTTGGCGTAAATAAAGACAAAGTAATAAGAGACTATTCTTTCAAGTTTGATTCTTTATCTATACCAAACGAAAGAGATAATTTTAAAAATAAAGAAAAAAAGTTAATAATTTGTGCAAGCACTCATGATCCCGAAGAAAAAATTTTGGTCAAAGCTTTTTCGATGTTAAACAACGAAAACGCTATTTTAGTTTTAGTTCCAAGACATCCTGAACGAGCATCTAAAATCGTCAAAGATATAAAAAAATCAGGCATAAATCCCTCGCTGTTTTCAAAAAATAATTTAAAAATAGATTTGTCTAATACAATAAATTTAATTGATGAAATTGGATATCTTGAAGCCTTATTTTCTCAAGCTAGCATTGCATTTATTGGTGGAAGCTTGATTCCTCGTGGAGGTCAAAACTTTTTAGAGGCATTAAAGTTTTCACTCCCAATCTCTTCTGGTGAAAGTTTTTATAATTTTCAAGAAATTGCAGAAGACCTTATCGAAATGGATATTCTTAAAGTAGGTAATTCAGCAGAGAAGCTAAAGTTGATCTGGGAAGAACAATTAAATTCAGTTCCAAATCAAATTTATGAAAAAACGGACAATTATCTCAAACAAAGAATGGGATCATCTCAAAGGGCTTTTAAACATCTCTCTTTATAACTGATATTTAGGTTTAAATATTAATTACCAAATTAAAAGTAATTATTTTTTTTTATAAGAAGGGTGTATGATTTCATTTTTTAAGGGGAGCAATGAAATTTATTACCGCAATTATTAAACCTATAAAATTGGAAGAAGTTCGCACTGCTTTGTCAGATTTGAATGCCCTTGGGATGACCGTAACAGAAGTTAAGGGTTTTGGGCGTCAAAAAGGGCAGACAGAACTTTATCGTGGAACTGAGTACAGAAACGATTTCTTGCCAAAAACAAAAATAGAGTTAGCTGTTAAAGATGAAGACACAGATTCAGTCATTAATGCGATCTCATCAGTAACCAATACAGGAAAAGTAGGCGATGGAAAGATTTTTGTTTACGATCTTGAAAAAGCGGTCAGAATTAGAACAGGCGAAACTGGCGAGGAAGCCCTTTAACCAAGTTTCTTTTCTGCTTCTTCTTTAGCCCATTTATAATTGGCTTTCCCATTAGGTGCTCTCATGACCTCATCAACAAAGAGTACCTGTTTTGGAAGTTTATATCCTGAAATTTGTTCTCTGGTAAAGTCAATCAGCTCGCCTTCTTCTAATTCGCCGGGAGTTTCAAGAGATGCAAGGGCAACAACTCGTTGTCCAAATTTTTCATCTTTCAAGCCAACAACCAAACAATCATATACGTCTGGATGTTTTTTAACTGCTTCCTCAACTTCCTCAGGATAAACTTTTTCTCCAGCTGTATTTATGCAATTACTTCCTCGTCCAAGAAGGTTGATGGTGCCATCAGCATTTATCGTTGCATAATCTCCCGGGAAGCTGTATCTCACACCATTAACTTCCTTAAATGTTTCAGCAGATTTCTTTTCATCTTTGAAATATCCCTCGGGTACAAGTCCACTCGTTCCAATCTTGCCCATGATGTCGCTGCCCGGTTCAACTTCTTTCCCATCATCACTCAAAACAATAACTCCTGGATTAAGAGCAAATTTTGCAGTTTTCGCTGGCATCTCTCTATTTGAAACAGAAGAACCCATTCCTCCTTCTGTCGAGCCCATTGCATCAAAAAGCGTCATGTCGTGAATTTCAAGTAAACCATCCTTAATTTCTGAACTCCACATGACTCCACTCGAAATCATTGCTCTTAAGCTAGAGATATCATGAGGATTAGATTTTTCTTGAGCCTCTTTTAGCTCATCCAATAAGGGCTTTGCAAAAGCATCTCCAACAATTACCAAACTATTAACTTTGTGCTTCTCTACCTCTTGCCAAACGTTTTTTGGATTTAATCCAAGATCGCTTATCGTGACAACAGAACCGCCACTAAACATTGGTAAAAAGGCACCAAGCCACATTCCGGTTCCATGCATCAAAGGACAAGCTGGCATGCTTACCGTAAGAGCATTGTTTTCTTTTGCTTGACTGACAATCTTCTCTAAATCACTTATGTCTTCAGGAACCTCGAAACCCATTGCAAAAGCTGTTTTTAACATAGAAGGTATAAAACTCCCATGTTTATACATTACCCCCTTTGGCATACCGGTAGTACCTCCGGTATAAAGCATGTAAATGTTTTCTTCTGTTCGGTTGAATCTTTTTTGTTCTTTTGCACTGGAGATTGAATTTTCAAAATCTATGGCTCCTTGCATTAACGGCTCTGTTCCGTCATCGACTTGAATGTAAACCTTTATTTTAGGAAGCTGATCTTTTATTGCCTTGATTCTATCCGCATAACAGCCTTGAAAAAAAACTGCCTCAGCGTCGGCATTATCCAAAAGATAAATCAACTCATTTTCTTTGTAACGGTAATTTACATTGATCGGAACACCCTCAATTTTAAAAACACCATATTGGGCTTCTAAATACTCATTTGAGTTATGTAAATAAATCCCTACTTTGGAATCAGACCTCAAACCGTGCTCTTCCAAAATGGTTGCAATTTTAGCCGCTTTTGCGTCAAAGGAAGACCAACTAGATTTTTTATCTCCATTTACTAGAGCTATTTCATCGCCAACCGTATCTGCTACTCTTTCCCAAACATTTGCAAATTGCATAGACATCTTTATCTCCCTTTAAGTGCTAATTATCCTAAAATAAAACCAAAAAAACATGAAGAAAGCAATTTCTATTTTAGGACCCACGCATTGTGGAAAAACCGAACTTGCAATAGAAATTAATAAACACTTTCCAACAAAAATAATAAGCGTAGATTCTGTTCAGATATATAAAGGGGCAAATATTGGAAGTAGTAAACCTAATCAAAAGATTTTAGATAGCATTCATCATGGCTTAATAGATTATTTAGACCCAGAGGATGACTTCTCGGTAAAAGATTTTCTCAATGAAATTTCAAATGAGTTTTGCGATTGCAAAGAAGATCTTTTATTTGTCGGAGGTACTATGATGTACTTTTATTCTCTATTCAATGGCATATCAAAATTGCCAGAAAAAAATATTCAATTCAGAGAAAAACTTGAAGAAGAAGCCAAAAATAAAGGATGGAAATATATGCACGAAAGACTTCGAGTAATAGATCCTGATGCAGCAAGGTCAATAAAAGATAGCGACTCACAAAGAATACTTAGAGCATTGGAAGTTAATCATTTATCCAAAAATACTTTTAGCAAGCTTAAAACAATGAAAGAAAAAAGTGTGATTGAGGATTATCAAAAATTCACTTTTGCGATTATTCCAAAAAACAAAAATACTTTTAAAAATCAACTAAAAGAAAGATTCAGAAAAATGCTTGAATTAGGCCTCATCGAAGAAACGAAAACTATATTGGAACGCACTAGTGGAAAAAGGATAAAAGTCCTTGAGACGGTTGGTTATAAACAAGTGGTAGATTTCTTGAAAGATAAGATTTCTTTTGAAGAAATGATCGATTTAGCGACCAACGCTACCTATCAGCTTGCAAAAAGACAAATTACTTGGCTCAAAAAATTCGATCTTGATGAGACATTTTTTTCAGATGATGATGATAAGGTTATGAAGATTCTATCTATCATCAAAAATTGAATTCCATTATTGCAATTAACAACTTAGAATGGCCACATGTCATGGAATGATCAAGGAAATAATAATGGCTCTAGAGATCCGTGGGGTAGAAACAATAATCCTCCCCCTGATATTGATGAACTAATCAAAAAATTCAGAGCTCAAATTAATTCAATTTTTGGAGGCGGTTCTGGCAGTGGAGGCGGAGGTATTAAAAAAATTCTACCTTCTATTTTAATTGCTGTAGTACTCTTATATTCAGCCTTTGGAATCTATACAGTTGATGCTCAAGAAGAGGCTGTCATTTTGAGATTCGGAAAATATTCAACTACCAAGGGACCTGGGATTCACTGGAATCCACCCTTTATCGATAATAGATTTATTGTAAACACCGAAAAACTATTCACACACACAACGAATTCTTCAATGCTTACAAAAGATGAGAATATTGTTAACGTTGAGGTTGCAGTTCAATACAAAAGATCCAACCCGGTATTTTTTCTTCTTGAAGCATCGGCTCCTGAAGACAGTTTAGCTCAAGCTTCCGAAGCAGAACTAAGACATGTAGTGGGAAGCACTACTATGGATAGCACCTTGACTGTAGGTAGGGAGCAAATAGCCATGGATGTTAAGTCTAGATTACAAACCAGATTGGATACTTACAAAACCGGTATTGAAGTCGTAGCAGTATCAATTAGAGAATCAAGACCTCCTGATGCAGTAAAAGAAGCATTTGATGATGTAGTAAAAGCAAGAGAAGACGAAGTTAGGCTTAGAAACGAGGCTGAGACATATGCAAATGAGGTTGTACCTATAGCGAGAGGTGAAGCCAAAAGAGCCGTTGAAGATGCTGAAGGATACAAACAAAAAGTAATATCTGAAGCTGAAGGTGAAGCTTCAAGATTTGATCAACTACTAGTTGAATATTCAAAATCACCTGAAGTTACCAGACAAAGATTGTATTTAGATGCAGTTCAGTCTGTTATGAATAGCAGTACCAAGGTGATGATTGATGTCAAAGAGGGTAACAACATTCTCTATTTACCTCTAGACCAAATTGCAGCCGCTTCATTAGATCCTAACAGAAGATCTCGAGATGAAAACCCATCATCTACGACATCTACTACCCTTGGGTCAGACATCCAAGCGATCACAGACCGAGTCATAGAAGAATTAAGAAGAAGACAGGATAGAAGGTAACATGAAGTCATTTAATCTAAATATAGGAATTATTGCTTTAATTATTATTGTAATTCTTAGCAATGCTATTTATATAGTAAATGACAAACAAACTGCAATTTTGCTGAGATTTGGTGAAATTGTTGAACCTGAAATTAATCCGGGTCTGCACTTCAAAGTGCCTATCTATCATACAGTCAAAAAATTCGACTCAAGAGTTCTAACACTTGATGCACTCCCGCAACCTTATTTTACTGCTGAAAAAAAGAGACTTATTGTTGATGCTTTTGTTAAATGGCGCATCACAAATAATGAGCAGTTTTATATTACTTCATCTGGAGGGCAATTAAGTGCAATGAGAACCCTATTGACCCAAAGGGTGGATGAAGGTCTCAGGAACCAATTTGGTACTAGAACTGTCCAAGAAGTAGTTTCTGGCGAACGAGACGAATTAATGAATATTTTAACAACCGATCTAAATACCGTAGCAGGTGGTGAACTTGGAATTGAAGTTCTAGATGTAAGAGTTAAAAAAATTGAATTACCAACAGAGGTGAATGAATCAGTTTATAACAGAATGAGAACTGAAAGAGAGAGATTAGCTCAAGAACTTCGTGCACAAGGTACAGAAATTGCAGAAGGTATTCGAGCAAATGCAGATCGTGAAAGAACAATTATTCTCGCCGAGGCTTATAGAAAAGCAGAAGAACTTAGAGGAAATGGTGATGCCAAAGCTACCGGTATTTATGCTAATGCCTATAACAAGGATCCAGAATTTTATGAATTCACTAGAAGTTTAAAAGCTTATCAATCTACTTTTGAAAATAAATCTGATGTACTTCTTATCGATCCAGACAGTGATTTTTTCAAGTACTTAGATAGTTCTAAAGGAAAAAAATCTGAATAATAAATAATGTCTTCATCCAACTTAGGTCTTCCAGATGGAACGGAAGATTTTGTAGGTATTAAAGCCGAAGAGCTTGAAAATCTTCGCTCACTTTTTCTAGATTTTTTTTACAAAAAAAATTGCGAACTTGTTGTTCCCTCTCTCATTGAATTTTCTGAGATTATAGGCGGAAACTTTAACGAATCTCTTAGGGATTACGCTTACAGCTTTTCTGATGAAAATCTAAAAAATATTTCAATAAGACCTGATATCTCTCAGCAAATAGCAAGGATAGATCTTCAACAAGGAAGCAAAGATAAAAAGAAATATTGTTACTTTGGTGAGACTCTTAGAAAAACCAAAGATTCATTAACAAAATCAAAAATTGCTTTCAAAACTGGCGTAGAAATCTTTGGAAAAATTTCAATAACAGATGAAATAGATCTAATAAAGCTTATGTTACTCAGCTTAAAAAAAGCTGGGAAATATAAAATGACTATTTCATTGGGCAGAACAGAACCTTTATCAGAAATCTTTAATGGTCTGGACTTGTCCTTAAATGAAAAGAGAAGATTAAAAAAAATCATTGCAACTAAGTCAAAAACAGATCTTGAAGAATTTTTCAATTCTAAAGGTTTGAGTACTAAAAGTTTAACGGAGATAAAAAATCTAATAGAGGTCACCGGTAAAATTGAATGCCTCAAGTACTTAAAAAAACATAAAAATAAAGTTTTTCAAACTTCTGCGAGGAAAATAGAAAAAATTATTAAAAATTTACCACCCTCAATTGATTACCATTTAGATTTTTCTGATTTTCCAGGGTTTGATTATCATTCCGGTTTAGTATTCTCAGTGCACGTTGTAGGATTTGGCTTTTCCATTGCAAAAGGTGGACAGTATAAAAGCATGCAAAATCATATTGTAAGAGAGGCAATTGGTTTCGATGTTAATGTTTCCTCTCTTACAAAGTTGAATAAATAAAGATGACTTTTTCGAACACAGCTATTTTAGGACTGCAATGGGGTGATGAAGGGAAAGGAAAAATTGTAAATTATTTAGCAAGTAATTTTGGCGCTGCTTGTAGATATCAAGGTGGCCATAATGCTGGCCACACACTAATTGTAGATGGAAAAAAAATTGTTCTTCATTTACTGCCCTCATCAATTTGTCATAAAGATTCGTTATCCTTGATCGGAAAAGGAGTTGTTATTTCATATGAGGCCCTTTTTTCTGAAATAGATGAAATAAGCAATTTTACTTCTGGCATAACAGATAGATTAAAGATAAGTCCTGCATGTGTTTTGATTCAGCCCTACCATCAATTAATAGATTTTTATAAAGAAAAATCCAACAGTCAGAAAACCATTGGCACTACCTTAAGAGGCATTGGTCCAGCATATGAAGACAAAGTTGCCAGAAGAGCAATAAGAGTTGTTGATACCCTTAATGAAAATCATCTTAGGCCTTTATTGGAAGAAACCCTGGACTTTTATAATTTTACAATCGAGAAGTTTTTTGGCAAAGAAGCTTTGTCTTTGAGTGTTCTTATGGATGAAAACTTAGCTTATGGAGAAAAAATAAAACCTATGCTTGCTGATGTATCTATGCTGATAAAAAAAATCAACTCAGAAGAAGAATCGGTTTTATTTGAAGGTGCTCAAGGAGCTTTATTAGATATTGATCAGGGCACTTATCCATTTGTTACGTCAAGCAATTGTTCTCCCTCTGGCATTGCAGCTGGAGCTGGGTGCGGGCCTTTGGATGTAGGTAATATTTTGGGCGTAGTAAAGGCTTATGTGACTCGTGTTGGAGAGGGACCAATGCCAACTGAAATTTATGACGAGCTAGGAGAATATATTGCTGAAACTGGAGGAGAGGTCGGAGCAACTACTGGTAGGCCAAGAAGATGTGGTTGGTTTGATGCAGTTTTAATGAAAAGGATAATTCAAACAAACAGTATTTCAGGACTTTGTCTTACAAAAATTGATGTACTTGACGGCCTTGATGAGATAAAAATTTGTAAGGCATATGAAGGTAATGATGATTCTATCTTTGGAGAATGTATGAACTTAGAGAGCGTTAAACCTATCTATGAGACTTTATCTGGATGGGAATCTCCAACAAAAAATTTAACTAATTATCAAGAGCTGCCAAAAGAGGCAAAAGATTTCATTTCTTATATTGAAGAAATTTGCGAGGTACCTGTAAAAATTATTTCCACTGGTCCTGACGATTACAGCACCATAGAAAGGTAATTCAATTATTCTTGATAGCTTGGTCTAAGACTGCGTTTATAAACTTGTGACTGGAATTCTGCCCAAACTTCTTCGCAAGTTTTATTGCTTCATTGATGATGATTGGCTTATCCAATTTAGATTGTGAAATTTCATACAAAGCTAAATATAAAATAGACAGTTCAATTTCTCCTATTCTTGAGGTGGGTATATTTGAAAATTTACTTATGGTTTCTAAAAAATTTTGTTCTAGACTTTTAATATCTTTAACGATTTCAGCAACCTTGTCGGTTTTTAAATTTTTTTGAGTTTGCTTGAGTTCTTTTAAAACTTTTGTGTTGGAATCTCCAGAAATGGTTTTTTGATATAGAGCCTGGATAACCAACTCCCTTGTTTTGGTGGGGGAAGGGCTAGTTCTCACTTTATCTTTTTGAGCGTATCCAAAATACTTAGGGCAGACAAAGCAAACTCAGATCCTTTAGAAGCTGCTCTTTCCTCTGCTTCACTTTCATTATTGGTAGTTAAGACACCAAAAATAATAGGAGTATTTTTATCCAAAGATGTTTCCAAAACCTTATCGCTGATACTCTGAGAAATAATCTCAAAATGCGGCGTTTCTCCTTTGATAATACACCCAAGCAAAATTATTGCATCGTATTCAGTGCAAAGATTTTGCGCCATAAAAGGTAATTCGTATGCTCCAGGAACAACAAAAGTATTGTTCTCAATGTTATATTCATCAAGCATAGAGAGACAATCTTCTAGCATTGGCTTAATAATTTCTTCATTCCAATTTGTACTTACTACCGCAATCTTAACGTCATGCAAATCAGATGAGGGTTTATTTATCTCAGTTTTAGAAGTTTTCATTTTTTTATATATTCCGTAACTTCTAAATCAAATCCTGAAAGGGAAGGGTATCTCACTTCACTTCCCATTAATTTGATTTTCTTAACTCCTAGATCTCTTAAGATTTGCGACCCTATACCAATTCTTCTCGGATCATTGTTTGGAGTAGATTTTCTTTTTTTCTTTGAGGCTCGAATTTCTTTAAACTCATTCTCTTTATTACCATCCCCATCAATAAGTAAGATTATTCCATTTCCAGCTTTATTAATTTTTTTCATTGCATCAGAAATTGACCACCTTGAACCAAACTCATTAACATTAAGTAAATCATGATATAAGTTGCTTTGCTGGACTCTCACTAGTGTAGATGTATTTTTCGAGATTCTTCCTTTCTGCAGTACTATGTGTGTCTCTTCGAAAATAAGATCTTTATACAAGATGAGATTAAACCTTCCGTGTTCCGTCTTTACTGATTTACTTTCTAATCTCTTAACGGTTTGTTCATTAAAAATTCTATAGTTTATGAGATCCGCAATGGTTCCTATCTTTAAATTATGCTTTTTACTAAAATCGATGAGTGCTTTTTTGCGAGCCATAGTTCCATCTTCATTCATGACTTCGCAAATAACAGCTGATTCTGTCAATCCAGCCAATCTGCATAAATCAGTACTCCCCTCAGTATGGCCTGTGCGAGATAAAACTCCTCCTGGCACAGCTCTAACAGGAAAAATATGTCCCGGCGAAACAATATCACTTGCTTTGGCTTTGGCTTTAGAGGCAACAGCAATGGTCCTTGCCCGATCAGCTGCAGAAATACCAGTAGTTATCCCAGTAGCAGCTTCAATAGAGACAGTGAATCCAGTGCCGTGTCCACTTTGATTATCATGGACCATTTGATTCAAGTTGAGAGCCTCACACTTGTTTTGACTCATTGCAAGGCAAATTAGACCTCTCGCATGCTTAGCCATAAAATTTATCTTTTCGGGAGTAACTTTTTCGCCAGCAAGAATTAAGTCTCCCTCGTTTTCTCGATCTTCATCATCCATCAAAAGAACCATGTTGCCTTTTTTTATTTCAGAGATAAGTTCCTTGGTACTGTTCAAATCCATTTTATTTTTTTCTGAATACTATTTTTTTGTCTTTTCCAACTTGAGTTTCTTCAACTATATCGAATTGCTCGTTATCAAAAAAGTTTATTTTATTTTTACCTTTGTAAAAGTATTCTGCTTGGCTTCCAAGTTTCTCTGGTGAAATATAAAAAATAAATTCATCAATCAAATTCACATCCCCAAAACTGCCTAAAAGATTTGGTCCAGATTCAAGTAAAATGTTATTTATTTGAAATCTGGAAATTTTCTCGATGAAATCTTTTGGGTCTAAAAATCGTCCTTTACTTTTACAATTTAATAAAGATAAATTTTTTATCTTTCTCGCTGATTTTGGCAGGCTTCGTTTTGAGGTAACAACAACCTTCTGTCCGGGTAAATTAAAAAAGGGTGCATTCCAATCAAGAGTAAGTTCTTTAGAAAAGACATATCTTTTTGGTTGATCAAAAGCCTTGCTAGCAAGTATCTTCTTTAGTCTTACATTCATTGAAGGTGAATCTTTATTTATTGTTCCAGATCCAGTCAGAACGATATCCGATTCAGCTCGAAGACACTGCACATCATTACGAGCAGGAATTCCAGTAATCCACTTTCTTTTTTTTGTTAAAAAAACCGATTTGTGATCAGCTGACATGGCAATTTTTGCTCTTACGAAAGGTTTGTTAAATCTTGCTTTATGGAGAAAGCCTAGATTCAAGTCTTCGCAACTCTGATCATTTAGACTTTCGACTTCATAACCAGCTTTACGGAGATTTTCCAAGCCTTTCTGCGTAGGATCCCTTGAGCCAATAATAATTCTCTTAAAATCGTATTTCTTAAGCACATCGACGCAAGCTCCTGTTTTACCTTTTTTGCTACAGGGTTCCAGCGTGACATAGATTTCACTTCCTGAAAGTTGCGAAAGAAATTTTTTTTTGTATTTTTTCTTTACGTCGTTGATTGCATTGATTTCTGCATGAGGCCCACCATAGCCTTCGTAGTAGCCTTGTCCAATTATCTTCTGATTCTTAACGATAATAGAGCCGACGTTGACCCCAGGTTTGGTGTTAAATTTTCCCTTAGCAGCAAGAGCCACCGCCTTGGACATGAAGAAATTTTCATTCATCACTTAATTTCTTTACTTCTTCACTGAATTCATTTGGATCTTGGAAACTTCTATACACAGAGGCAAATCTCACAAAAGCAACTTCATCTAATTTCTTTAGATGCCGCATTACAGTTTCTCCGACTTGTTTGGACTCAATTTCCCTTTCTCCAAAATCTCTAATTTCTTTTTTTATTGTTTCTATCAAGGTCTGAAATTGAGCATCGCTTACAGGCCTTTTTTCAAGAGACCTTGCTATACCTTCTCTAATTTTGGTTTCGTCGAAAGGTACTCTAGATTTATCCTGTTTGATTATTTTTGGCATAACCAATTCACCAACTTCAAAAGTTGTCCACCTTTCTCCACATTTGAGGCATTCTCTTCTCCTTCTGATTTCGCTACCCTCAGTTACCAGCCGTGAGTCAATCACCTTGCTTTCTTCGAAGGAGCAGTAGGGACAATGCATGTCTTATTGTGAGTAAACTGGAAAGTTACTGCAAAGAGTTTTTACTTCTTCTTTGATTTCAGCAATTAAGTTTTGATCTTCAATATTTTTGATAATCTGAGAAATCCAGTCTGCAATTTGAGTCACTTCTTTTTCTTTAAAACCTCTCCTAGTAACCGCAGGAGTTCCAATTCTAATCCCAGAAGTCACAAACGGCGATTTGGGATCATTAGGCACGGAATTTTTATTGACGGTTATGAAGGCATTTCCTAATGCAGCCTCAAGATCTTTTCCAGTAACATTATTCTTTATGAGATTAACCAGAAACATGTGGTTAGAAGTTCCATTGGAAACAATATCAATATCGTTATCCATGAATTGTTGACTCATAGATTTTGCGTTGGAAAGTATTTGTTGTTGGTAAGTTTTAAAGTCTTCTTCCATTGCTTCTTTAAAACATACCGCTTTAGCTGCGATCACGTGCATCAAGGGTCCACCTTGAGAACCTGGAAAGAGTGCAGAATTAAGTTTTTTTTGTAATTCTTCGTCTGGGCCAGCAAGTATAAGCCCTCCTCTTGGACCGACCAAAGTCTTATGCGTTGTAGTAGTAACAACATCTGCGTGCGGGAAGGGATTGGGATAGAGTCCTGCAGCAACAAGACCAGAAACGTGAGAAATATCTGCCAATAAAAGAGCATCTACAGAATCAGCAATTTCTTTAAATCTTGCCCAATCCAAGATACCAGAGAAAGCAGAAAAACCACAGATAATTAGTTTAGGCTTATGCTCTTTCGCTAGAGCTTCAACTTGAGTGTAGTCTATGTCGCCGGTTTCCGGATCAATACCATAACTATATGATTCATAAATTTTCCCGGAAAAATTTACTTTAGATCCATGAGTTAGATGCCCTCCATGATCAAGACTCATACCAAGAATTTTATCACCAGCATTAAGAAGCGCTAAGAAAACAGCTGCATTGGCACTTGCACCAGAATGAGGTTGAACATTGGCATAGTCTGCTTTGAATAGTTCTTTCGCCCTATCAATAGCTAATTGTTCGGCAACATCGACAAATTCGCATCCACCATAATATCTCTTACCTGGATATCCTTCTGCGTATTTGTTGGTTAAGATCGATCCTTGGGCTTCTAAAATTCTTGGTGAAGCATAATTTTCAGAGGCAATTAGTTCTATGTGCTGTTCTTGTCTGATTCGCTCTTTTTCTAGAGCCTGCCAAAGATCATCGTCAAAAGACTTTATGGAAAGATTATTGCCGTACATGTAAGTGTTTAAAAATTACAATTATACTCTTCAAAAAAATTAAATTAAGCTTTTGAAGTCTTCTTTTTAGTTTTTCTATTAGGATATAAACTTTTACACATAAAACAGATTGTTCCATCACAACCTCTTGCGGTGCAAAAAGCTCTTCCGTAAAAAATTATTTGCAGATGCAAGTTGCGCCAATTCATCTCATCAAAGATTTCTTTTAAATCATTTTCGGTTTGTTTTACTGATTTACCATTTGTAAGGCCCCATCTCTGTGCCAAACGGTGAATGTGAGTATCAACTGGAAAAGCAGGTTTTTTAAAATATTCGCTAACTACTACAGACGCTGTTTTATGTCCGACGCCAGGCAATTCTTCTAAATCTATAATTTCTTTTGGAACTTTGCCATTATGTTTTTCAATGAGAATCTTTGAAGTCGCAATGATTGCCTTGGCTTTTTTAGGAGCTAAGCCACAAGTTTTTATATGCTCATAAACTTCATTTTCACCAAGAGCTAGCATTTCTTCAGGGCTAGATGCTTTTTTAAAAAGTTCTTTGGTAACGATATTTACTCTTTTGTCAGTAGTTTGAGCACTTAAAAGTACAGCTATTAAGAAAGTGAAAGCATTTCGATGATCTAGGGGAGCTTTAGGATTTGGGAAGAGCTCATTAAGTTTTTTTTCAACGAACAATGCTCTTTCTTTTTTATTCATGACTTATTTTAATCCAAAATTATGGTCTCATTTAAAAGCATTGGTAGAATATTTTTTTATCGGTAAAAAGGTTGCAGTACTTGCAAAATTAGGTATTATCGATTGCTATAGGGGGAGAATCCTTAAGCTTATAAGGAAAAGTTATACTTTTTTGCTTGAGTTCTTCACAAGATAATTTTTAACTCATTAGGGGAGGATTCTAAATGAGTAGATTTCTGAAAATAAGCGCGGCTTTGGTTGGATCATTTATTGTGTCCACTACTGCTTTCGCTCAATCAACAATAGAAGAGGTAATCGTTACCGCACAAAGAACTGAGCAAAGTCTTCAGTCAGTGCCAATTGCGGTATCTGCCTTTACCGCTGAAGCTCTTGAAGAGAGACAAATTGAAGTCTCAAGTGACTTACAACTTCAAGTGCCTGGCATAACTTTCTCAGCTTCAACCTTCTCTGGTGGTGGAGGATTCTCAATTCGTGGTATTACTAACTTTGCAACTGCAGCGAGTGCGGATGCTGGTGTGGAAATTCACATGAATGGATTGCCGCTAGGTTCTACATCCGCTAACGAAGTGGGTTTTCTTGATATGGCAAGGATTGAGGTACTTCGTGGACCTCAAGGTACTCTTTTTGGTAGAAACTCAACTGGTGGGGTAATTAACTTAATTACTGCAAGACCAGATCTTGATGCTTTCTCCGGTTCAACCAAGCTTCAATATGCTTCTGATGGCGAGAAGTTGGTGAACGTTATGTTTAATGTGCCACTCAGCGATAGTTTAGGAGCTCGATTTGCTTTTAGAAATTTTGAAAGAGATGGGATTACTAAAAATCTTTACTCAAAAGCTTCGAGCGATTTCGACAGCAGAGACAATTATCAATGGCGAGCTTCTTTTGCATGGGAACCTACCGATGACTTAACTCTTACATTGATTCACGAAGCATATGACGAAGAATCTAATCGTCAGCAAATAAGTGGATCATTCTGTGAAACAGGATCCAGCTTAGTCCAGGGTTGTCTAATAGGTGGAAAAAATGTTTTCCAAGCTCCTCACCCTATGTCTAACGCTTCTACGCTTCCAGCTCTAGCTGGTGGTGCTTTAGGTTATTACCTCCCCAATGTTACAAATGGTTCAACGGCCACTACTAACTATAATCCATCTACTGCAGCATCTGTTAATTGGGGCTTAGTTGATGCAGGAACAAGGCCTCAGGATTTCTTTGAAGCCAACGATTGGAAATCCCCAACGCATGATGTTCAAGAGTCAACCAGTCAAATAATTCTAGAAAACGATTTTGATCAAGGTACTTTGACAGTTGCATACAATAATAAGAAAAGACAGTTTTACAGAGATCTTGGTTCTGCCTCTGACGAAGCTATTGCTCAAAGGCTGAATCCTGCACTTTTTGGTACTGCAGGTCTTCCTATGGGTTTCTCCAATGAAGTTATCACTCCGGCTTGTAAGGTAGATGAATTTAAAGCAGGTGTTTTCTGTGGCCCTCAAGGAATGGCTGTTAACCCCGCTACAAAAGCAGCATCTTTTAACTATCCTGTGTCTGGTGATGCATCATATTCAAACAATCATTCTAGAACTACGGAAGTTAAATTTGTTTCTGATATGGATGGGATGTTCAATTTCTTAATCGGTGCGATTGATATTTCTAACAACACTTCAACTGGCTATAACGTATACGCATCAGGAATTTCCTTAAATGGATATGCTTTGCCTGCAACTATACAAAACTCTTACAGAGAAGGATATTCAGCAATGTTTATTTGTTCTCAGTTAGGAGTTGGTGCAACAATACCAGGTACCACCGCAACGTGTGATGCTGGAACCGTTGCTAAAGGTGAAAGATTAGTGGCAACTGCAGCTAAAGTAAAAGCAGCTGCAGGATTACCAGCTGCTGTACCTTTAGCATATGTTACAGCTGACATGATTGCGAGAATTGATGGAACTTATACAGAGTTCTTTAACAACGACACCGCAGACTACGCTCTTGATGCTCAGGCAATCTTTACTGAATTTTATTTCGATGTCGCCGATAATCATAAACTTACTTTTGGACTTCGTTACAACGAAGACAGAAAATCTATTAAAGCAAGAGCTACTTTCTATGAAATTCCTTTGATTTCAAATTGGAATGCTGATGCATTAGCTGCAGGTTGTGGGCTCCAAGCTAATGGAACTTATGGCTCGTTTGGCATTGATTCAACAACTTTAGCTCCTGATGGAACTTTCACTGAGGCTTGTCAAACTAAGGGAGATGCAAACACCATAGGTCAAACTATTGGGTTAGCACCTGTTCCTGTTACAGGAGCTACT
This sequence comes from uncultured SAR86 cluster bacterium, assembly GCA_902540995.1. GTDB lineage: Bacteria > Pseudomonadota > Gammaproteobacteria > Magnimaribacterales > AG-339-G14 > MEDG-81. The sequence continues at coordinate 50,010 of CACBOY010000005.1, forward strand.
GGCACTGGAGCGATGCCCCTTATTGAAGCTTTAGATCCATACAACGATGACTATACTGCTGTTGGCTATAACCCTATTAAAAACTTTTCTGCCACTACCGGTAGACTTGTTTGGGACTGGCAAGCAACCGATGATGTCTTGATGTTTATCAGTTACGCAAAAGGTTTTAAAGGTGGTGGATTTAACCCAGCATTTAACCCTGCTGAATTCCCTAATACTCCTTTTGCATTTGACAGTACGGATGTAGATGCATTTGAGATTGGTGTTAAAGCTGCTGTACCAGAAATTGGTTTAATCGCTAATGCTTCAATTTACTACAACGACTTCACTAACTTCCACGTTGGTGCCATCAGAAACCAAACTGCTATTAACGAAGGTATTCCTTTAGAGAACATGGGTGCTGAGCTTGAGTTATTATTAACTCCTCCTTCGGTTCCTGGATTGACTTTTAATATGGCTTTCAGTTATGCAGACTCTGAATTAGGAGCATTCAAAAATATTAATCCTACAGATGTCGGTGGTCACCTCAGAGGTGATGCAGCTTCGAGCAAATGGCACTTAGCCAAAAACGTAGGAAATGCAACTCATGTGCTTCTCGATAGAGATGCAACGGGTTATACCTTTGGTAAAGTTCTCCAAACTCAATTATCAATCGCTGGTGCGACTGCAGGTCTTACGGATGCAGGCGCTATAGCAACTGCTACTCAAAACGCAATCACTCAGCTTATAGCTGGTGGAAATGAGATTGCTTACGCGATGGGATGTGTTAAGGATAATACTGGTGCTGGTGGTTGTGATTTTGGTGGAGCAGGTCCAAAGTTTGTAGCTTCAGACCTATTACAGCTCTTACCTTTTGAATTAAGTAAACCTGCTACAGCCTACGGTACAAAGGCTGATGTTTGTTACTTACTAGGTCTAGCTCAACAGACAGATTATGATAACAACCCAGGTCCTAACACTTGTCTTCCAGTAACTGCAGGTGGAACTGCCCCAGGAGATACTTTGATCTATTCTCCACAAGTCACTCAAATTGCTGTTCCGGGAGTAGGAGCTGTAACTATTGCAGGACCTGATGGAACACTGCTTCCTTCGGTAGCAGTTGTTGGCTCAGGCGCTTCTGCTCAAACTGGTGGAGTATGTAAACTATTCAATGCCATGGTTGCACACGCAGATTCAGTAACGGGTAACGGAACTGGAGATGCTAATGAACTAGCATATGCAGCTAACGCTACTTGTGCGAATACTGCTGCTGGTGCTGGACAGTTTGTAACCGACGGTATTCAGGCTGATGTTACAGGTAACCAAATGCCTTTTGCAGACATGACTTTGTCTATGGGTATTGCTTACACTGCTCAAGCTGGCAATCTTGAAATAACTCCAAGATTGGACTACTACTACAGATCTGATTCTTACAACACTATTTATAACATTGAAGCGACTAAGACTCCTGCATGGGATGAAATAAACTTCTCGTTAGATATTGTTCCTACAGACGCAGATTGGAATATTAGATTCTGGGCTCAAAACCTTACCGATGAAAGAAACCTCACCGGTACTGGTTATACTGCCGATTCTCAATCTTTCACTCTTACAGCGTTTGTTAGAGAGCCAAGATCTTTTGGAATGTCTTTTGGATTAAACTTCTAAAAGAAATCTAGAAAAAAAACCCTTGCCTTGGCAAGGGTTTTTTTTTGTTAGTAATCAAGCTAATTAATCTTTATAATCAAACTTCAATTTAAATAGGAGATTTTATGAGAAACGTAGTTATCGTTGATAGTGTCCGAACTGGACTAGCTAAATCTTTCCGAGGGGGATTCAACCAAACACGTGCGGATAATATGACGGCACATTTGGTCAATGCTTTATTAGAAAGAAATCCTGGATTAGATCCTTCTATGGTAGAAGATATGATCTTAGGTTGCGGAGCACCAGAAGGTGCCCAAGGTCACAACATTGCTAGAAATGTTGCAGTGTTATCTAAATTACCCATTGAAGTAGGGGGAACTACCGTAAACAGATATTGCTCTTCTGGTTTGCAAACCGTTGCAATGGCTGCAACTCAGGTCCAAAGTGGCTTTAGCGACTGTATTATTGCTGGAGGAGTGGAATCCATCTCTACTACTCAAGGAAACACCAACATGCATATGTACGTGAACGAGCAACTTGCTGCTGATGTTCCAGGCATTTACCACGCTATGGGTCAAACGGCTGAATGTGTTGCAAAACGTTACAATGTGACTCGAGAAGCACAAGACGAGTATGCTCTTTCTAGTCAACAAAGAACGGCTGCAGCTCAAGAGGCTGGTTACTATGACGATGAAATAGTACCAATGGATACAGTTATGAAATTGGTAAACAAAGAGTCTGGTGAAGAAAAAGACGTTGAAGTTACAGTAGATCGAGATGACTGTAATCGTCCAGAAACTACTATTGAAGGCTTATCTTCTTTAAAACCTGTCTTTGATCCTGAAAACGGTTCTGTGACTGCTGGTAATTCTTCTCAATTATCTGATGGCGCTTCAGTCACTTTGGTAATGAGCGAGGAAAAAGCCCTTGAGCTTGGATTAACTCCAAAACTTTATTTCAGAGGCTTTACAGTTGTTGGTTGTCAACCAGATGAGATGGGAATTGGTCCAGTGTACTCTATTCCGAAGCTTCTCAAGTCAGCTGACTTAAAACTTGAAGACATAGACTTATGGGAATTAAACGAAGCGTTTGCTTCCCAGGTGGTTTACATTAGGGACAAACTTGGTCTTCCTAGCGAAAAACTGAATGTCAATGGTGGATCAATTTCTATTGGACATCCTTTTGGCATGACAGGCTCTCGTCAAGTTGGGCACGTTGCTAGAGAGCTTAATAGAAGAGGCGGTAAATACGGTATCGTAACCATGTGTGTTGGGGGCGGTATGGGAGCCACAGGCCTTTTCGAAGCATACAACTCCTAATCTTTTGTCCGATTCTAAATGAAAGAATCGGATGAATTTTTAGTTCTTCAAAAATACTTTAAAAATCTGGGGAGTCAATTCAATGACTCCTCAGGTATTTTATTGGGTCCTGGAGATGACGCTGGTCTATTTACAGTAAAAAAAAATGACCTGATTTTCTCTACAGATGTTTCCAATTCAGACGTTCACTTTCCGAAAGACTTAGCCCCCGAGCATATTGCTTTTCGGTCTTGCGCTGTGGCAGCTAGCGATATCCCAGCTTGTGGTGGAACTCTTAAGTGGCTTTCTATTAGTCTTGTAACGCCAAGTAAAAATCTTGATTGGCTAAAACAATTTGCGAAAGGCTTAAACCTCTTCACTAAAAGTTATCAAGTGCCGATTATTGGTGGAGACTTAGTAAAAGGAAAAGAATGCTCGGTATCGATCGGAGTATGTGGAGAAGTAAGTCGTAAAGAGTTTCTTTCTAGAGATGGTGCAAAAGTTGGGGACTCAATTTATGTAAGTGGAAGTCTAGGTCTTGCTAAGTTAGGATTAAAAATAATTACTTCGAAGAAGAAAAAACTAACTGTTAAAGAAAAAAAATACGTTAAAAAATTTCTTCAGCCCAAAGTACATACGTTGCTCGGAAAAAACTTAAGAAGCATCGCAACTAGCTGTATTGATATTTCCGATGGATTGCTTGGTGATTTGGGTCATATTTGTCAGCGAAGCAATCTCGGAGCAAAAATAGATTTAGATTTAATACCTTATGAAGGAATTTACAATGAAGCCCTAACTTGGGGAGACGATTATGAACTTTGTTTTACTGTTCCAAAGAATAAGGAATCAAAACTTAATAAATTACTCAGTAAACTTAAGCTTAAAAAGTTTAAAATTGGTGAAATCGTTAAAGGGAAGGGCATAAAGGTTGTTCAAGATAATAAAGAAATCAAACTGAATAGAAAAAGTTACAATCATTTTGCTTCATGAGTACTTTTCCAAATTTGAAAAAATTTTCCCATCTTTCAGCTACTTTTTTTGGGGTAGGTCTTTTACCCTTTGCTCCTGGAACTTGGGGCTCTTTTGCAGCCTTGATATTATTCTTTGGCTTTATCTATTTTCAGGTAAGTTTTTTTAATTTTCTCTTTATTTTTCTTTTATTTTCTCTGGCATCAATACTTATCTGTGAAATAGCTTCCAAAGATTTACTTGAAAGGGACCATAAAGCGATTGTAATTGACGAAGTAGCTGGAGCATGGCTTTCCTTTCTGTTTATACCAACCTTAGGAATCTATAATTTTTCAACTTCTGAATGGCAAAAGGAATCTTATCTTGCTGCTATGATTTTTTTTGTTCTATTTCGCTTTTTTGATATTTTAAAACCTCATCCAATTTCTATGATTGATAAGAAATTTAAGTCAGGGTTTGGTATTGTTTTAGATGATTTAGTGGCAGGAGTTTTTGCTGGTTTGACTTTATTAGGCGGAAACTTTTTTCTTCAAATCTTTTAAATCTAGCTCTAGGGAGAGTTTTTCCAAAATTTTATTTTTTGATAAGCCTGCAGCCTCTCTTTGATCTTCCTGACTTCCCACAATAGGGAAATCATCTGGTACACCAAAAATCTTGAGTTTATCTGAATATCCAATTTTTGTAAGGTATTCATTTACCGCTGATCCAGCTCCACCAGAAATAACATTCTCTTCAATTGTAATAATGTACTTGTGTGTCTTTGCGTACTTTTCAATAAGTTTTTCATCAAGAGGCTTGATGAATCTCATATCTACTAGTGAACAGCCTATTTCATCTGAAATTTCCATGGACACGTTTAACATATTCCCAAAAGAGAAAATAACCAAATCTGACAATGCTTCATTTATCACTCTTGCTTTACCAATTTCTAGCAAATCAAAGCTTTTTGAAATTTCTGTACCAGGACCTTCTCCTCTAGGATATCGAATAGCTGCTGGACCTGAATGGTTGTATCCAGTTGAAAGCATTTTCCAACATTCGTTTTCGTCTGAGGGACTCATAATAACCATATTTGGTATGCATCTTAAATAAGAAACATCAAAAATACCTGCATGAGTCGCGCCGTCTCCACCAACGAAACCAGCTCTATCAATTGCCAAAGTCACATCTAATTTTTGCAAAGCAACATCATGGATTAATTGATCATATGCTCTTTGTAAAAATGTGGAATAGATAGCAAGAATTGGTTTTTTTCCTTCTTTAGCCAACCCTGCAGCAAATGTCATGCTGTGTTGCTCAGCAATAGCAACATCGTAAAATTTATCTGGATTTTTTTCTGCAAAATCATTCATACCTGATCCTTCTGACATTGCAGGGGTAATAGCTACCAAGTCATCATCACCTTCACCAACTTTTTTTGATAGCCAATCGCCAAAAACTTCGGAATATTTTTTTCCATTTGTTGTTTTTGTATTTTTTTCGATTTTATTCAAAGCATGATATCCAATTGGGTTTTTTTCTGCCGGCAAAAAACCTTTTCCTTTTTGGGTTATTAAATGTAAAAGTTTTGGACCCTTAAGATCTTTTAAATTTTGTAAGGTTTTTAGCATCTCATTTAAGTTATGACCATCCATTGGCCCAATGTAGTTAAACCCCAATTCCTCAAAGAGGGTTCCTGGCGCTAACATTCCTTTGAAATGTGTCTCTGCTCTTTTAGCAAAGTTTTTAGCGGATGGTATAAATCTTAAAGCTGTTTTTCCTCCTTCTCTGATGGAAGTGTAAAGTTTACTTGCCCAAATTCTTGCAAGATAGTTTGAAAACCCTCCTATATTTTTTGAGATCGACATGCTGTTATCATTGAGAATCACCAAAATATCAGAATCAAGTGATCCAGCATGAGCTAAAGCTTCATAAGCCATACCGGCAGTCATAGCGCCATCGCCAATTATTGCTACATGGTTTTTCTCTGGTTTTGCGATTGCCATACCCAGTGCTGCACTTATTGAGGTACTTGAGTGTCCGGTACCAAAAGAATCATAAATACTCTCCTGTATATTTGTAAAAGGATGCAAACCATCTTTTGATCTAACAGTAGAAATTTCTTTTTTTCTACCGGTTATAATTTTATGTGGATAACTCTGATGTCCAACGTCCCAAATTAAGTTATCTTCAGGTGCATTAAAAATATAGTGTAAAGCAATGGTTAGTTCAATGACGCCCAGACCAGCTCCAAAATGACCACCACTCTTAGCAACAGAATAAATCAAAAACTCTCTTAATTCGTCAGCTACCTGACGGAGCTCTTTTTTGGTTAATTGCTTTAAATCAGAAGGGTAATTAACCTTATCAAGCAACGGAGTGACAGGAAGAGATTTTGGAATTTCTGAATAAGTTTTCATTATTTATCTCTCAAAATTATAAATTTTGATAATTTAACTAGATTCTCCGTATTATAAGGGAGCTTTGATAAAATTTTTAAAGCATCAAAACATAATTTTTCAGCTCTTTCTTGAGATGCTTTAAGGCCAATAATGGCTGGGTAAGTGGCTTTATTTTTTTCTGCATCGGAATTTAGGGGCTTGCCTATTTTCTTTTCGTCTCCAAGAATATCTAAGATATCATCCTTGATTTGAAACGCTAACCCAAATTTTCTAGCAAAATTCAAAAAAGCTTTTACATCTTTTTTTAACAGCCCATCTTTAAGAATACATATAGACTCTACACAAGCTTCAATTAGCTTGCCTGTTTTTAAATAATGCATTTCATCCAAGTCTTTAATGTTAATTTTTTTTCCTTCTGCAGCTAAATCTCTACTTTGTCCCTCAACCATTCCCTTTGGTCCACAAGCCTTTGCAAAAAGATTTATGATTTTAAGTTTTTGGTCTGGCTTAAGTTTTTCATCTTTAATGGTTGTCAAAATTTCTAATGCAAGAGGTTGAATTGCATCTCCAGCTAAAATTGCTGTAGCTTCATCAAATTTTTTATGACAAGAAAGCTTACCTCTTCTGAAATCGTCATCATCCATTGAGGGCAAATCATCATGTATCAAAGAGTAACAATGAATTAATTCACCCGCAGCTGCCATTAAGTCAATAGTTTTTGGACTTACATCAACTTTTAGAGCTTCAGCCATTAGCAAGACAAGTTGTGGTCTAATTCTTTTTCCTCCATTTAAAACAGAATAATGAATGGCCTTAGAAATTTTCGAATAATTTTTTGGAGGTAAAGACTTTAGAATAGCTTTATCAATCCTTTTTAAGTTTTTTTTTAAAAAGGGTAGATCTTTTAGAGCTAAAACTTCTGGATTATTTGTCATCAAAATCTTCTAGATCAAGCGTGCCATCATCTTTTTCTAAAAGCTTTTGAATTTTTAATTCAGCTTTGGTGAGAAGTTCTTGACAGTGTTTAGTTAACTTTACTCCCTCTTCAAAAGTTTTAATTGATTCGTTCAAGGGTAAATCACCATCTTCAAGTGCTTCAATGATATTTTCAAGTTTTGCTAAAGATTTTTCGAAATCTAAATTCTTTTCTTTGGACTTATCGTTCACTTGCTGTCTTAGTAAATGTATTTTTTATGTTATTAAAAGTATCTTTAATAGCTACAGGTAGCATAAGCCAACAAGGAGTCAAGAACAAGGTTATTGCGGAGGCAAAGGTCAGACCACTTACCACAGCAAACGACATAGGTTGCCACCATTCAGAGACTCTCCCGCCTATCTCAATATTCCTTTGATAAAAATCGACTCCAATTCCTGAAGCTAATGGCAATAAACCAATAACGGTGGTTGCTGTAGTCAAAATGATAGGTCTCAGTCTTTGTGCCGCGGTACGAACTACAATTTCTTCTCTAGATAAATCTGGATTTTCTTTTGAGATAACATTATAGGTGTCTACCAGAACAATATTATTGTTCACAACAATACCTGCCAAGGCAATAATTCCTAGACTGGTAAATAAAGCACTTGATATTTGTTGAGTAACTAATAAGCCCAGAAAAACTCCGTTGGTAGACAAAATAACGGCTGAAACAATTATGAAAACTTGATAAAAGCTATTTAGTTGAATCATCAATAAAATTGACATCAAAAATATACCAACGATAAAGGCAAATACAAAGAAAGCTGAATTTGCATCCGATTCTGCTTGTTGGCCACCAAATCTGAATTGCAATTTTTCATACTCATTATTGTCTTCTATCCATTGCTCAATTTTTGGAATGACATCCTCTACTAAAGCTCCTTTTTGATATTCAGCTGCAACAGTAAAGGCTCTTTCTCCAGAAACCCTTCTGATAGAAGGTGGTATATAGGCCGGAACAACTTCCACAAAACTGCTCAATGGAGCTTGCCCAAATCTTGTATTCACCGTCAAATCATCAAACTGATCTAATCTTCTTTGCTCTGCAGGAAATCTCACTCTGATATCTACTTCTTCGTCTAGATCTTCGGGTCTATATTCTCCAACTTTCACACCCGCGGTCATAAATTGTATTGCAGCACCTATATCTTGAGTTGTGACTCCAAATTGCTTAGCTTTTTCTTTATCTATTTTGATTGTCCATTTCAGAAGATTTGTTGGAATGGTGTTGTAGATATTTTTAGCTCCCGGAATGGAATCCTTCATATAATCGGTAAGAGCTATGGTTGCATCAGTTACCATATCGAAATCCCTACCAAATATATCTATTTCAATAGGGGAATCAGTTGGTGGACCATTTTCTCTAAGTTTTGCGTTTACAACTAAACCCGGAATATCCTGTGTTTTTTCTAAAAGTTCATCATAGACATCCCAACCTGTACGGTTGAGATCTTTTTCAAAAGGCATTTCAATAAAAATGGTTCCTATTTCGTCTGAATTACCTCTATCCCTTGGATCTGCAACACCATTCATATTTAGAGATATAGAACTCGGACCTGGAATACTCATCACAATATCTTCAATCTCTTTTAAAAAACCCAATTTTTCCATTTCACCAAAACTACCTCTGCCTTCAATTTTTACTTCCATTTCAAGGGGCTCTTCTTCAATAAAAAATCTACTTCCAGGGGCATGCTGGCTGTAGAGTATATAAATAGTTGTTACAGTAAAAATTATAAAAACTATAAATTTTCCAGGAGATTGAATAACTTTTGTTAATGCTCGAGCATAAAATCCTGTAAAACCATCTATTTTAGTAGGATCGCCGTTTTCAAGAATACTGGCATTTTGTAAAGTCTTAGACTTTCTTATTCCTAAATTACCAAATCTAGATCCTATTGCCGGAGTAAATACCAAGGCATACAAAATTGATCCCAATAAGACAATAAACAACGTGACAATCATGGGTCTTAAAAACTGGCCAGATACACCAGGCATAAAAAACATTGGAACAAATATTGATAAAGTGGTTCCTATAGAAATTGTTACGGGCCAAAACATTCTCTTTGTCGAAAATTTGTAGGCCGAAATTCTATCGAGCCCTTCAGCCATCTTCCTATCAGCATACTCGACCACAACAACGCAACCATCGATTAACATCCCTAAAGATATCAACAGTCCAAAACAAACCATAAAGTTAAAGGTGTAATCTATGGCAGCGAGAAAAATTGAAGCAAAAAGAAAACATGTAGGGATGGCCATAGCAACCATTGCTGAAGACCTCAAGCCCATTGTTCCAACAACAATCGTCAATACTAAAATAAGCGCTGTAAGGATGTTTCCTCCCAACTCGGCAACCATCATTGAGGACCAGCCAGTTCTATCTTGAGTCACAATAACTTCAACTCCAGCAGGCAAATTAGGACGAAACTCGTCTAAAATAAAACTTACTTTTTTTGCTGCAACAACTTCCTTAGCATCTTGTCTTTTCATAACGGATAAAGTTACTGCATCTTTTCCATTAACTCTGGAGAAGGAGTCCCTGTCCTTAAATGTTCTTCTTAAAGTTACTAAGTCCTTGAGTGTAATTACCTTTCCATCGCTTTCTATGATGGGAATATTTTCAACATCTGTAACATCTTCAAAAACAGAAGGTACTAATACTGAAAACTTTCCTGTAGACGATCTTAAATCACCTGCGGGGATTGCTCTATTTGCATCTCCGATGGCATTGTACAAATCCCTTGGGGAAACGCTGTAACTTTCTAATTTTGTTTTATCAATGGTGGCTTCCAACAAGTCATCTGGTACTCCTCTTAAATCAGCTTCCAAAACTTCTGGAATAGTTTCTACAGCAGTTTGAAGTTGTCTTGCAAAAGCCAATAGTTCCCTTTGGTTAGAAGAACTAGAGATTAGGTTTATATCTAATATTGGATATTCATCTAAAGTAAATTCTTTTACCATTGGATCTTCAGATTCCGACGGTAATTCCTGCATGACTTCGTCAATAAGATTTTTAACATCTTTGACGGCAACATCTTTCGAATATTCAACCGGGAATTCTAAAATTACATAAGACATGTTTTGTCTACTGTAGGATTGAATATCTACCAATTCATCGACAGTTTTTAATTTCTGTTCTATTGGCCTGGTTAATAGTCTTTCTGCATCCTGCGCAGAGACTCCATCGTAGTAAGTAGAAACAAAAACATAAGGGATATTGATATCTGAGTAAGCTGATGCGGGCAATTGAATAATCGAGGTGTATCCCCAGATCAATGTAAAGGCTAAAAAAGTAAAGGTAGCCTTATAACGATCTACAAAAAAATCAATTAATGATTTCATCCTTGTTTAATCTATAGTCAATCGCAATATCAACTTTTTCATTGTTATTTACGTAGTCCTGGCCAACAGTGATGATTCTTGAATTGAAAGGAAGACCAGTTACCCAAACACCTTCTTCTGTATCTTGAATTATTTCTACTGTATAAAATTCCACAAGATTATCTTTATTAACTAATCTGACCCCAAGATTTCCTTCTGGATCTAATCTTAGAATCGATAGCGGAATGATATGAGCAGGCTCAGGAGTGGCCGATACAATTACTTTAGCAGTTTGACCATCTTTAATTCTTCCAGAGGGATTTGGAATGGAAATTTCAATATCAAAAGTATGCATCATTTCATCTGCAGATGCCGAGATGAAAGTAATTTGGCCCTGAAACTCTTGACCGTCATTTGTAATAACCCTTACGCTACTTTCTTTAGTAAGATCTAGAAGCTCATTTTCTGAAATATCTCCAGTTATCATCATGGGATCTAAATCTAACAGGGTGGCACAAGTAGAACCTCGATTTAAAAAGTCCCCGACATCTAGATCAATTTTATCCACTACGCCATCAAAAGGTGCTTTTATATTTGCATAATCCAACTCGAGTTTAGCCCTCTCATAATTTGACTTCGCATTTTGCAGTTGCTTTGAGGAATATAGCTCTTCTTCAAATAGTTTTTTTGCAGAATTAAAATCCAATAAAGCTTTATCAAAATTTGCTTGCCTTTCAGCAACAAATAAAGAACAAATAACTTCACCTTTTTTTACAAAAGTTCCTTGAGCAATAGGTAAATTAATAATCTTTCCTGAAGTTTCAGACTTAACCAAAACTTTTTTATCAGCCTTTGTAAATCCCTTGACTACAATTTCTTTGGAAAAATTTTCTGCCTTTTGGTCGATAACTCTTACTACAGGATCTTTTTTTTCAATCAAAGCAGGAGGACTGGGTTCTTGAACAAAAAACCCTGAGACCATCCATATAATAGCGAATCCAACAAAAAGAGATGCCCACTCTAAATTAGATCTTGTAAGAAGCCTTGAAACGATATCCATTAATTAATTCCCTTTCCTTTTATATAGAGGCGAGGGGCGATTATATCAAGGAAAACCTATAAATATTTCTTTTTTATGTTCTCCAATCTAGCTTTTTGTTTTCCTTTAGAAAGGGGTTTTTCGACAGATATTTCTTCTTTGAACACAGGCAAAAGGAGCAAGCTTTCTTTAAATTCACTCTCTTCTAATATTTCCTCATAGGCATCTATGAATTCCTTTTTTATATCAAATTCGGATTCTGTTTTTAACCTATACCAGCCGACTTTCGCACCAGCATGATAAACAAATGGATGAGACCAATTGAAATCTAATGGATTTGTTTCCCCCAAAGAACTTGCTTCAATGTAAGCAGTGTTTGAAGAAGGGATATTTTGTTCAAGAAGTTTTAATTCTTTAATCTGATTTAAAACTGCACTCAGAGATGGTAAATATTTTGAAGTTTCTATGATTTTGTCTATTGCTCGGAATACTATCTCATTTTGGTATTTTTCTAGCTTTGCGAGCCAAAGTTGCTTAGCTAAGGTTAAGGTTTCTTCATCTGGAAATGCTTTATGAAATTGATTGTGAAAGGTAATTTCTAATTCGGCAAAAATAAGATTAATAAGCTCTACTTGGCTTTTAGGTATTTTAATTTTTGAAGTTAACTGCCCACTCATGATCTTTCAATCTTGATAATACATTTTTTGTATTCCCATGTTTAGCTTTCCATTTAAATTTTACGTGTTGGATGAACTTTGAGTTCCAGCAATTTCGCATTTCTTTTGTCTCCAGCCAATAAAGTTTAAATTCTGGTATTTGAGATATGGCAAAACTTTTATTTATCTTAGCTAAACTCAAAACGTCAAAACAATCTTCCGAAGGTTTCCAATCTTTATTCATCCTAGTTGGTTTCTTCACCATAGAAATCAAATTTTGATACCTGACCCATTGATTTTTAATGTGATTGAGAAATTTAGTATTCCAGGAATCAGAGGCAGTATTCCTTTCGCTCCAATACAAAATAAATTCTGGCAAGGCATCAACGATAAATTTTTCCTCAATTTCGGCATGTTTTAAAATTTGTAATGCTTCTTTGGAGGGTTTCCAGTTTTTTTGAATTGGTTTCATTTTTGATGCTTTATTTAAGCTTTCTTCTTCTGCTCTCCATTCTTTTAAAAGATATTTAAGAAACTTATAGTCCCAAGAAAAGCTTTTATCCTTTCGATCAGACCAATAAGCTCTAAATTCAGGTAGTTTATTTCTAATGAAGTCCTCCGAAATGCCAAGACTTTTGGCTTCTTTCAAAATATTGTTTGAAGGAAGGTATCCCTTGGAAATATTTTGCTTTCTTTCTGGGATAGTTTCTTTACTTTTGGATTTCAAACAAAAAGTCTCTCTCGATGTTTCTTCGATTAATTTAAGCTTAAGAAGTTTCTTTAAGACTTTATGAACTTCCTTATTTTCAATAAATGAAAGTTTGTCTAATAGCTGAGTTAAGTTTTGTTTTTTTTCAGACTTAAATATCTGCAGGACAATTGCTTCATATAGACCAATGCTAGATGCAATTTCTTTATCAAAATTTAATAAATTTGTTTTTCTTGACATAAACTTAGGCGGAACGCTTAAGTTTTTCTCTCCTTGCATCAACTGCTTTAGCTAAAAGTTTTAGCATTACTTCAGTATCTTTCCAACTGACGCAAGCATCGGTAACACTTTGACCATATTTAAGGTTTTTAAGAGAATCTATTTTTTGGTTGCCTTCCTCAAGGTTACTCTCAATCATGACTCCAAAAATACTTTGATCACCTGATGCAATTTGATCAGAAATATCTTTATTCACAATGAGTTGTTTTTTGAACTGTTTTTGACTGTTTCCATGAGACATATCAACCATAATTTTTTGAGTTAAATTAGAGCTTTTCAAATCCTCATTAACTTTTTGTATATCTTTTTTTGAATAATTTGGGGTCTCTCCACCTCTTAGTATGACGTGACAATCTTTATTTCCAGAGGAATTGAAAATAGCAGATTTTCCTTCTTTTGTGATGGAAAGAAAAATATGGCTATTTGAAGATGAACCAATCGCATCCAAGGCAACCTGAATAGAGCCGTTGGTAGAATTTTTAAATCCAACGGGACAAGACAACCCTGAGGCTAACTCTCTATGTATTTGGCTTTCAGTGGTTCTAGCGCCAATTGCACCCCACGAAATCAAGTCTGAAATATATTGAGGAGTTATCATATCCAAAAACTCAGTACCTGCAGGCAAACCCAACTCGTTAATCTTTAACAAAAGCTTTCTAGCTACCTTAAGCCCTTTATTCACATCATAACTATTATTTAAGTCAGGATCATTAATGAGACCTTTCCAACCCACAGTCGTTCTTGGTTTTTCAAAATAAACTCTCATGATAATTTTGAGTTGGTCTTTTAGATCTTTTTCGAGAGTTTTAAGTTTTTTAGCATACTCGATTGCAGCTTTGGGATCGTGAATAGAGCAAGGGCCAACAACCACAACCAATCTATCCTCATTCCCATGAAGGATGTCTGAAATTTCATTTCTGGAGTTGAACACAAGCTCCGAAACCTTTTCTGAAATTGGAAGTTTTTCAATAACTTCTACAGGTGGAGACACCTCCATCATCCCTGTTATTCTGGTATTATCCGTTAAATATTTCATTTGACCGTTGATTTTATCTCTTCTAAATTTAAATTAAAGCTTAAATTAGGCAATGTACAAAATAAAATTAATTCAAGAAAACCCAAAAGTTGGTGATATTCAGGGTAATTTAGACCTTGCCAAGTCACATATTACTGAAGCTAAAGAGAAGGGTTTAGATCTGATCATATTCTCTGAAATGTTTTTAACAGGCTATCCGCCTGAAGATTTACTTTTAAGGCAAGATTTTTTGGATGAAAGCGAGAGATGTTGCAAAGAGCTTGAAGGGTTATCAAAAGAAATCTCTATAATTATTGGATGTCCTTCTCGTGAAGGAGAAAATATTTTTAACTCGGCACTTTTTTATCAAAATGGAAAAATTGTTAAAAATTACAAAAAGCAAATCCTTCCTAATTACAAAGAATTCGATGAAAAAAGATACTTTTTGAAAGGCGAAGCCCATGAAGTTTTTGAAGATGGAGGCCTTAAGTTTGGCATTTCCATTTGTGAGGACATTTGGAATGCAGATTTTACAAAAGAAGTATGCAATCAAGACATAGACTTGCTGATAAATTTAAGTGCATCGCCTTTTACTTTAGATAAAAAAAATCTTAGGGAAGAAATGCTTTGCAATTATTTTACTAAATTTAAAAAACCAATAATTTATGTGAATCAAGTGGGCGGACAAGACGAGCTCGTATTTGATGGAAGTTCTTTGGTAGTCGATTCAAAGGATACTGTGAAGCGTTTGAAAAGTTTTGAAACAGATCAGGCCGTTATTGAAATAGAGGACAATAATATTTCAACAAGCTTAAAAGGAGATCAAATAAGCAAAGTAGGAGACATATCTGATATTTATAAAGCTTTGGTTTTAGGAACTAGAGACTATGTTCAAAAAAATAACTTTAAAGGAATATTAATTGGTTCATCCGGAGGCATTGATTCAGCTCTAACTGCCGCAATAGCATCTGATGCATTAGGGCCCGAAAAGGTCAATACAGTTATGATGCCTTTTAAATACACCGCGGACATAAGTGTTGAAGATGCTCAACAGCTAGCAGAGAATCTTGGTTTCACCCATGAGGTAGTTCCCATATCAGAGATGTTTTCTGCATTTAAAAATTCTTTGGATGGAAAATTAGAGCCAAGAGAATTTGATAAAACCGAAGAAAATCTCCAATCAAGGTGTAGAGGAGTTACGCTAATGGCTCTTTCCAATAATTTGGGCTATCTAGTTCTTACAACAGGAAATAAAAGCGAAGCAGCTGTGGGTTATTCAACTTTATATGGCGATACTGCCGGAGGGTTTTCTGTACTAAGAGATGTTTACAAAACAACCGTATATGATTTAGCCAGATACAGAAATTCCCTTAGCAAAGCGATCCCTCAGAGAATAATTGATAGAGAGCCTAGCGCTGAGCTGTCAGAGGATCAGAAAGACAGTGATTCACTGCCAACTTACGATTTGCTTGATCCAATTATTGAAGCATATGTTGAGGACGACAAAACCAAAAAAGAAATTATTGACTCAGGTTTTAACTCAGAAGACGTAGAAAAGGTTATAGATTTAATCAATTTAAATGAGTACAAAAGAAGGCAAGTACCTCTTGGAATAAAGATTTCCGCTAGAAATTTTGGCAAAGACAGAAGATATCCAATCACTAACTTCTGGAAAAACAATATATAGACAATTTTTTACCTAAAAACACAATATTTTGTGTAATTTAGGCTTTTTAAACTATAATTGCTCTTTAATATTATGAAAAAAGAGCAGGAAAAAAACCCGAGGCAATCGGAGTTTAATCTAGCTACGGTTAATGGTGAGCAAATATTACTTCCTCACGACGACCTTTATATCCCACCAAATGCACTTAAAATTTTTCTTGAATCGTTTGAAGGTCCTTTGGACCTTCTTCTTTATTTCATCAGAAAACAAAATTTAGATATTCTTGATATCAATGTCGCTGAAATTACAAACCAGTACGTTGAGTACATTGAATTAATGGAAAAATTGCAGTTTGATCTCGCTGGAGAGTATCTCCTGATGGCAGCATATTTAACTGAAATAAAGTCCAGAATGATGTTGCCAGTTGAGACGGCTGAAGACGAACTGGAAGATGATCCAAGAGCAGAACTTATAAAAAGACTGCAAGAATATGAGCGCTTCAAAACAGCGTCTATGAAAATTGAGTCCATGCCAAGGATAAACAGAGATTTTTTCCCAGCAAGTACAGCTCTTCCCGAGTTTGAATCTAAAGAGGCTCTGCCATCTTTAGAATTAGAGAAATTATCAAATATTTTTTATGAGCTATTAGAAAAACAAAAACTTAGAGGCAGTCACATTATCGAGTTTGAAAAACTTTCTACTAGAGAAAAAATGTCCAATGTCTTGGAACTGTTGGTAAGTGAGAACTTTTTGGAATTTTACAATCTTTACAAAAAAGTCGATGGAAAGCTTGGCTTAATCGTAACTTTTTTAGCTGTTTTAGAGTTAGTAAAAGACTCAATGATTCAATTGGTTCAATCAGATTCTTTTGGCCCAATACACGTCAAAGCGAAGGATAAGGTGCATTGAGAGTATGGACAACTTATCTCTAATTATTGAGGCCTTACTTTTTTCTTCTTCAAGACCTCTGAGCGAAAAAGAAATATTGTCTGCTTTTGACTTAAGAAGCCCTCCAACATCTAACGAAATAAAGAAAGCTTTGAAATCCATTGAAGAAAAATATTCAGAAAATTCAATTGAATTAGTAAAAGTTTCTAGTGGCTATCGTCTTAGAATAAGACAAGAGTATTCTCCTTGGGTGGCAAAATTATGGGAAGCTAAACCTCAAAAATATTCTCGAGCGCTTTTGGAAACTTTAGCTTTGATAGCCTATAAACAACCTATTACCAGAGGAGAAATTGAAGAGGTAAGAGGAGTTTCTGTTAGCAGTCAAATCATCAGAACTCTTTTGGATAGATCTTGGATCAAAGTTGTGGGACATAGAGATGTGCCTGGAAGACCAGCATTATTCTCAACAACAAAGGATTTTTTAGATGATTTAAATCTGTCTAAACTTTCTGATTTACCAGAGTTACCTGAAATTCAAAATATTCCTGAGGAAGCCCAAATTTCCCTTTTGGATGAACCTCCTCCAAGCAATTCAGAATAGAAGCGTTGTCTAAAGAAAGGATTCAAAAAATATTAGCTCAAAACGGATACTCATCAAGAAGAAAAGTAGAAAGTCTAATTAAGGAGGGTAGGGTATTCATCAATGATATACAGGCTAAGTTGGGAGATAAAATCTCTTCTGAGGATAAAGTTTATATCGATGGCAAATTAATAAACATTCCGGAAAGAATTTCATCCGAACTATTAATGTATAACAAACCAGTTGGAGAAGAATGTTCACATGCATCGTTAAAGAGAACCATATTTGAGAATTTACCTAAACCAAAATCAGGAAAATGGATATCTATAGGAAGATTGGATATCAATACCAGCGGACTACTGTTAATCACAAATGATGGAAAGTTAGCAAATGACATAATTCATCCATCTAATGAAATTGAAAGAGAATACATTGTCAGAGTTCGAGGCAAACCCTCGGATTCAAATCTCAAAAAATTAATGTCAGGCATTACAATTGATAAAGAAAAAGTTTTATTTACTGACTTGGTAAAGGGTAAGGAAACTTCGTCTCATACTTGGTTTGCTTTGGTAATCATGTCTGGCAAAAACAGATCTGTAAGAAAGTTATGGGATTCAATAGGTCATGAAGTATCTAGGCTAAAGAGAGTAAGACTAGGAAAGTTATTCCTACCGAAAGATCTTAAGGAAGGAAAGTTCAAAAGAATTAGTCCTGATGAAGTATTAGGTTAAATATAGTCTATTAAATCTTTTATTTTATTTATTTTTGAGGTTGGCTTCAAAAGAGAAGCGTCTTTTTCATCTATGTAACCATACAAAGCAAGCGCGGAGTCGATCCCTGAATTATTTGCTGCTTCTATATCTCGCCAATTATCTCCAACATAAATTGATTGCTCTTTTTTTATAGATGTTTTTGCTAAAGCTGCATCTAAACTTGCTGGATCTGGTTTTCTTTTACCATTTACATCTTCTGGGGAAACCATTGCCATTGCGTATTTATGCCATTCAAATTTTTGACAAATTTCTTCAAAGAACCTTTTAGGCTTATTAGTTACGATCATCCAATCAATCTTGTTTTTGGATAATTTATAAAGAAATTCATCTACGCCCGGAAAAGTCTTAGAAAGAAGATAGTTCTTTTGATATTCAGCCAATAGATCATTTCTTAATCCTTCAAGTTCAGAATGATTTTCGTCAATAATGAAGCTATCTTGAACCAATCTTCCTACACCATCAGAGACTCTGTTTCTGACAAAATCATAAGAAACTGTCTTCTTTTTATTTTTTTTTAATAATTCATTTAGACAACTTAAGAACTCTGGTGCTGTATCTAAAAGAGTGCCATCTAGATCAAATAAAAAACATTTATATTTTTTTTGCATGAATCAGATAATTAACATCTACATTTTTGCCTAGCCAATAATTTTTAGTCAGGGGGTTGTAACTCATACCAGTTAATTCTTTGATAGAAAGGCCATTATTTTCCATCATTTGTATAAGCTCAGATGGCTTTATAAATTTTTCATATTCATGAGTTCCTTTAGGTAATAAATTCAAAATATATTCTGCCCCAACAATCGCAAAAAGAAATGACTTTGGATTTCTATTTATAGTTGAAAAGAAAATATCACCATTTTTTTTGCAAAGATTGGAACATGTTTTTACCAGTTGATTAGGATCAGGAACATGTTCAATAGCTTCGAGACAAGTTACAACATCAAAATGTCCGTTTTTTTCAGGAAGTAAATTTTCTGCTTCTCCCAAAATATAGTTGATATCAATATTCTCTTTGTTGGCATGATTTTGAGCTGTATGAATGGCAACATCCGATATATCTACTCCAGATAGGTTACCTCCTTTAAGTGACAATGCTTCTGCTAACAAACCACCACCGCAGGCAACATCAAGAATTTGCTTATTTTTTAGTTCAGTTCTTTCAGCAATATAATTAGCCCTGAGAGGATTGATTTTGTGTAAAGGAGCAAATTTCCCAGACGGATCCCACCATTCTTCAGCTATTTTATTGAATTTCTCTTTTTCTTTTGGGTCGATATTCATTTGCCTATCATTATGTTAGATTTATACTGCTTTTCAAATTAAAGTCTAAGAATCTTATATGAATATTTTTTTCCCAAAAGAACCTGAATCTGAGACCAGAGTTTCTTTGACCTTGGAATCTGCTAAGAAATTCTTGGATAAAGGCTTTAATATTTCAATAGAAAAATCTTTCGCTGAGCACCTGGGAAGCAGTGATAAAGATTTCGAAGACCTTGGCGTGAAAACATTAAACCGCGATGAAGGTTTAGCTTCATCTGAAATAGTTTGCAGCGTTAGAAATTTAACTGAAAATGAATTGGATAAAATTAATGAGAGTACCTTGTTGGTAAGTTTTCTTGACCCCTTTAATGAAAAATCTCTTGTTAAAAAAATAAGAGAAAAAAATATATCAGCTATCAGTATGGAACTTGTTCCAAGAATCACCAGAGCTCAAAAGATGGACGCCTTAAGTTCACAAGCAAATTTGGCTGGATACTCTGCAGTCATAATTGCCTCTCAAGAACTTCAGAAAGCGTTACCTATGATGATGACTGCTGCAGGTACGATCTCTCCTTCAAAAGTATTTGTCATTGGTGTAGGAGTAGCTGGACTACAAGCAATAGCAACGGCGAAAAGGTTAGGTGCAAAGGTAGAAGCTTTTGACACTCGGCCCGTCGTAGAAGAACAAGTTAAGTCTTTGGGAGCTCGTTTTGTAAAGATTGATATTGGAGAAACAGGAGAAACTGAACAGGGATATGCAAAAGAATTAACTCCAGAACAAATAGAAATGCAAAGAGAAGGGATGAAAAAAGTTTGCGCTTCCTCTGACATTGTAATCACCACAGCACAGGTCTTTGGAAGACCGGCTCCCACACTTGTCACAAGTGAAATGGTTTCCGCTATGAGTCAAGGTTCAGTAATTGTGGATATGGCAGTAGGAACAGGAGGAAATGTCGAAGGATCTGTTCCAAATGAAATCATTGATCTAAATGGCGTGAAAATAGTTGGTAATACCAACCTCCCCGGCGAACTTCCCTATCACTCAAGCCAAGTTTACTCTTCCAATATATTTAATTTAATAGACGAGTTTTGGAATGAAGAAGAGAAACAATTAAATCTTGATATTACAGACGATATTTTATCAATTTGTCTTGTATCTCATGAAAAAGAATACATAAACAAAACTATAAAGGAGATAATGAATTAAATGGAATCCCAAGCTTTACTAGTTTTGCTTTTATTTGTTCTTGTGCTCTCAATATTCTTGGGTTTTGAACTAATTAATAAAGTGCCATCAACATTACATACCCCTTTGATGTCAGGTGCTAACGCTATATCAGGAATTACTATTGTTGGAGCTCTTTTAGCTTCAGGAGGAGAGGGTACTTTTTCATCGATATTAGTCGGTACTTTTGCAGTTTTCTTTGCCTCTATTAACGTAGTTGGGGGTTATTTGGTAACCAATAGAATGTTAAAAATGTTTAAGAAAAAATGATCGTTTTTTTTCAATCTTCAATTTTCGTAAATCTAGCTTACATATTTGCTTCTATTCTGTTTATTTTTGGTTTGAAAATGCTGAGCTCACCGGAGACAGCTCAAAGAGGAAATCTTGTTTCTGCATCAGGAATGTTGATTGCAATCCTAGTTACTCTAGCTCAAAACGAAATTATTGCTTATGAGTATCTATTAGTTGCTCTTATTGGCGGTTTGATTGTTGGAGTATCGGCTGCCTCTCTCGTCAAAATGACTTCAATGCCGGAATTAGTCGCTTTGTTTAATGGTTTTGGAGGAATTGCAAGCTTACTAGTTGGTGTTGCTGAATTCATTAATCCTTCCAGCTCGACTCTTATTCAGATAATTGCAATTTCTTTTACTGTTTTAATAGGTGGAATTACATTTTCAGGAAGTCTTGTAGCTTTTGGGAAGTTATCCGAAATTATTTCTGGTAAGCCTCTTATCCTATTTGGTCAAAGATTTGTTTTATCAGCTTTATTATTATTTGCTTTGCTCTTAGTTTTTGAATTAATCGTATCAACTGGCTTATTTAACATTTCATCTCAAACTATTCTCTTTATTCTCATCGGTGTGACTTTAGTATTGGGCGTGCTTTTAACGGCTCCAATCGGCGGAGCCGACATGCCAGTAGTCATCGCCTTGTTAAACAGTTACTCCGGTCTTGCAGCATCCTCAGCAGGTTTTGTGATTAATAATAATGTACTAATAGTCGCTGGTGCTTTAGTTGGAGCAAGTGGACTTATTCTTACAAACATAATGTGTAAGGCAATGAATAGGTCATTATCAAACGTTTTATTTGGCGGTTTTGGAGCAGCTACTTCTTCCTCAGAAGGAGGCGGACAAATTCAAGGAGAGGTTAAACCTATTTCCGCAGAGGATGCCTATCTTATTTTAGAAGCTGCAAATTCTGTTTTAGTGGTTCCCGGCTATGGAATGGCAGTGTCTCAAGCGCAACATGTTGTCAGGGAATTAGGCGAACTTCTAGAGGATAATGGTTGTGAGGTCAAATACGCCATTCACCCTGTGGCTGGCAGAATGCCTGGACATATGAATGTTCTTCTTGCAGAGGCTAATGTTTCTTATGATGTTTTAGCTGAACCAGATGACGTTAACCCTTTGATGGATACCGTTGATGTCTGTATTGTCATAGGGGCAAATGATGTTGTAAATCCCGATGCAAGAGAAAACGAAGGAAGTCCTATATACGGGATGCCAGTTATTGAAGTCGACAGAGCAAAGACGGTATTTATTTTAAAAAGAAGTATGGCTGTAGGTTTTGCAGGCATAGATAACCCTCTTTTCCTCAAAGAAAACTCAAGAATGTTGTTTGGTGATGCTAAAGAATCCATTTCAACTTTAGTCTCTGAATTCAAGACTTAAAGCTCTATTTTTAAGAGCTAAAACACCCATAAAATGTTAAAATATTGGCATTAAATGAGCCACTATTTTTACTATAAATTTCATTAGTTTTTCATTAATTTTTCTCTATGGATGACATAACAGAAGATGTAATTCCCGTTAATATTACGGACGAATTAAAGAGTTCTTATATGGATTATGCAATGAGTGTAATTGTAGGAAGAGCTTTGCCTGATGCCAGGGATGGTTTAAAACCTGTTCACAGAAGAACTCTCTACGCCATGTTCAGACTCAATAATGAATGGAATAGACCTCACTTGAAATCAGCAAGAATTGTTGGTGAGGTGATGGGTAAATATCATCCTCATGGAGATTCAGCAATCTATCAAACAGTTGTCAGAATGGCTCAAGAATTTAGCCTACGCTACCCTCTAGTCGACGGCCAAGGAAATTTTGGTTCTATGGACGGAGATGGTGCTGCAGCCATGAGATATACCGAAGCCCGAATGGCAAAAATTAGCAACGCTCTTCTAAACGATATAAACAAAGAAACAGTTGATTATGTTGAGAATTACGACGGTACAGAACTAATTCCAGAGGTACTTCCTGCATCATATCCCAATTTATTGGTTAACGGGTCTTCTGGTATAGCTGTAGGATTAGCCACTAATATTCTTCCCCATAATTTGAGTGAAACAATTGATGGATCTTTGGCAATTTTAAAAAATCCAGAAATATCTATCGATGAATTAGTAACTATAATTCCTGGACCTGACTTTCCAACAGGAGGAATTATAAATGGAAAGGCGGGCGCTATTGAAGCTGCTAAGACTGGAAGAGGAAAAGTTGTTCTGAGAGCCAAAGTAGAAATTGAAAATGAGAAAAATGAAAAAAGTAGATTAATCATTTCTGAAATTCCTTATCAAGTAAATAAGGCCAACTTGGTAGAAAAAATTGCAGACCTCTCAAAAGACAAAAAAATTGATGGTATATCTGAAATTCGAGATGAATCAGACAGAGAAGGGGTAAGAATAGTTATAGATCTCAAAGCAGGTCAAAATCCCGAAGTAATTTTGAATAATTTATATGCTCAGTCTCAGCTAGAAACCTCTTTCGGCATAAATAATGTTGCAATCGTTGACCGAGTTCCAAAAGTTTTAAATTTAAAGGAGCTCCTTGAAATATTCTTAAGTCACAGACGGTCTGTTGTTTCAAGAAGAACAGCTTTTGACTTAGCTAAGTCAAAAGATAGGGGTCACATTTTAGAGGGTCTAACAATTGCTCTTTCAAACATTGATCCAATAATTGATTTAATAAAAAAATCTAAAGATCCTAATGAAGCTAAACGCAAACTACTAGCAAAAAAATGGAAATCCACATTAATAAATAACTTATTAAAAAAAGCGGGTTCAATTGATACTCGTCCTGAGGATATATTTGAAGAATTTGGTCTTTCTGGTTCCAGTTACAAACTTTCTTCAAAACAAGCTCAAGCTATTCTTGATTTAAGACTGCAAAGACTTACAGGTTTAGAGCAAGATAATTTAATTAAAGAGTATGAAGAGGTTCTAAAAGACATAGCCGCCTTAAATGAAATTCTAGAAAATCCAGATAGGTTACAAGAAGTAATTGAAGAAGAATTGTTATCCGTTAAGGAGGAATTTGGCGATGAAAGAAAAACTCCTATTGAAGATAAATTAGATCTTTCCACGGAAGATTTAATCAAACCTGAAGATATGGTTGTTACTATTTCGAATATGGGTTATGCAAAAACTCAACCTCTTGAGGTATATCAATCTCAAAGAAGAGGAGGCATGGGCAAAACAGCTGCTTCAGTTAAAGATGAGGATTTTGTCGAACAATTAATAGTTGCTAATACTCATAGAACTCTTTTATGTTTTTCAAATTTAGGAAAAGTTTACTGGCTTAAAGTTTATGAAATTCCTCAAGCCTCTAGAACAGCAAAAGGAAGACCACTTGTAAATTTAATTGATTTAGATGAATCGGAAAGAGTTACTAGTCTCTTAGATGTAGAATCCTTCGAGGGTGAAGCCTATGTATTCATGGCTACCCAAAATGGGATAGTTAAGAAAACTCCTTTATCGGAATTTAAGAAGCCCAGAAAGAATGGTAAACGGGCAATAAAACTTGATGATAATGATGAGCTTGTCGGCACTCTTTTGACTGATGGTAGCGCTGATTTGATGGTTGTTTCTAATGCAGGAAAGGCAGTATTTTTTAACGAAGTAGATGCTAGATCTATGGGTAGAGACACTCGAGGCGTCAAAGGCATTACTCTAGAAGGAGATCAAAAAGTAATCTCTTTATTAAAACCTTCTAAAGAATCTGAGATATTAACAGTTTCAGAAAATGGGTATGGGAAAAGATCAAAAGTTAATGATTTTAGAAAAACCAAAAGAGGAGCTAAAGGCGTTATAGCCATGCAGACTTCTGAAAGAAATGGAGGCTTAATTTCTGCTAAGGAAGTAAGCGAAATGGATGAAGTTATTCTTATCACTAACAAAGGGATGCTTGTAAGAACAAAAGTTTCAGAAATTAGTTTAATCGGAAGAAATACTCAAGGAGTTAGAGTGATCAAGCTGAAAGAGGATGAGGCTCTTAACGGACTTGCATTAGCTATTGATTCGTAAATAATTTAATTATGTCTAGAAATTACAACTTTTGTGCTGGACCTGCAGCACTTCCAAATGAAGTTTTGGATCAACTTAAAGCGGAAATACCTGATTGGCAAGGAAAGGGTTTATCCGTTATGGAAATGAGCCATAGAAGTAAAGAGTTTGTCGAGATCGCTGAAACTGCAAAACAGGATTTCATCGATTTATTGGAAATAAATGATGACTACGACGTTCTTTTCATACAGGGAGGTGCTTCTCTGCAATTTTCAATGATTCCAATGAATTTCTTAGAGAATAATCAAGCTTTATGCAGTTATCTCGATGTTGGGCAGTGGTCTAAGAAAGCAATTAAAGAAGCAAAGAAATTTGGACAAGTAGAAATTTCTGCTTCTTCAGCCGATTTATCTTACAAAAAATACCCAAAACCTGATACTTGGAAAATCCATCCTGATTCTATTTTCACTCATCTTGTATTGAACGAAACGATCGATGGAGTTTGTCTAAGGAACTTAGATAATCTTCCGAAGAAAAGTCTTATTGCAGATTGCTCTTCTTGTATTCTTTCTGAGCCTCTTGATGTTACAAAATTCAGTATGCTATACGCGGGGGCTCAAAAAAATATTGGTCCTTCTGGACTGGCCATTATTGTTATAAAAAAAGACCTTCTGAAGGAAAAAGATAGTCTTCCAGCTATGATGCAATATAAGACTTATGCTGATTCTGATTCAATGTATAACACCCCGCCTACATTTGCCTGGTACTTATCGGGCATGGTTTTTAAATGGCTAAAAAAGAATGGGGGTCTTTCGAACCAAAAGAATGTTAATCAGTCAAAAGCTAACAAACTTTACTCTTACATCGACCAAAGCGATTTTTATAGAAATGATGTTGATAAAGAATCTAGATCTATAATGAATGTTCCATTTCTTTTGAGAGATGATTCTTTAAACAATAAATTCTTAGATGAGTCTGAAGGAAATGGATTATTAAATCTTGCTGGTCACAGGTCTGTTGGTGGTATGAGAGCGAGTATTTACAATGGAGTTCCGGAAGAGGGAGTAGATGCTTTAATACATTTTATGAAAGAATTTGAAAAAAATAATGGCTGAAAAAAACCTACCAAAAGATCTAACTGACAATAGAAAAGAAATTGATCAAATTGACCAAAAACTTCTAAACCTCATCCACGAGAGATCCAAGCTTGTTATAAATGCTGGAAAAATAAAAAAGAAATCAGGCGATAAAACATTCTACAGGCCTGACAGAGAAGCAAGTTTAATTAAGACTCTACAAAAGAAAAACAAAAGCTCCATTCCCGCTGAAAATATTAAATTCATTTTCAAAGAAATTATTTCAGCATGTTTTACTCTTGAAAAAAAAATAAATGTTTATTATCTGGGTCCTAAAGGTACTTTTTCAGAAATTGCAACAACAATGCATTTTGGAAGCTCTGTTGAAAAGGTAGAAACAGAAAATATAGGAGATATTTTTAAAGAAGTAGCCAAAAATAAAAATTCCTACGGGATATTACCTTTTGAAAATTCAATAGAAGGTATGGTGAATCAATCTTTAGATAATCTCATAGAAAATAATTTAAAAATTTGTTCAGAATTGGAATTACCTATAGAGCACTGTCTTATTTCATCCGAAAAAAATATAAATAAACTAAATACCATTTATGGACATCCTCAAGCTCTTGCACAATGTCGTAACTGGCTAAGTAAAAATCTTCCAAGAGCTAAAATTCTCGAAACTGAGAGTTCTGCAAAAGCAGCCCAGCTGATTAAGAATAAATCAGGAAAAGGCTCTATAGGACCAAAACAAATATCCGAGATATATTCGTTAAATTTATTGAAAGAAAAAATTCAAGATCAAATAACCAATACAACTAGGTTCTTAGTGATTGGAAATGAATTTCCAGGAAAAACCTCTGATGATAAAACGTCAATAAGTTTAAGTTTAAAAAATGAACAAGGAGCCTTGTTAAAAGTTTTACAAATAGTAAATAAGAATAAAATCAATCTTACAAATATTTTATCCAGACCGGTCAAGAAAAATAAGTGGCAATATTCTTTCTTTTTAGAATTCTCAGGACATGCTTCAGATAAGAATGTTTCAAAATTATTCAAAGAACTTCAAAAAGTTAGTTATGACCTAAAAGTCTTAGGTTCCTATCCAGCAGCATATTAATCCATGAAAAATTCTTTTTTAGAAAATCTAAATCAAGGTGTTCTTGGACTAAAACCCTATGAACCAGGATTGCCATTAGAACATACTCAAAAAAAATTAGGTCTAGAAAAAATGATCAAATTGGCGAGCAATGAGAATCCTTTGGGACCTAGCCCAAAAGCTTTGGATTTGCTTCAGGGGAAAATGAATAGCTTTTCATCCGAATTAAACAGATATCCTGATGGAAATGCTTATGAATTGAAAGAAGCAATATCAAAAAAATACAATGTGGATCCAAAGCAAATAACAATAGGTAATGGCTCTAATGATTTAATTGAGTTCGTTTCAAGATGTTTTTTGGGAGAAGGAAAAAAAGCAATTTATTCGCAACATGGTTTTGCCATCTACCCACTAGCTATAAAAGCAACAGGAGCTCTTCCAGTGAAATCAAAAGCAAAAAATTGGGGTCATGATTTAGAATTAATGTCCGATTTAACAGATGATAAGACAAAAGTAATTTTTATAGCCTCCCCAAATAATCCAACTGGAACAGCAAAAACTCTCAAAGAAATTCAAATTTTTTTGAATAATTTGAAGGATGATATCTTGGTCTTTCTTGATCAAGCTTATTATGAGTACATAGAAGGCTCAGAGTTTGATATTCCTTTTTCATTAATTGATGATCATCCTAATTTAGTCATTTCACGAAGCTTCTCTAAAGCACATGGATTAGCAGCATTAAGATTGGGTTTTTGCGTTTCAAATCCTGAGTTGTCTGACTATCTTAATAGAGTCAGACAGCCTTTTAACGCAAACTCTCTCGCCTTAGATTTAGGGAAAGTTGCTCTTTCTGATCAAGAACACATTAGCAAATCAGTACAAATTAATTCTTCTGGTATGGAACGAGTAAAAAAAGCTTTCGCTAATCTTGATTACAACTTCATCGAATCTTGGGGAAATTTTATTTCTTTTGATGCCAAACAAGACTCTGATGTTGCTTTTCAATACTTTTTAGAAAAGGGAGTTATCCTACGATCCTTAAAAGTATATGAAATGCCTCATCACTTGAGAGTTTCTATTGGGACAGAAGAAGAGATGGATTTTTTTCTTCAGGTATTAGAGGACTATGAAAAAGACCTTTCTAAAAAATAAAAAAAACATCCAGTTTTTAATTATTGGTCTTGGTTTAATTGGGGGCTCAATAGCAAAAAGACTTTCAAAAAAAGGGTTCGAGGTTTTAGCTATTGATAAGAATAAGTCCCATTTAAAATATGCAAAAAAATCAAAAATTATTGTTGGTAGTTCAGAAAAAACCGATTGTGAAAAAAAGCTTTTTGTAATTATTGCTTTACCACCTAAGGTTCTTCTTAGTAACTTTGACAGATATCTGGATTTTTTTCACATAGCTGAATTTATTACTGACTGCACAAGCGTAAAAGGTTCTTTGTTGAATAAAATTATAAAGAACAAACTTGAATCAAAATTCATTTTATCCCATCCCATTGCTGGATCTGAAAAAAGCGGATTTTTAAATTCAAATGAAGATTTATTTGTAGATAAAATTTCGATAATTTCCAAGCATAAAGGATTAGCAATTTCTACTTTACAAAAATGCAAAGAACTTTGGTTTGAGCTGGGGTCTAAAACTCATAATTTAGAGCCAAAATTACATGACAAGATTTTCTCCTTAACAAGTCATCTTCCCCATGTTGTGGCTTTTAGCTTGATTTCTTTGTTCTCTAAAAGAAAAACATCTGAGTATAAAAAATTTATTGGAGGCGGCTTAAAAGATTTCACTAGAATCGCAGAAAGCGATCCAGTGATGTGGGAAAATATTTTTTCCCTAAATAAAAACAATTTATTAAGAGATATAACTGAAATTGAAAAAGAAATTAATAAAATTAAAACATTCATTCTTCAAGACAACGGAAGTAAATTAGTAGGGCACTTAAAAAAAATTAAAAAGACTAAAGAATCTTTTAACAAATGAAACTTATTTCTAAATTTTCCGAAGGCCTTCATGGAGAAATAAAAATTCCAGGAGATAAATCTATATCTCACAGAGCGTTGATGTGCTCTTCAATTTCAGACGGCACTTCAAAAATTTCAAATCTTCAAGAAAGTGAAGATGTAATAAATACTCTTAAATCCCTTAAACAACTTGGTATAAAAATCATTAAGGAAAAAGAGTCTTATTATATAGAAGGCAAGGGATTCAGAGGATTAAAAGCGTCTGAAAACCAACTTTATTTTGGAAATTCTGGAACAGGAATAAGACTGATGTCTGGATTATTGTCAATACAGAATTTTTCATCGAGTCTTATCGGAGACGAATCTCTCTCCAAAAGACCAATGAAAAGAATAATAGAACCCTTATCAAATATGGGAGCGAACATATCTGGCACAAAGGATAACACTCTTCCTTTGATAATAACTCCCTCTAAGAAAATAAATGGAATAAATTACAAAATGCCAGTAGCAAGTGCCCAAGTAAAGTCTGCAATTTTATTTGCTAGCCTAGGCGCAAATGGAGATACGAAAATTATAGAAAAATCCATATCGAGAGATCATACTGAAAGAATGTTTGAATATTTTGGAGCAAACATATCTTTTTCTGAAGCAGAAACAACATTAAAAGAAACTGATAAATTTACTTCCCAAAATATAGAAATACCCGGAGACTTTTCTTCTTCTGCATTCTTTATTGTCGCAGCTTTAATCTCAAAAAATTCTGATATTACTCTCAAGGAAGTTGGTATGAATCCCTCCCGAATTGCACTTTTGAATAAATTGATGGAAATGGGAGGGAATATCCAAGTATTTAATCACTCGTCATTTGGGAAGGAACCCATTGCAGATTTAAATATAAAAAGTTCTGTTCTAAATCCCTGTGAAGTGACACCAGGTGATGTACCAAATTTAATTGATGAACTCCCGATATTATTTATTGCTAGTTGTTTTGCAGAAGGTACTTCAAGTTTCATAGATATAGAAGAATTAAAACATAAAGAAAGCGATAGGCTAAAAGCTATGCAAGATGGCCTAGATAAAATGAAGATAAAAAATTTTTTGGATGGCAATGTTTTTTGTATAGAAGGTATGGGCAAAGACTACAAATCACCATATTTTTTAGCTGAGACTGACTTTGATCATAGAATTGCCATGTCTTTTGCTATAGCTGGCTTGAATAGCGATTCTTCTATTGAAATCGCTTCACCTGAATGCATTAATACGTCTTTTCCAGAGTTTATTGAACTGGGTAAAAAGCTTGGATGTAATTTTGAAATTAGTTAAAAATATAATAACTATCGATGGCCCTAGTGGCGTAGGAAAAGGTACTCTTGCATTTTCGTTAGCCGAAAGACTAGGGTGGAATGTCCTTGATAGCGGGCTTCTTTACAGACTTATTGGGTATTTGAGCATTACAGAGGGATTAGAGACAACACAAGAAATTGTCCAATTTCTAAATAAATCTAAAATCGAACTTATTACTAATCTTGACGAAGGTCTTTGCGAAATAGATCTGAATAATAATACCTTAGGAATAGAGCTTAGAAATGAAAATATAGCATCTAGAGCAGCGGAACTTGCTAAAGAAGAAGAAATTAGAAATGCAATAATCAAAATTCAGAGGAATGCTTATGATCCCGAAAAAGGCCTTATTGCTGATGGAAGAGACATGGGGACAGTTATTTTTCCTGAAGCAGCTTTAAAAGTTTTTCTTCAAGCATCACCTGAAGTCAGAGCAGAAAGAAGAGCTAATCAGTTGAAAGAAAAGGGCATGAGCGTTATCATGCACGACCTTTTGGTACAAATTCAGCTAAGGGACGAAGAAGATATGAACAGAAAGATATCTCCTTTGAAACCAGCTGACGATTCACTAGTAATTGATACGAGTAACTTAAGTATTAAGGAAGTTGAAGGAAGGGTTATAAAGAATTTTAAAAAATTATGACAGAATCAGCATTTGAAAAACTTTTAGACGAAAGTCTTACAACTTTAAACTTTGAACAGGGAGCACTTATTTCCGGAGTAATAGTGGATTTAACTTCAGATTGGGTTACTGTGCATGTTGGCTTGAAATCAGAATCTCTCATTCCAAGAACCGAATTTTTAGCAGATGAAGCCGATGGAAAGCTATCAATTGGCGATGAGGTCAAAGTATCTCTTGAAGCTGTTGAAGACGGACATGGTTCTACGAGAGTTTCTAGAATAAGAGCTATGCATGATGAAAGTTGGAAAAACCTAGAAGAAGCACTAGAGACTGGTGCATTAATCAAGGGTTATATTTCTGGAAAAGTTCGAGGTGGTATGACAGTTGATGTTTCTGGAGTAAGAGCCTTTCTTCCGGGATCTTTGGTAGATTCAAGACCTTTAGATAGTTTTGATCATTTAGAAAAAACTTTTCAAGATTTCAAAGTAATTAAGCTGGATAAAGAGAAAAGTAATGTCGTTCTTTCTAGAAAAGCGGTTCAAGAAGACTTAAATTCTGAAGAAAGGGAAAAGATTTTTGCAACCATCCAAGAAGGTTCTTTGATTTCTGGAACAGTTAAAAACCTTACTGATTATGGTGCATTCGTTGATCTTGGTGGAGTAGATGGTTTATTGCATATTACGGATATTACTTGGAAAAGAATAAATCATCCTTCAGAAGTTTTAAATGTTGGAGACAAGCTTGATTTTAAGGTAACTAATTTTGATAAAGAAAAGTTAAGAATCTCCCTCGGTCTTAAACAATTATCAAGCGATCCTTGGGAAAATATTAAGGACTCTTTTCCAATCAACTCTATCCATAAAGCTAAAGTTTCCAGCATAGCTGAATATGGTTTTTTTGCAGAATTAGATTCAAATACGGAAGGGTTAGTTCACATTTCTGAAATTGACTGGACAAACAAAAGTATTCATCCTTCCAAAGTTGTTTCATTAGGCGATCATGTTGATGTAATGATTTTGGAAATTGATGTAGATAAAAGAAGAGTTTCTCTTGGGATGAAACAATGCCAAGAAAATCCTTGGTTAACTTTCTCCGAAAATAATAGTCTCGGCGATGTTGTTAAGGGCGAGGTAAGATCAATTACAGATTTTGGAATGTTTATAGGCCTTGATGGAAATATTGATGGACTTGTACATTTATCAGACCTTTCTTGGAATCAATCTGAAGAAGAGGCAGTTAAATCTTTTTCTAAAGGGCAAGAAGTAGAAGCTGTTATTCTAGGAATAGATCCGCATAAAGAAAGGATATCTTTAGGTATTAAACAACTCTCTGAAGACGTATTTGACACATTTGCTAAAAATAATCCAAAAGGGACTGAATTAACTGGTTCAGTCAGTTCAATTGGAGAAGATTTAATTTTTATTGGCTTGGCTGAAAATGTTATTGGAAAAATTAAGACCAAAGAATTTAAAGATAATCTTCCATCTGAAGGTGACAGCATAACTTCTCTCGTAACGTCGATAGATAGAAAAAATAGACAAGTAAACTTGTCAGTTTTTGCACTAGAAAAATCTCAGGAAAAAGAGCTCATCAAAGAAAATATATCCAAAAACAAACAAATTGAATCAGAAACTAAAACTTCAATTGGTGATCTTATCCAAGAAGAACTAAGTGATTCTTCAAAGGATTGAATGAAGAAATCTGATTTTATTTCATTACTCTCTGAGAACCTTGAAGATTTCAACGAGTTAGATATAAATCTTTCAGCTGATTTAATACAAAAAGCTGTCGTAGAATCGCTGAGAAAAAGAAATAGAGTTGAAATTAGAGGTTTTGGATCCTTTTGTATAAGAGATAGAAAATCTATTCGAGCTAGAAATCCAAAATCTGGTGAGTCTATAGAGTTACCAAAAAGATCTATTCCATACTTTAGAGCCTCTAAATTATTGAAACAAAGGATCAACTAGGATGTGTTAATATAGTTTCATGAAATATTTTTATTTCATCATACTAATTCTTCTAATTACCTCTTTTTTTGTATTTGCGAATCTTAATTCAAACATAATTGTCTTGGATTTATTCTTTTTAAAAATCGAGGGCGTATCTATTGGATTTTCTATGATTTTTGCCGTTCTTTTTGGAGTTATTATTTCTCTAATTCTACAATTGCCTAGGTTGCTTAGTCGAAATTCAAAGGTTTTTGATAAGAAAGATGAAAATTCTCAAACCTAAGCAAATTATTGTAGCGTTGGATTTCGATTCATTAGAAGAAGTGAACTCCATTGTAAAGCTTTTAGATCCAGAAATTTATAGACTAAAAATTGGAAAGCAGCTCTATGCTGGTGAAGGTCCTAAAATTTTAGAAAATTTGAATAAAAAAGGTTTTGATATCTTTTTAGACTTAAAGCTTCATGATATTCCTAATACGGTTTATAAAGCTCTGAAAAACTTACTTAATCATAAAGTTTGGATGACAAATATACATCTTTTAGGTGGAGAAGAGATGATTCAAGCTGCATCAGAAGCAAGAGAATACACAAAAAGTGGTGCTCTTTTAATCGGCGTGTCGGTTCTTACAAGTCTTAGTGAAAAAAATATTAAAGATTTGGGTTTTAAAGTAGAAATCTCTAAATTAGTAAAAATTCTTTCATTCAGTGCAAAAAAAAATAACTTAGATGGAGTTGTGTGTTCAGTAAAAGAAGTTCCTGAAATTAAAAAAGTTTTAGGTAAAGATTTTATTACAGTAACTCCAGGTATTAGAATTCAGCAGAAAAATGATGATCAATCAAGAGTAGCGACTTTAGAAGAAGCTACAAAAAATGGAAATGATTATATTGTTTTAGGAAGAGAGTTAACGGCCTCAAAAAATATTTCTAAAATGATAAAAAAAGTTGAATCATATATAATTT
This sequence comes from uncultured SAR86 cluster bacterium, assembly GCA_902540995.1. Lineage (GTDB taxonomy): Bacteria > Pseudomonadota > Gammaproteobacteria > Magnimaribacterales > AG-339-G14 > MEDG-81. Next base: position 83,974 of record CACBOY010000005.1, read on the forward strand.
AAACATGAATAATAATTGGCATATTGTCAAAGAAGACGAAAGATATGTTGTTCTAGATAACAATTCTTTATCTAAACTCGTCCCTAGCATAACTAAGTTAAATCCAAATAAAAGCACCTCAGGCCATAAACACGAAGGCCAAGAGGAAGTTTATGTTTTCTATAAAGGAACGGGAATAATGCAAATTGATGATTCAAAATTTGAGGTTAAGCAGGGAGATGTTATACCCGTTCCAGACGGAGCCTTTCATAGAGTTTTTAATGAGTCCAGTGAGATTTTAGAATTTGCTGCTATATTTAATGGTGAAAGGCATACTGAAGATAAGCCAAATTAGCGTAAAATTTAATTTAAAGTATTCAGTAATAGCATTTTTCATAATCCTATTATTCTCTAATTTTTCGTATTTAAAGTCAGAATCTTATGCGGTTGCCACAAGGCATCATCTTGCTACTGATATAGGAATGAAAGTTTTAGAAAATGGCGGAAATGCTATTGATGCCGCTGTGGCTGTTGCATTTGCACTAGCTGTCGTAAATCCTTCAGCTGGTAATCTTGGCGGTGGAGGTTTTATGTTAATCCATTTAGCAGAAACAAACCAAACATTAAGTATTGATTATAGGGAACGAGCCCCAATTAAGTCTTTTGAAAAAATGTTTCAAAATGATTCTGGAAAAGTTATCAAAGGAAAAAGTTTAAACTCTATTTTAGCTTCTGGAGTTCCTGGGACAGTAGCTGGTATGTTCTATGCTTCAGAAAAGTTTGGAAAAATTAACATTAAATCTTTAATTGAGCCATCAATTAAATTAGCAAGATATGGCTTTGTTTTATCTGATTTTCAATCAAAAAATTTAAATAAGTACAAACAAAAGTTCTCAAAAAATAAAGATGCAAAAAAGATCTTTACAAGACCTGATGGATTTAATGAAGGGGATATATTAGTACAGAAAAATCTTGCTGATACTTTGGAAAGAATATCTTCGAACGGAAAAGATGAATTTTATTCAGGAAATACAGCAAAAAAAATTTCAAATTATTTTCAAAGAAATGGCGGTATTTTGAGTCTGAAGGACTTAAACGAATATGAATTAAGAGTTCTTAAGCCAGTTTGCGGAAGTTATAGAGACTATAAAATATGTTCTATGGCTCCTCCTAGCTCGGGAGGAATTGCGTTGATTCAGATGTTAAATATTCTTGAAAACATTAATCTAAGCAAACTTGATCATAATTCAGAGGAATATATAAAAATCTTAATTGCTGTTATGGATTTTGCTTATAAAGACAGAGCCAAGTATCTTGGAGATCCTGACTTTTATGAAGTCCCACAGGATTTACTAACCTCAAAAAAATACGCAGACAATATTTACCAATTGATTCAAAGGGAGAAACTTCCTGAAAAAGAAGAAGTGAACGTAATAGAAGGAGAAGAAACAACGCATTTCTCTATTGTAGATAAATGGGGAAATGCAGTTAGTAATACTTATACCCTAAACACTGCATATGGCTCAGGCATAATACCGTCTGAAACAGGAATTCTAATGAATAATGAAATGGACGATTTTTCATCAAAACCTGGATATCCAAATGCATATGGCTTAGTAGGATCAGAAGCAAATAAAATTGAACCTAAAAAAACTCCTCTTTCTTCTATGTCACCTGTAATAGTTTTTCAAAACAAAAAACCCTTTTTAATAACTGGTTCTCCTGGAGGCTCAACAATAATCACAAGTGTATTACAGGAAATTTTAAACGTTCTCGATTTTCAAATGTCATTGGAAGAATCTTCAAAAAAAAGCAGAATACATTTTCAACATTTACCTGATGTCTTATTTCATGAAAAGCTTGAAAAAAGTCTAATAA